>NZ_JBHTBQ010000006.1:227902-380801 GCF_042664895.1 Iodobacter arcticus
AAAATCGATGTGCCGAAGGCACTAAAAAGGTCTTTTAGATTTTGGTTGGTGTATATGAAGTAAAAGTCCCCGATTTAGTCGTATTTCATACTACAAAGGCGGGTTTCACCCGCCCTACGCATCATTACTGACCTTTAAACACTGAAAAGAATCTACATGGCTATCCCAAAAATTAGTACTTACCCAATGCCCACCGAGTTTCCTGCTAACCGTGTGAGCTGGCAGCCAGATGCAAAACGCACTGTGCTGTTGATCCACGATATGCAGGATTACTTTGTTGATTTTTACGATAAATCTGCCGCGCCTATTCCTGAATTAATTGGCAATACAAGGCGCATTCTGGATCTGGCGGCCAAGCTAGGTATTCCCGTGGTGTATACCGCGCAAACGCCGGATCAGACCTTAGAAGAGCGTGGGCTATTGCAAGATATGTGGGGAGCGGGCCTCGTGGCTCAGCCAGCACGTAAAGGTATTCTGGCTGAGCTTGCCCCACAGCCTCAGGATACCGTGCTGCCTAAATGGCGCTATAGCGCGTTTCAGCGCTCCAATCTGCTGGAAACCATGCGCAGCCAAGGGCGTGATCAGCTGATTATTTGCGGCGTTTACGCGCATATCGGCTGCATGATGACCGCTTGCGATGCCTTTATGAACGATATCCAAGCCTTCTTTGTGGGCGATGCGCTGGCTGATTTCTCTGCCAAAGAGCACCAAATGGCGCTGGATTACGTGGCGCAGCGCTGCGGCTACACCACCTCCACCGCGGCTTTAATCCAGCAATTACAAGGCGGCAGTCTGCCTGCCTCGATTGACGAGCTGCGCAAAATCATCGCCAGCAGCTTGCAAATGCCTGCATCTGATTTACACGATGATGACAATCTGATCGACTGGGGCCTGGATTCGATTCGGGTAATGAGCTTACAAGAGAGCTGGAGAAGGGCGGGTATAGAGCTAAGCTTCACCCAGCTTGCCGAGCAAGCCACGCTGGCAGCATGGTGGGCATTGCTGAGCTTGCCTTATCCGCATCAAGTTAAGACAAAAACCTAGCAAAAAAGCTGATTTTCATAGGGTGTGCAAGTCGTTTTTCTTGCGCACCGCCACTTGGTGCGCAACGACTGCGTCGTTGTACACCCTATAAAAATCGATTCATTCCATGACAAATACTATTTCAGCAGCCTGCATCGCTCAAAGCCTTACTTAAAAGCAGATCTGGATATAGTAAGCGCTTAGATAAGGTTATTTACTTACTATTTAAGCGTAAAAAATTACAAAAAAAGAATGTAATGGTAATTATTTTGACAATAATTACAAGTGTCAGGTAGGCTGCATATTCACCCTTTGTGGAATAAACCATGCACCCCAACCAGCTGTTTGCCTCTTTCGCCGCGGCATTTAATCAAGATAAACGCTTGATCTCTTTACAGTTAGGCGATGGCGCAGCATGGGGTGAGCAGTTGTTGCCGCAGCGAGTGGAAGGCAATGAGGGGCTTAACCAAGCTTACCGCTATCAAGTCGATTGCTTGTCCCCCGACGGTGCGCTTGAACTTAAATCCTTACTTGGTTTGCCGGTGGTTTTATCGGTGGCTGATGCGAACGGTGGCGAAATTGAGCGCTGTGGTGTCATTTCCCAAGTGAAATTGCTTGGCTCAGACGGTGGCTTTGCTAAATACGCGCTGACGGTAGAACCGCCGTTTGCCTTACTCAGATACCGCCGCACTTCACGCGTATTTCAAAATTTATCTGTGCCAGATATCGTCAAGCAAATCTTGGCCGAGCATCAGGCTAAAAATCCCGTCTTTGCCGCCGTGCAAACGCTGGATTTCAAGCTATCCGGCACGCACGCGCCACGTTCCTACTGTACTCAGTATAGGGAGTCGGATTATGACTTCATCATAAGACTATTGGCGGAAGAAGGGCTTGGGTGGACTTGGATTCATCTGGCAGGAGATAATCCACAGGTCCAATTGCTGATCTTTGACGACGCCTTTGCTATTCCTGAAGCGCAGGAAATGCAGGTGCGATTCCACCGCGCTGATGCGACGGAAGAGAGTGATGCACTCACCCAGTGGCAGAGTCAGCGGCAAGTGGGCAGCAGCTCGGTTTCTTTGGCCAGCTTTGATTACAAAGCCACCAGCACTCAACAAAGCTTTGATGAGAGCCGGATCGATCAAGGCGATGGCGGGCAACAGCTGCAAGCCAGCTTTGAAGATTACGACCCGCAATCGCTGTATTACGCCAGCGATGTGGAAGGCCTCAGCCATTACGCACAATTACGTCAGCAAGCATCAGATGCAAAAAAGAAATCATTCAGCGGCTCTGGCACCTTGCGCAGCTTGCAAGCCGGGCAATGGTTTCGCCTAGAAGACCACCCCGCCCACGAATACGATGCCGCCGAACAACGAGAATTCGCCGTCACCGAGCTAAAATTCACTGCCAATAATAATTTACCCGTGGATTTAACCCAGCAACTGGGCTTGATCGCGCCTAGCCTGTTAGCAGCTGATGCCGCCAAACCTTATCAAGTCAACTTCACCGCCCAAAGACGCGGCCAGCCGATTACGCCTAACTTTGCTCATTCAGAGCATAGCAAGCCCAAAAGCCGAGGCATGCAAACCGCCACCGTGGTTGGCCCTGCCGGTGCTGAAGTCCATACGGATGAGTTAGGCCGCATTAAGGTGCAGTACCACTGGCAGCGTGCCGCCGAGCACCCAGAATTTGGCGCAGATCTTGATGACAAATCCTCCTGCTGGATACGCGTCGCCTATCCATCTGCGGGCGCAGGCTTTGGGCATCAGTTCATCCCGCGCATCGGCCAGGAAGTGCTGGTCGACTTTATTGAAGGCGATATCGACCGCCCCATCATCACTGGCGTGGTTTTCAACGGCAGCCATCAAACACCTGCATTCAGCGGCACAGGCGCATTGCCCGCCAATAAAACGCTATCCGGCATCAAAACCAAAGAGCATGAAGGCGGCCAATACGGCGAGCTATTGTTTGACGACAGCAAGGGCGAAGTTCGCACCAAATTATCCAGCGAGCACGGCAAAACCCAGCTCAACCTTGGCTATTTAATCCACCCAAGAACAGACGGAAAAGGTGAGCCACGCGGCGAAGGCTTTGAGCTGCGCAGCGATAAACAAGGCGCGATTCGCGCCAATGGCCTACTCATCAGCACCGAAGCCAAAAGCGGCGCATCCGGCAAGCAACTCGATCACAGCCCCGCCCAAAGCCAGCTTGAATCGGCCTTTGTGCTCGCCCAAAGCCTAGGCGAAACGGCTACCAATCAACTCGCCGACACCATCGAAACCGGCGAAGGCGATAAAACCGTCAAGCCCGACAACAGCGCAGGCAGCAAAGCCAGCATCGGCCATCTACACCACCATGTGCACGCCAGCAAAAGCTTTGCAGCAGGCAGCAACGCCGACAAAGACGGCAAAACAAAATCCAAAGACCAAGCAGGTCAGCAAAAAATCATCCTGCTGCATGGGGAAGATGGCGTAGCGATCACCAGCCCGCAAAGCCAAACGATCGCCGCAGGCACCAACCTAGATTTAGTCGCGCAAAGAGACACAAACCAAACCTCTGGCCGCCGCTGGATACATAACGTAGGCCAACATATCAGCCTATTTGTGGCAGGGGTAAAAGATAAAGTCGCGTTAAAACTAATCGCAGCCAAAGGCAAAATCCAGCTACAAGCGCAAAGCGACGACGTAGAAATCACCGCCGACAAAAACGTAAAAATCACCGCCTGCAAAGAAAAAGTAGCAATCGCCGCAGGGGATGAGCTGCTGTTTGCCTCTGGCGGCGGCTATATCCGCTTAAAAGGCGGCAATATCGAGATTCATTGCCCAGGGGAAGTGAGCATTAAAGGGGCCAGTCATGAATTGAGCGGGCCTGCGAGCTTAAAACTAGCGCTGCCAAATATGCCTAAAAGCAAATTCACTCCACCTAATTCATTCCCATTTTCTGAATAATAATACTGGCAAACATCTATGATCATTAGTCCTCCTTTACTTAAAACAGCTCAGGGCAATCAATCCGACGAGGATTGGTTGAAAGATCTGATGCCCTTTGAAGCTATAGGTAATTATCCAATAAGCAGCTTGCTGGCTTGGCATGGTGGCCAACATATTAAACACAACGATGCGGGGTCAAGAGGTGAACCTGTACGTGCAATTGCAGATGGTAAAGTGATGTTTGCCCGCAAGCCTTCGCCTTTAACGGGAGAAAATGCAAAGCCTGATCTTGCGATAAATGAGGGTAGTGATGATGGTTGCGTGATTATTAAACACAGCACTGAAATTGGAGAAGGCCCTGATGGGCAAGTGGAGTATTACTCCATCTATATGCATCTGAAACAAGTATTTGTTCAAAAGAATCAACCCGTATATCGTAAAACTGAATTAGGCTCAGTCGGCCAGTGTAATGGCGAAAATGCCATGCATATGGAAATTATTTGTGACGATGCTAATTTAAAAAAATTAGTTGGTCGTGAAGAAGAAGACCTAGATTTAAGTAAAGATGGCCGTATGGATGTTGTTTATGGGGATATGCATTTTTATATTCCTGCGGGAGCTGTATTTTACGCGGCACAACCTAGTGCAAATTCACAAACAGGTACTGGCACTCCGGCCCATACCTCCACGACACCACTATTTATCTCAATGCGCTTTGAAAAAGGCAATTGTAAAATGTCAACGCGGCAAGAAAATACAGAAATTTTGGGTGAATATATCTGCATTGGCAATGAAATAATTGAGACCGATTACGAATACAATTTATATAAAGCTGCGACAACACTAGCCAATCGTAATGAAATTGCGCCGAGTGCTATGTATGAATTACTTCGTTTTGGTCGAGTCATTAATATTGATAATGAAATAGCGATTCCTGCTGGAGCAGCTCCGCATTGGAGAAGAGTTAATTATCCAGACGGGCAAGGCTGGGTGAATTTAAATGCTGCGTTAATTAAAAAATATAGTGACGCAGATTTTCCTCACTGGATGGGGTGGAATTTAATTGCTGATGATGCAACACCAGATAGCCAATGCAATTCGCCAACTCTATTAGCATGGCTAGATAGTGATGGTGATAAGAAATATACCAGCAGAGAGTTAGTGCAAGTTTTGGGGCAGGATAAAATAACAGAGAGACTTTCAAGCTCAATCTGCAAATTCCCTACAGAATGGGAAGTTGCAACACTAAATACAAGATATGAATGGATTAAAACAGAAAGTGATTTATTGGAAACCCCTTTAGATCCAGCCCAGTATGAAAATTTTATAAAGCTAACAACTGCTTTATGCTTTTGGGCAGAGGCGGATTTAGGAATTACAGCTGATCATTGGCACTTTCATCCCAAGAAGTTTATCGAGCACTTTAGAAAGTGCGGGTGGTTAAGTGAGAATGAAATGGTTTATACCTTGCCTAAGTATTTATTTTATACAGAACAAGGACAAACAAGAACAGCAATTACCTCTCCAAACAGTGTATTTTCTTTATCTAAATCAACTGCAGTTACACGAATTTCAAGGCACCGATTATATTTAAATCAATGCATAAGGAAGTACCTTGGAGGAAATAAGCAGCGTATTTCAATCTTTTTAGCACAGGTTATTTTGGAAACAGCACAATGGCGAGATCTAGGAGGGTCACGTCGACTAATGCATGAATGGGGATTCGGTCAATATAACTCAGCCAATCCTGCTACACAGTATTACACAGCTTTTTATGGCAGAGGTATTATGCAATTAACGTGGGCAGGTAACTATAAGCAATATGGGGCGTACAGGATGATCCCACATAACACAAGGGCATATATAGAAAGGCTAACACCAACAGCTCCTCGTATTTCAGCAGCATCTCGTCATTATTCATTTAATCCATCCGATGGAGGCGTGTTGGAACTTTGGCACCCAAAGTATGATCCAGACATCATCGGTGAAAACATGTTTCTTTCTTGTGATTCTGGTGGTTTTTATTGGATATCGAAAGGTTTCTCTGAGGGGATAAACATAAATAGAGTTGCAGATAGAGCATATAGCTGCGCTAATGTTGGATTTATAAATAAATTAGTGAATGGTGGCGGCAATGGTTACTATGAAAGGCAAGCATATACTGCTTATTTGATTAGATATCTTACAGATACTTCTGATCTATTTGGTAATGGTATTGAAGAGATTGCCCCTCCATCTCCAAAAGCCAAAATAAAAGTTAATTTTTCGAAGGTTGAATAAATGAATAAATATTTAATTACTTGTTTGTTTTTATTGATCTCGTCTTTAGTTTTTTCTGCTGAACTTACGAACCCCATTAGCTTTAGTCCTTCGAAGAATGCCTTTGTGGTTGTAAATAAAAAAAATGACACTCTTCTTGTTACTACTACCTTTAATGATACAGAGGTACTGCAAAGCTTTCCTATTGAAAATGAAGCAGCACTTGATTTACAAGTAAAGGATTATAATTTTGATGGATATAAAGATTTTTCTATTTCTTACACTGACTTAGGTATGGGAACCTACAAAATATATAACGTGTATATTTTTGATTATAAAAATAAAAAATTTGAACAGTTAACTCCTAAGTGCGGTGATGAATTTATTAATTTGAAAATAATCTTGAAAAAGAAACAATTATGGAGTACTTACTATTCTAATTTTGAACCAAAAACATGCAAAATGAATTTTAGATAATTAAAGAAAAAAAAGATAAAAAACAGGATCAGGTCTTACATTTGACATGAAGCATAAATGAAAAAATACTCGTATAATAATTTATTAAGATTGGCCATTTTTTTGGTTCCAAGCGCATTCTCTTTTTCAAACTCAAAAATTGAGTTTGCTAGTGAGGGGGTGCAGCTTAATATCCCAACGAATGTTAAATTTATAATTGGCCACGTGAGAAAACTAGATGAAGATAAAGGTAGTTGTTTTGATGTTAAATCTAAAGTTGGTAAGAAATTCATAGGCGAATTCTGTTTTTTTTCTAGAAACAATGACTTATCTTCGGTGGGCATTGTGCCATATGGGAGCATTCCTGATATTGCAAGCAGAGGTGAGAACCCTGCTTCAGGTTTAGTTGTCACTACAGGGGCTTCATATTACCCAATGGAACAATTTGATATTAACTTTCAAGGGGCTTATGCCGCCAAAATTGATTGCGATTTAGATAATGGTTTGATTTACAGAGGGACTTCAACATGTCATGTGGGACTATCAAAGCTAGATAATGGCAATTTCTTATATGGTTTTTTGGTGATGAAACAAGATATTAGTAAAAAGAATGTTTTTTCTGCGAGTGACGTTAAAAAAATATGGAACCTATTTACAAAGATTTGAATTAATAAACTCACGCACAAATCATTAATTCATAGCAATTGTTTATTTGTACTAAATTTTAGTGTGTGTATTTTTTAATATGACAAAGAAAATGAATAAATTTTTAGTTTGTTTTTCATTGTTGACGGCTTCGCTTTTAGCTTTTTCTAATGAGCTTATGAATAGCTTTAGCCCAATGAAGAATGTCTTTGTAGTTGTAAATAAAAAAAATGACACTCCTCTTGTTACTACTAAATTTAATAAATAACTGGGGTCAGAGTAAAGTTAAACCAGCTTCCTTCGGTTCTGAGTAGATAAAACATAGCAGGATTTAAGTTTGCTCTGACCCCAGTTACTTTTGTAGGCTTAGATCATGAGGGAGATTTGAAGCCAATTGATAATGTAGATTCTATAAAATCAATAAAACCACCATTTGAAAAAAGCAATCTTAATAAGGAAAAATCAAACCCGATACCTAAAGATAGGGATCCGTTGCAGAAATTATTTAGTGAAAATGATAAACAAATAAACTGTTAGGAAAAGGACTTCGTGATAACTGTAAAAATAGCATATTTTTTTATTGTTAGTATTTTATTCTGTGTATTGTCGGGCTGTAAAGCATCTAGCCCTGAGCCAAAGCCTCCGCTATCTTTTCCTATTAAAGTTGATAAAGCAGGACAGAAAATAGTTTTTGATTTTTGGGTTAATCCAGATGATAGTTATGAAAAAAATACACTAATGGTTGGGCTGGCCGTTAAAGGAGATGAAAAAAAAATTGATATGAGGCAATTAAAAAATGCAAATTTTATTTTTAAAATAAATGTAAAGCAGCTAAATAAAGCGGGGCCGAATGTCGTTGATGTAAAGTATTTTGATTCTTTTAATTTTGATGAGATGAAAACTAAAACAAACACTAATGGTGTTGCAGTTTATGGTGAGTATTTTTCTAGCCATACATTCTTCTTGGCATCTATTGGTCGTAACGATTCTGGTTTATTTCGTGCAGAAGTAGAAGTTCTTCAAGGCAACTCAGCATTAAATAATTTGAGCTTCGAGTTGTTTGTAGATTATCGTCTTTATGGTGGGAAATAAATTTTTGTTAAGATTGAGCATTTCATAAATAAAGTGAGCCCCAATGATCGGAGTTAATGATTGGAATCGTAAAGTTTTATTTTCAATTTATTATTTAATTTTTAGTGCCTTTCTCTGTGTTCTTAGCGCTTGTAAAGCACCTAACCCCAAGCCAAATCCACCATTAACCAAGCCTATTAAACTTGATAAATCAGGTCAAAAAGTCGTTATTGATTTCTGGTCAACCCCAGATGATAGCCACGAAAAAAATATACTAATGCTTGGAGTCGAGTTTGTTGAGAAAGATACAAATTTTGATCCTGATATTCTTAGGGAAACCGCCCCCATCTTAAAAATCAAAGTAAAACGATTGGATGGTGCCTCAGTTGACGAAGGTGTGCATTTTAAATACTTTAGCATGGACCCTAATGCTCCTTCATTAGATAAAATTAAACTAGCAAATGGCTCTAGTGAAGTGACGGCCTATGGTAATTTCTTTGCTTATAATGATTATTATCTAGCATCAATTGATCGCAAAACCCCTGGCTTTTTTCGTGCAGAAGTGGAAGTTCTTAAAGATAACCCTAAATTCAATAATTTGAATTTCAATTTATTCGTCGCATACCGTCTTTATGGTGGGAAATAAGTGCATGAATAACGCATGGCCTAGCAAGAAGAACGATGTGGAGAAAAGAGGTGAGTTAGGTCTTGTATTTTGCATACAATACAAAGCCTATCCCTACTCCGAGGCAAGCAGGATAAAGGATTTTCAATAGATGTAGCATTGCAAACTGCTCGCGGAACGAATGGTAATGTTTCAATTGAGAATCTAAATGGGTTGGATGGAAGGCTGCAAGCTGCCTATTACCTTAAATACATTTTATTGGAGGATATACCTTTACAGGACTTTGAAGTGATGACGTTTACATGGCGAAAAAGCAGTATAAAGACAGGCCAACGAATTGTTCGTGGGCAAGTCAAACGTATTTTTGAAACTGGAACTCATTCTATTAACATGAACATATTAGCTCGTAGGCCATTATGATAAGAATATCGATGTTTTTAATTTTTTTCCCACTTTTTGCTAATGCTTGCCCATCAGAAGATCAAATGCGGCAGTCAATTTTTGCTGAACTTTTTTTAGATAATGATGTTGTATATTATGTGTGTGTTGAAAATAAAAACTGTGATTTAGAAGAGTTCAAAAGCAAATTGCAGGTTTCACAAGAAAATTTCAATAACTCATCTAAAGGTAGTATTGAAGCCTTACTTGTGGAGCCAATCAATAAATATAAACAATACTTCTCAGCCGTCTATTTTAAAGATAAGTGCACATATCGTCTGGTTTTTTATCCAGATGTCACTTTGAGCGGAATTTCAATCCTAAAAAGATCTTACAATGATGTCCGTTTAATAAGAACAGTTGAAATCGAATCAAGTGTTAAATGGCAAGAGTTTGAGTATGGATACAGTAAAAAATCAAAAAACTTTATTTTACTAAAAAAACGACTTAAAAATGTTGAATAGTTAGTATAATCCATCCCAAAAATGTCTATCTTATGTTAGATGTAAAATTATGAAAAATTTTTATTATATTTTTTTATTTCTGTTTGCTTTTAGTGCAAAAGAGGCATTTTCTAGTGAAATAATAAAAATAAATTATTGCGACATTGTTTGGTTGTCAGTTGTTAGTCCTATTGATTCAAATACAATAAGAAGAAATTCAAGCAACCTTCAAAGAGTTAATATGCCCGCATGGGGTAGGGAAGCAGATCTAAGCCCCGCCAAACTAAAAACAAAACTTACTGCATGCGATAGGGTTATTCCAATAAATAGGACTGATAACAGGAAAAAATCTGAAGCATTTGTTGACCTTAAAAGCTCTATTCCTGAATTGATTTTAAAGAAAATAAATGACAATAGCCTAACACCATCAGACCTGGTTGATGATGTAGTACCCGCCGAAGGTCTTAATGTCGAGTTCAAAAAAAACGAGAAAGGAATTTTTTATACAGTTGACAAGAAAATCTCTGATTCTGTAAATAATAAAGAATTTTCATTTTATTCTTCGTCAGGAAATCCACCTTATATTCGTTACTCTGTAGATTACAATCCAAAAAACAATACAGATCTTGCTTTTATAACAGCAGTTAATCTATTATTTTCTACAATGGAGACAAAATGGGATTGAGTGTAAATAACTGGGGTCAGAGCAAACTTAAAAAGTATGTGAGAGCTGCCCCCGTTTTTTGCTAGAGTAATAATTGAAGATTTCACTGACCCATTTTTATTGAGACGAAGCAAATGGATTTAACTTTGCTCTGACCCCGGTTATTTGCGCTGGCAGCATGGTGGGCATTGTTGAGCTTGCCTTATACGCATCAAGTTAAGACAAAAACCTAGCAAAAAAGCTGATTTTCATAGGGTGTGCAAGTCGTTTTTCTTGCGCACCGCCCCTTGGTGCGCAACGACTGCGTCGTTGTACACCCTATAAAAACCGATTCATCCGATGACAAATACTTAACTTGATACCTATCGGGTGTTGCTTCCAGATAGTGTTTATGTATTGCCTTATAAAAAAACGTCCACCTGTTTGCAGGTGGACGTTTTTTTTATCAGAAGCGGTAATCAACCGTGACGCCTACCGTGCGTGGTGCACCGGCGTCTGCTTCGTTATTGCGGCTTCCTTTGCGATAGATAACATCGCTATTGAAGAGGTTTTTAATATAGGCGCGTACTGCGTAATTGCCTTTGTCGTAGCCAACCTGCAAATTAGCTAGCGTGTAATCGCCTGCTTTCAGGGTTTCTGAGTTGTTTAGGTCAGAATAATATTCACCTGTATGGCTGATATCGCCATTGACGAAGAAGCCTGCGTCAAATTGTTGCTTAAAGCCGAAGCTGGCAGACACAGGGGCTGCGTAGCCAAAGCGGTTTCCTTCAACCGAAGTGCTGCGGGTATTGCTTTCGGTGATTTTGGTGCTCAATAAGCCTAAAGATGCAAAGAGCTTGAGCGAGGAATTAACGCTGGCGTCAGCGCTGACTTCTACACCATAGCTTTCTGCCTTAGGGATATTGGTAAAGTAGTTATTGAGTAAAGCTTGGTAGTCTTTATAGCGGTTGTAAAACAGATTGGCGTTTAAGGCCAAGCGTTTATCAAGGAAGCTGGAACGGCTGCTCAGCTCGATTGTGCTGACTTCTTCTTTGCCGTATTCATAAAACTTGTTGTCATCATAGTTAATGCTGCCCGCGCCCGGTGTATAGCCTTCACGGTAAGTTAGGCCGAATGATGTTTCGGGGGTGGCTTTGTAAATCACACCGATTTTAGGCAGAAACATGGTTTCGGTGATGTCGGTTTTGATCAGTGCTTCATTGGGGGTGCTAGGCCATCCTAAAACATTACGTTTCTGGCTTTCACGCTCGATACGCCCGCCTATGTTTAGATCAAAACTGCTGTTCAGAGCGATGGTGGATTCACCAAAAAAAGCGAGGGTATCGACTTTATCGGTGCCAAAAAAGCCGGCGCTATAAGGGCTGGCGCTCAAATCCTGATGGCGGTCGTAGTAGTACAGCCCTGCCAGTGCCGTTACGCTGCCGCCTTGTGGGTCGTAAACTAGGCGAGATTCCAGCGTATTGCTGTTTTCATCCATTTGCAGCTGGAAGCGATCAGCGCCGGTTTCTTTAAATGAGGCGCGGTATTTACCACGGCTATAGAGCAGATGGCTGTTTAATGCCTCAGAAATTTTGTACTCAAGGTCTATATTGGCCGTGGTTTTGGATGAATCTTGCGTGCGGGTGTTTACTCTGGAATTCAGCTTGGAATAAGTGCGGTCTGAATGGTTGGCGCTATTAATCCGGTTTAAGAATTCGCCTTCCTGATCCCGTTGGGAAACGGTGAGCTTGGCCGAGAAATCAGGCATATTGCTTGGTGTCCAAAGCAATTTGGCGCGGATATTCTGGCGTTTGAAATCTGATGGGTCCCAAGGCCAATCACCAGGGTATTCTACAAAACCTTTACCTTTAATGCCTTCGGCAGCAAGGCGGAATGCCAATTCATCTTGCACGATAGGGCCGGAAATCATGGCTGCACCTAGCGTTCTGCCTGCTTCGTTCTCATAGCCAGCGCGCACTGCGCCTTCCCAGCTTGAGGTAGGATTTTTAGTATTCACCACCACGGCACCGCCAATGGTGTTGCGGCCTTGGGTGGTTGATTGGGGCCCGCGCAAAATCTCTACCTGCTCTACATCCCACATGCCGAAGTCTACATATTGCTGGCCGGACCACGTTTCAGGAGCGCCATCCACACTGGTGCTGACACGCGGGCGTGCGCCAGAGATAAAGCTGAATATGCCTGTTGCCGGGCCTGTGCCTTCAACACCACGGATATTAATACCGCCTGCGCCATTGATATTGACGTTGGGCGCGCGATTGCCTACTTCATAAATCGAAGTGACATGGCCCTTATCCAGATCAGCGCCATTTAATACGGTGATGGCGGTGGTGGTTTCTTGCATGGAGCGGTTGATTTTCTCACCTGTCACAGTGACAGGCGCTAAGTAGGCGGTGTTGGCAATGAGCTGATAGCCCTCACCGTTGGCTACGGCTTGCAAGCCGGTATCGGCCAGAATGGCATTTAGCCCCTGCTGCCCAGAATAGCGGCCATTCAGCGCAGGCCTTGTCCAGCCCTTGACTAAGCTTTCATCGATATTGAGCTTGATACCCGATTGCTGCGAAAACTGCTTAAGCTGAGCAGATAAAGAGCCCGCAGGCAGCTGATAAGCCTGCTCTGCCGAGGGTGCCGCATAGGCCATGCTGCTCAGCGTGGCTCCGCCTAAGCACGCAAGTGCCAGCCTAGTTGCTAACAGTAATGAGTAATGCCGGGTTGGGTATTTCATTTGTGTTTCCGTTAGAGGTGATGTGAGCGCTTACAGGCGTAATCATTCATAGCCGTGGGCTGGGTATGGCTTGCGGGCGAGGCATTTTATTGCACACCAAGATGAAGCAATCTGACTTAATTATTTCTCTTCCTTACAAGCGCCCCTTAGATCATTTGGCGATTCTTTTCTAGAAAATTGTAATTTTTTGATGATATGTAATAAATTGCAGCGATGAAATGATAATACTTCTCATTACAATGTGCAATAATGCCCTTATGAAAAAGGCCGCAAAAAGGATGAAAAGGGTGATGTTGTGCAACTTAAATTCAGAAGCAAGCCAGGCCATGAATCTGCTGAAAGCAAGTAATGCGGGCAGCGAAAGCTGGTGGCAGCAGATTGCAGAGCAGGGCACGCCACTTATTGAGGAATGCCTTAATCATCAGGTGTGGATTACCTTTTTATGGCGTGATCCGGCAGGCGATGAATCGAGCTCAACGCTGGCCAGAGTTTATATCGACGTTAATTCGGTCACCGATCACCACCGTGCAGATCCGCAATCACTAGTCAGAATGGCAGGCAGCGATATTTGGTGTTGGCAGGTGCAGCTGCCCGCAGACTGGCGGGGCAGCTATAGCCTGATGCCCGTGGCGGCATCTCAGCTACCTGTGTTTTCAGAGCTGGCCCCCGCCGAGCAAGCCAGCCGCCAGCGCAGCTGGTGGCGCTCAATGGCTGAAGCCGCGCAGGCAGATCCTTTGAATTTGCAATCTCCCCGTGCTGGCGCATGGCGCTCTGCAATGTCGGCGCTGCATTTACCCGAAGCACCGCCACAGGCGGCTTGGCGGCATGCTGACCAGCGTGGCGAGGACGATAAGGCAGGGCTTTGCGAGCTGGATTGGCATAGCGCCATCTTGGCCAATCGGCGCAAGGTTTGGGTTTACCAGACAGGCGAGGCACAGAGCGAGCGCGCTTTGGTGCTGCTGCTCGATGGTCAGCACTGGGCTAAGCGTATGCCTGTTTATGCTGCGATTGATCGGGCCACCGAGCAGGGGCAGCTGCCCGCTGCCGTGTATGTGCTGATTGATGTCATTGATGGCGAGCAACGCGGCCGCGAGCTGCCCTGCAATGCCTCGTTTTGGCTGGCGGTGCAGAGCGAGCTCTTACCCCTGATTCAGGATATTGCGCCGTGTAGCAATGACCCAGAGCGCACGGTGCTTGCCGGGCAAAGCTATGGCGGGCTGTCGGCCATGTATGCGGCCTTGTACTGGCCTGAGCGCTTTGGATGCGTGCTAAGCCAGTCAGGCTCTTTCTGGTGGCCTTACAACGATATTCTAAAAATGCCGCCTAATCAGCCAGCTAGCCGCAAGCCTGGGAGCACAGGCCAGCTTGCCGAGCAGTTGCCGGGCTTGGCACCGGCTGCGCGTGCATTAAAGGTTTTTCAGGAAGTAGGCAGCCGTGAAGACGTGATGATTGATGTCAATGAAACCATGCGCGATGCCTTATTGCAGGCAGGCCATCAGGTGAATTACCGCCTGTTTGAAGGCGGGCACGATTGGCTGTGCTGGCGGGGCGGCTTGCTCGACGGGCTGAGCGAGCTATTGGCACCGTGCAATTAAATACCGTACTGAAGTCAGCCCATTTTTAAACCGGTTTTAAGCGGAGATTCAAAGCATGAGCAATGAGCAAGTCAATCCTTTTGATGATGAAAGCCAGGATTTTCTGGTATTGAAAAACGCCTTGGGGCAATACAGCCTGTGGCCTGATTTTGCTGCGGTGCCAGCAGGCTGGAATACGGTATTGGGGCCAGAGAGCCATGCCGGTTGCCTTGAATATATTGAATTGAATTGGCTTGATATTCGCGTTACCCAGTAAGCGTATTGATTTTTAGTCTGCAAGCAGCGGATCTACTTTTAAAGGGAATAGGCATCTTGTTTAGTACTGTTACGCAGAACTCCTCGGCAGAGAGCGAGCTGGAATTGCCCATCGTTGGATCACAATTGGGCATTTGGCTGGCTGATCAGATATCTCCGCTAAAAAATGGCTATACCGTTGCGCATTATTCAGAGCTGCAAGGCCGGCTAGACGTGGCTTGCCTGCAACGTGCTATCCGGCTTGGCCTGAGCGAAGCAGATACGCTGCATGCGCGTTTTCAGGACGGTGATTCCGGCCCTGTGCAATATTTGCCGCTGGTTGTAGATGCAGATTGCTTGCCTGATGCCGAATACTTAGATTTAAGTGATCAAAACGATGCGCCTGCTGCTGCGCTGGCGCTGATGCGTGCCGATCTTGATCAGGCCCAGCCTGCTGATTCGGGGCAGGCGCTTTACCGGCATATTATTTTTAAATTAGGGGCTGCGGGCAATGAGCGCTGGTTCTGGTATCAGCGCTATCACCATGTGTGCGTTGATGGCTATAGCTTTAGTGCGCTAACACGGCGGATTGCTGCGCTTTATACCGATCTGCAACAAGGCCACGCCCTTAGTGCAACGCCCTTTGTATCTTTTGTCCGTGTGGTGGATGAATATCAGGCCTATCAGCAGTCCGCGCTTTACCAGCGTGATCGCCAGTTTTGGCAGGAATATAGCGCCGATTTAGCGCTGCCGGTTTCTTTGACTGCCCATCATGCTGGCCAGTCTTTTGCCAATGTGAATGCCTTAAAGCAAAGCTTTCAGCTGCAAAGAAGGGCGGGCTTGCCGGGCGATGTGAGCGAGCCAGAATTACTGATGGCGGGTATTTTTGCTTATTTATCCCGAATGACCGGCTCAGCAAGGCCGGTTTTAGGGATGCCCTTTATGCGCCGCATGGGTTCCGCCGCGCTAAATGCCATTGGCCCTGTGGTGAATGTATTGCCCTTGCAGCTTAGAGTGGATACTCAGCTAAGCCTGTGTGAGCTAGCCAAACGCTTGGCTTTAGAGCTGCAGCGGGTACGCAGGCACCAGCGTTATGACGCTGAGCAGGTGCAGCGGGATATGGGAACCGGCCGCCGCCCCTTGTACGGGCCAAGTATTAATTTGAAGATTTACGAGCAAAGCCTGCAATTAGGCGGCGTGCAAGCCACTACACATATCTTGGCCGCAGGTCCGATTGATGATCTGGAGTTTGGTATTGCGCTGGAAGAACACCGGCTGGTGCTGAGCCTGACGGCTAATCCGGATCGCTATCAGCCTGCAGAGCTTGCTTTGCATATTGAGCGTTTAAGCGCTTTTTTAAATGCCCTGATGGCTAGCCCACACGCACCCATTCATACGCTGGCCTTAATGGCCCCTGCTGAAATAGCAAGGCTGGATAACTGGTCAGCCGGGCCTGTGATTGCGCTGCCTGAAATAAACACCGTTGTTGATTTGTTTCAGCAGCAGGCAGTGCGCTCTGCCGAGTATAAGGCGCTGGTTTTTGGGGCGGAAACGCTGGATTTTAGCGCGCTAAGCGCAAGAGTAGCCCGCCTTGCCCGCCTGCTGATGCAGCAAGGGATAGGCCGGGGCGATATTGTCGCCATTGCCTTGCCCCGCAGTGTGGATTCGGTGGTGTCTGTGCTGGCGGTATTGTCGGCAGGTGCGGCTTATTTGCCGCTGGATCTGGATTACCCGAAAGACCGTTTGGCCATGCTGTGCGACGATGCACAGCCCGCCCTACTGCTGGCTTTAAGCGATTGCGATCTGCCTTTTCAGGCACAGGCTTTATATCTTGATTCGCCGGATTGCATGGCGCAATTGTCTGCTTTATCCGCACTGCCGGTTAGTGATAGCGAAAGGGCTGCTCCTTTAAATAAAAGGGATCTTGCCTACATTATTTATACCTCCGGATCGACTGGTAAGCCTAAGGGGGTGATGGTTAGCCACGGCAGTTTGGTTAATTTACTGATCTCCCATCAGCATGGCTTTATTGCGGACATGATGCAGCGCCTTGGTGGGCGCAGAGTGCGTGCGGCGCATAGCACCTCGTTCTCTTTTGATGCTTCTTGGGAGCCGCTGTTCTTTTTACTTTTGGGTCATGAGCTACATCTTTGCGATGAAGAATTGCGGCGTGATGCTCAGGCTTTGCTCGAGCTTATTCAAGCGCAGCAAATCGATATGCTGGATGTGCCGCCACCGGTATTACAACAGCTACTCGCTTGCGGTCTGGCCGCGGCCAACCATGTGCCTGATCTGATTCTGATTGGTGGCGAGGCCGTGTCTCCGGCGCTGTGGAATGAGCTGCGCCAGCATCCCCACCTGCATGTTTATAATTTTTATGGCCCCACTGAATATACCATCGACGCCTTAGGCGCTTGCGTGTCGCAGGCAGAGCAGCCGGTCATCGGCCTGCCTGTGGCCAATACTCAGGCTTATGTGCTGAACCATGCCTTGCAAAAAGTGGCACAAGGCGTGGTGGGTGATTTATATCTGGCCGGTGAAGGAATGGCGCTTGGCTATTTGCGCCGCCCCGGCCAAACGGCCAGCCGTTTTGTGGCGAATCCTTTTGCAGAAGGAGTGATGTACCGAACGGGCGATTTAGTCCGCTGGCGCACCGATGGGCTGCTGGAGTTTATCGGGCGTGCCGATTTTCAGATCAAGGTGCGGGGCTTTCGGATTGAGCTGGGCGAAGTAGAACACGCCCTGCTTAAGCTGGCAGGTGTGAAGGGCGCTGTAGTGATTGCAGAGCCGCTGGCCACTAGCCACCGCCTGATTGCCTATTGCACGGTAGAGCACGATGCGCCGGGCTTAAGTCTTGATTTACTCGCCAGACTGGCCGAGCAGCTGCCTGATTATATGATCCCGGCAGCGTTGATGATCCTGCCAGACTGGCCGCTGAATGTGAACGGCAAGATCGACAAGCAGGCGCTGCCTAAGCCCGCTCAGGAAAGCCAGAGCCGCCCGGCTGCGAACGAGGCCGAGCGCTTGCTCTGCAATGGGGTAGCCAAGGTACTGGGGCTGGAGATCCTTGGCCCGGATGATGATTTCTTTCATTTGGGTGGGGATAGTATTTCGGCGATGGTGCTGGGCTCAGAGCTAAGACGCGCAGGCTTTTTACTTAGGCCGCGAGATGTGTTTTCTCAACGCACTCCCGCCAGAATGGCCACCATATTAGAGAGGCTGGATAACGCGCCCACAGCAGGCAGTGAGGCAACAGGGCGCTTGGGGCGCTTGCCTATCGTCAGCTGGTTTGCCGAGCATTACGGCTTAGAGCGCCGCTTTGCACAGGGCGTGCTCTTGCGTATTCCTAAGGAGATTCAGCTTGCCCATTTGCAGACTGCATTGCACGCCGTACAACGCAGCCACCCCGTTTTACGCGCCAAAACGGATGAGCAAGGCTTGCTGCTCACGGCCCTTGCGGCCACTTTGGATACAACGCAGCCAGAGCAGCAGCAATTACTGCCGCAAGATGATTTCTCTGCCGTGATGGATGCCCGGTTTGAAGCGGCCTGCACCCGCTTAAAGCCCTCAGCCGGAAAGATGATGCAGGCAGTGCATTTTGTTGGGGAAGACGATAGTTACCTGATGTTGGTACTGCATCATTTGCTGATTGATGGCGTGTCGTGGCGAATTCTGCTGGCCGATTTGCAAGAGGCCAGTGAGGCCGCGCTGAATAATACGGCGGCTCTGCTGCTGCGTGAATCGTGCACGGTGCAGGATTGGGCACAGCGGCTGGCCGGGCAAATTCCTGCCCGCCGCTCCGAGCTTGCACTGTGGCAAGCGGCGCTGGCCGAGCCTGGCCGGGTATTAGAGCCTGTGCGGGATACCTATGGCTCGGCAAGCCAGTGCCGTACTTTGCTGGATGCCGGTTTAAGCGTAGCGCTCTTATTTGATTTGCCCGCTGCTTATCAGGCGCAGATTGAAGAGGTGATGCTGCTTGGGGTGTCGTTAGCGTATAGCGAGGTATTTGCCAGCCCGCGCGTCAGCGTTTCGCTTGAATCTCATGGCCGCCAGCTTGATGACGAGCATGCAGATTTAAGCCGCACCATAGGCTGGCTAACGAGCGAATATCCGCTGGCAATCGAGCTAAAAGGCTTGGATCTGGCGGGTGTGTGCGCCGGAACCCACGCCGCTGTGGAAGCGGTGAAGGCCATTAAGCGCAGCACCCGTGCTATTGCTGATAAAGGCTTGGGCTACGGTATTTTGCGTTATCTGGATGATGAAAACGGCCCTGCCTTGGCAAAGCTGGAAGCGGCGCATCGGCCACAGTTCTTATTTAATTATCTGGGGCGCTTTACGGGTGGGGCAGAGTTTTGGGCTCCGCAAAGCACCGCAGGGTATTTTGCCGATGCTTTTGCGGTGAATACCGATCCAACCATGCCTTTGCTATATGGCTTAGAAGTTAATTTATTTGTAGAAGAAAGCAGCAGCGGCCCGCAACTGGCCCTGAACTGGACATGGGCTACGGCGTTGTTTAGCGAGGCTGAAATAGCGGCCCTGCACCAGCGATTTACCGCCTATGTGGCAGGCTTGAAGCACTTTGCTCTGGCCCAGCCTTTACTGGCGGTTGATACGCTGGTGGGTGTGGAAACGCCGGTGAGCGATTCGGCGTTGCGTGTTTTAAGCCAGCGCTACGGGCCCCTAGCCGCTGTTTTACCCGCTCTGCCTTTGCAAGAAGGCCTGCTGTTTCATGCCCAGCTGGGCGATGCAAGCAGCAAATACAACTCGATTACCCGCATTGAGCTGCTAGGCGCGCTGGATATTGAAAGATTGCGTGATGCACTGGAAGCGGTGCTTGTTCGCCATCCGCAGCTGGCGGCGATGTTTGATAATGAATCGGGCAATCAAGCCATGCAGCTCTTGCCTCTAGTTAGCGGCAGCAAGCGCCGCTGGCCTTGGGCGCAGCAAGATCTTAGCCATCTAAACGCGGCAGAGCAGCAGGCTGAGCTGGCACGACTAGAGCATCAGGAAATTAATCGTGATTTTGTGATTGGCGAGGCAGATCTTCTGCTCAATGCCTTGCTGGTTCGGCAAGGCCATCATCAGCACACGCTTTGCTTAACGGCACATCATCTGGTTGTAGACGGCTGGTCTACGCCGATTATGCTGGGTGATCTGCTCCGCGCTTACGGCGAAGGCACTTTAGCTGCCACCCGCGTCGATTACCCGACGGTGGTTAAGCAGCTGGCAGCTCGTCCGCTGGCGGCAACAAGGGAGATCTGGTCAGATGTGCTGGCCGGGGTAAAACCGACGCTTTTATTTGGCAACAACCCTGAGCCTAGCAAGGTGAATACCCTGGAGCTGGTGGTGCCAAAGGCGCTGGAGCAGGCCTTAACTGCGCAGGCGCGTCAGCAGGGTTTAACGCTCAATACCATGATGCAAGGAATGTGGGCCGCGCTGCTCTCAATCATGAGCGGGCGTAATGATGTGGTTTTTGGCTCGCCCGTATCGGGGCGCTTTAGCCCGGTAAAAGGCATTGATGAGCATATTGGCTTATTTAGTAATACGCTGCCCGTGCGCGTCCGGCTTAATCCGCATCAGCCTTTGCTCGCCCAATTAGCCGCCGTGCAGGCTCAGCAGATTCAGTTGCTGGAGCATGATGGTTTGGGCTTGGGTGAAATTCAGCGGCTGGCAGGAGCGCCCACCTTATTTGATACCCTGCTGGTGGTTG
The DNA here is from genome assembly GCF_042664895.1 of Iodobacter arcticus. NCBI lineage: Bacteria > Pseudomonadati > Pseudomonadota > Betaproteobacteria > Neisseriales > Chitinibacteraceae > Iodobacter > Iodobacter arcticus. The sequence goes on from NZ_JBHTBQ010000006.1 coordinate 248,718, forward strand.
AAAACTACCCCGAGCAAGATGAATTGCTTGCACGGGATTACCGCGGGCTGCGGGTGGGGGCGCTGCGTAACCGAGGCTATACCCATTATCCTTTAACCGTTCTGGTGCTGCCGGGCCAGCAATTACGCCTAGTGATTGAATATCGGGATGTGGTGCAGGACGCGGCTCAGTTGCCGGAGCGAATTTTAATGCTGCTGAACCATCTGGCGGATGAGGCTGATCTGCCATGGTCTGCTTTTAAACCGCAGATTCAGGCCGAGCAGGCATTGATTCAATCCCTGAATGCAACGGATACCCCGCTGCCCGCGAATACCCTGTGCGATTTACTACAGGCGCAGGCAGAGCGAACGCCGGATGCCGTGGCTTTACAGGATGTGGAAAGATCGCTCAGCTATCGGCAAATGCGGCTGGAGGTGGCGCAGCTTGCCGGGCACTTGCAAGCCGCAGGCGTGCGGGCGGGCGATATTGTGGCGGTGGCCCTGCCTCGCTCTGCCCATCTTAGCCTTGCTTTAATGGCAGCACTGCAAGTGGGAGCCGCCTATCTGCCCCTTGATGTGGGCTACCCTGATGAGCGCCTGAGCTATATGGTGGCAGACGCCAAGCCGCGTTTAATCATCAGCGATAGCACACTGGCAGCCCGCTTTGCTGCAATGGGGCCTTTGCTGCTGGCAGATCGTCTGCCTGAGCAAGCGCCGCAGCATGATGCGGTAGCACTGACGCCAGACCATGCTGCCTATCTTTTATATACATCGGGATCGACTGGTCGCCCCAAAGGTGTGCTGGTTTCGCACCGTGCCATTGTGAATCGGCTGGTATGGATGCAGCATGAATACGCTTTGCAGGCCGACGATGTGGTGCTGCAAAAAACCCCTTGCAGCTTTGATGTTTCAGTGTGGGAATTCTTCTGGCCCTTAATGTACGGTGCCAAACTCTTTATGGCGCCGTCTGAAGCACATAAAGACCCGGAAGAATTACTGCTGCTGATTGCTGAGCAGCAGATTACAACACTGCATTTTGTGCCGTCGATGCTGGCTGCTTTTATTGCTCAGCCCAATGCCTTATCGCCAGATTGTGCCAGCCTGAGACGCGTATTTTGCAGTGGTGAAGCGCTGCCCCGCGAGCTGGCTGATCGCTACGCCGCGCTGATTGCCGCGCCCTTGCATAATCTTTACGGGCCGACCGAGGCAGCAGTGGATGTGACATACAAGCCTGCGCAGGATAAAGACGCGGGCACAGAGCGCGCAAGCAGCGTGCCCATTGGCCGCCCCGTGTGGAATACCCAGTTGCGCGTGCTGGATGCCTATTTGCGCGAGGTGCCGCTGGGTGTAGCAGGCGATTTATATCTGACAGGTGTGCAGCTGGCAGATGGCTATCTTGGGCGGCCAAGCCTCACGGCAGGGCGCTTTGTGGCAGATCCTTTTGCGGTTGGGGAACGGATGTATCGCACGGGTGATGTGGTGAGATACTTGCCAACGGGCGATGTTGAATACCTTGGCCGCAGCGATGATCAGCTAAAGATTCGTGGCCAGCGTATCGAGCTGGGCGAAATCGAGGCGGCACTCTTGCAGCAGCCGGGCATTGCCCGTGCCGTGGTACATGCTCGTTTACTAGGCGTGCAGACGGCAGCAACAGGCGCGGATGCACGCCAGTTGCTGGCCTATGCGATTGCCGAAGATAGCCAGTCACCGCCTGATTCTCTGGCCGTGCTTGCGGCGCTGGCACAAGTGCTTCCCGCCTATATGGTGCCGGTGGCGCTGATTTATCTGAGCGAGTTTCCTTTAAGCGCTAATGGCAAGCTGGATCGCAAAGCCTTGCCCGAGCCTGCTTTACTGGCGAATTCTGCCCGCCGCGCGCCCCGTGCCGGTCTGGAAAGCCAGATTGCGAATGTCTTTGCACAAATACTCGGGCAATCTGCCATTTCTGCCGACGATGATTTCTTTATGCTGGGCGGGCATTCCTTGATGGCGATGCGTTTAGCGGCCGCTTTGCGAAGTGAATTGAAGCGGCCAGTGTCGGTTGGGCAAATTATGGTGGCATCCAGCGTGCAAAAGCTGGCAGCGCTGCTGAGCGATGAGCAGCAGGCGAATGACCCAAATAACGCAGGCTTTGGCGAAGTGCTTTATTTGCGGGCAGGCCTTGGCAAGCCTCTTTTTTTTATCCACCCTGCTTCTGGCTTTGCATGGCAATACAGCGGCTTTGCCAGCCAGCTATCCAGCCAATGGCCTTTAATTGGCTTGCAGTCGCCAAGGCCGGACGGCGTGATTGCCACATGCGCCGATATGGATGAGGTGTGCGAGCGGCATCTGGCTAATTTACTGCGTATTCAGCCGCAAGGCCCGTATCACTTACTGGGCTACTCTTTTGGCGGCGCGGTGGCGCATGGGCTGGCTGCAAGGTTGCAGGCGATGGGCGAACAAGTTGCTTTCCTAGGGCTATTCGATATGTATCCTCCTGAAGAGCAGGATTGGACCGCGCCTTCAGAAGAGGTTGCCAATACCGAGCTGGACAGGGAGCGCGAGCAATTTATGCTGGCGGCAGAAGAGGGCGCAGATGAATTTATGCTGCGTGAAAAAACCGAAATGTTTGAGCAGATTGTGGCCAACTACGCTGATGCCGTGCGCCTGTTATCCAAGGCACGCTCCCCCCGTTACGAGGGTAAAGCACAGCTGTTTGTAGCCAGCCGCACCTTGCCAGCAGATTGGGATATTCAGGCCAGCTGGGCTGCCTATGTGGCAGAGCTGGAAGTCCACTATCTGGATTGCGCCCACGAGGATATCGTCTCGCCCGAATCCTTAACGGTGCTCGGGCCTTTGCTCGATCAGATCCTGACTAAAACGCTGAGCTGATAAAAAATACCCCGCTGATCGCTGATCGCTGATCATGTGAGGGCGGGGTATTTTTTTGCATCTATCCAATCAGCGCAAATGCGGCTTGCCCCGCGGGATAATCATTGGGGTGTGGCTGATCGGGTCGTCGATAATCAGGCAGGGCAGGCCAAAGACGTTTTCTACCAGCTCGGGCGTCATGATTTGGCGGGGCGTGCCTGTGGCTACAATTTGCCCTTCTTTCATCACGATTAGATGGCTGGCGTAGCGGCACGCATGGTTTAGATCGTGCAATACGGCTACCAGGGTGCGGCCCTGCTCATTCAGGGTGCGAAACAGCTCAAGCAGCTCGATCTGATGGGCAATATCCAGATAGGTGGTTGGCTCATCAAGCAGCAAAATGGATGTTTGCTGGGCCAGTGCCATCGCCACCCAAACGCGTTGCCTTTGCCCGCCGGATAGCGCGTCAACATTTTGCTCGGCAAGCTCGGTTATGCCTGTGGCATGCATGGCGCTGGCAACGGCGTCTTCGTCTTTTTGGCTCCATTGTTTCAGCAGGCTTTGATGCGGGTAGCGGCCACGGGCAACGAGATCGGCCACGCAAATGCCTTCGGGTGCGGTGGAAGATTGTGGGAGCAGGCCAAGCTGTGTGGCGACAAATTTAGCGGGGTAGCGGTGGATATCTTTGCCATCAAGGCTGATTTGCCCTGTGGATGGTTTGATTAGCCTCGCCAGACTGCGCAGCAGCGTTGATTTGCCACAGCCATTGGGGCCGATAATCACGGTAAAAGCGCCATCGCTAATTTGCAGATTAAGCTGCTCGCAAATCACGCGCTGCCCGTAGCCCAGCTGCAGGTTTTTACCTTGTAAGCGGCTGGTGACGGGAGGGGAGGGGTTAAGCCTTGCGGTCATATGCGTTTTGCTTCACAGAGTAAGAGCCAGATCAGGTAAACCCCGCCAATACTCACCGTAATGATGCCGACCGGAAATTGTTGGGGGAAGAATAAATGTTGTGCGGCTACGTCGGCCAGCAGTAGCAATAGCGCGCCCATTAAGGCTGAAAGATAGAGGGACGCCGCATTATTGCTGCCTATGCGCTTAACGATTTGCGGTGCAACAAGGGCAATAAAGGCAATTGGCCCGGTGGCTGCCGTGGCTGCGGCAATGAGGGCCACGCCAAGCGCCATCAGTTGCAGGCGAGTGCGCTCGGCTGGAACTCCCAGCGCGCTGGCACTATCGTCACCCATTTCTAAGAGCTGCATCCGGCGGCCAAGTAGCAGCGCCAGCAGCATGCAGCTAAGGCAAAACGCCGCAGCAGGCAGGCCTTTGGCCCATGACATGCCATTGAGCGATCCGGCCGCCCACAGCGCCACACTCATGGCGGCTTCTAGGCTGCCGGTAATGCTGAGCCAAGTATTAAATGCAGCCAGCATGGCGCTTACTGCAATCCCTACAATAATTAGCCTGAAGCCGTGTATACCTTGCCGCCATGCTAGTAAATAAACCAAGAGTGCCGTCAGCAGGCCGCCAATAATGGCACCGGTGGCAATCTCCAAATAGCCGCCGTTTAAAAGGATGATGGTAATCAGTGCGCCGGTATGCGCGCCGGTGCCAAAGCCAATTACATCGGGGCTGCCTAGCGGGTTTCGCACCAGTGATTGAAAAATAGCCCCGCTCATGCCCAATGCCGCGCCAATCACAATCGCCATAAATACGCGTGGCAGCCGCCATTGGTTGATGACGATCATGGCGCGGCTGCTGCCTTCACCTTTTAGTGCGGCAAATACTTCGGCGTTTGAAAACGATAATGCACCCAGCTTTAAGGCCATCATTCCCAGCAGCAGGCAAGCCAGCGCAAGGATAAAAGCGAGCCGTAGCCCAGCCAGATTGAGCCGGAAGTTGATCGCTCCATTCGGTTTGCCAATGAGCATAGAGCGACGCGCCCATATTGATTCTGTGGCGATTGCTGGTTTAAGACTCTGGTCATGCTTAGAAATAACGGTGTTCATGTGCGCACCTGTTTGCGGGCGAGCCAAATGAGCATCGGAGCGCCCACAAAGGCGGTGACAATCGATACGCGTAGCTCGCTAGCGACCAGTAGGCGGCCAATAATATCGGCACCGAGTAATAAAATGGGGGCCAGCAAAATAGTCAGTGGCAAAATTCGTCGCTGATCCGGGCCAACCAGCCAGCGGGCCACTTGCGGAATCATCAAACCAACAAACCCAATTGGCCCGGCAATGGCCGTGGTGGCACCCGTGAGCAGGGTAATGGCCAAAATGCTGAATGCCTGTGTGATCCATGGCCGCGTGCCTAGCGTTACGGATAATTCTGCACCCATGCTAAGCGCATTCAGCGGCCTTGCCAGAAGCAGCGCCAATGCGCTGCCGGTGATAATAGCGGGCAACACCATCAGCACCAGATCCAGATTGCGTACATCTAGCGTGCCTGCATTCCAGTAGCGGATACGATCAAATGCCATGGGGTTAAATAGCACCAGCCCCGAAGAAATACCGTGCATTACCGCGCCAATTGCCACTCCGGCCAGAATAAATCGGCTAGGGTCTAGCCTGCCCGCTCCCCAAACACCGACAAAATAAACCAGCAGGGTAGTGAGCAGGGCGCCTGTACAGGCAAAGCCAATAAAGGCGGCGGGTTGCTGAATATTAAACAGCGCCACGGCAAGCACTACGGCAAAGCTTGCCCCAGCATTCACCCCAAGCAAGCCCGGATCGGCCAGAGGATTACGCGTGAGGGCTTGAATCAGCGCGCCAGCGAGGCCCAGTGCTGCCCCGGCAAATAGGCCGAGCAGCGTTCTGGGCAGTCTGCTCTCCAGCACAATAATGCTGTCTGGGTGAAGGGCCGTGCCAAAGAAGCTGTCATAAACTACGGCCAGCGGAATAGGCTTGGCACCCATCGTCAGGCTAAGAGCCGCAATAAGGCAGAGCAGGATAAACACTAAGGCATATCGGGAGCGGGTTTGCTGCCAGGAAATGGTGGTAGGCGTGCCAGATTTAATCATTAAATGAGAATGTAAATCATATTCATTTCAATGCTTAATGATACCATAGTCGTCAATCTGGTGACAGATACAGCTCAAGCTGCGGGTGGCGGCTCTATTCATTTTATTTTCTGTAATAGCTCAAGCATTCAAGGCCCGGCTTTGGCCCGCGAAGAGACTAAAGGCTCGCTTTGCCGCTCAAGATTTGGGTGTTTGTGTGCGCCTCAGTACTTACTAACTTTTTTTTGGATTTCTAATGAGTAAACCCAGATCGTCTATTTTTGTTGATTTTAGTCTGCTTAAAAATAATTCAAACTTTCGGTCTGTTTTTATAGCGCGTTTGATTTCGGTGCTCTCACTGGGGATGCTCACCGTTGCGGTTCCTGTGCAGATTCATGCGCTCACTGGCTCGACCTTGCATGTTGGGCTGGCAGTGGCGCTGGATGGCGTGGGGATGTTTGTGGGCCTGATGTGCGGCGGTGTACTGGCTGATCGCTACGACAGACGCAAGCTGATTTTGATGGCCCGTTGCCTGTGTGGTATCGGCTTTTTAGTGCTGGCGTTGAACAGCTTTATTGCTGCGCCCTCCTTGCTTGCCCTGTATTTGGTGGCGGTTTGGGATGGTTTTTTTGGCGCGCTGGGGATTACCGCCCTGATGGCGAGTATTCCGGCTTTGGTTGGGCGTGAAAACTTATCGGCGGCCGGGGCATTAAGCATGCTGACCGTTCGTTTAGGCGCTATTTTGTCTCCGGCTATTGCCGGTGTGGTGATTGCTTCGGCAGGGGTGAGCTGGAATTATCTGCTGGCAGGTCTTGGCACTTTGTGCACACTGATCCCCTTGCTGCGCTTGCCTTCAATGCAGCCTGCCGTGGGGAAGCCAGAGCATCCGCTACGGGCCTTGGCTGATGGTGTGCAGTTCCTGATGCAAAGCCCCGTGGTTGGGGCCGTGGTGGTGATGGGCACTTTGCAAACAATGTTGAGCGCTATTCGAGTGATGTTTCCGGTGCTGGCGGTGAGTGTGTATGGCGGAGGCGCATTTGAGGTAGGGCTGATGTATTCGGCAGTGCCGCTAGGGGCGATGACGGGGGCGTTTACCAGTGGCTGGGTGGCGCGGGTGCAGCGGCCGGGCTTGCTACTGATTGCTGCGGTGATTTCTGCGGCGCTGGCGATTGTTGTGTTTGGCCTGATTTCTCATTTGCCATCGGGCTTGGTGGCGCTCGTTATTTTTGGCTATCTGGGCTCGATTAGTTCTTTATTGCAGTTCACCTTAGTACAGCAGCACACGCCGGATCGCTTGTTGGGGCGGGTTAATAGCTTATGGAGCGCACAAGATGTAGTAGGGGATTCTGTGGGGGCTTTGGGGCTAGGGGCTTTAGCCCGCGCATTTGCGCCACTGCTGGCGGTGTGCTCTTTTGCAGGCGGTATTGCACTACTCGGGGCTTTGCTGGGCATGGGGTTTAGCGGCTTGCGGCGCTTGCAGAATGCCCCGCCAAGCGCTGAGCCAGCGTTGCAAAGTGCGGTATCTGAGGCGGCTCATTAAAGCTTTTAGCCTGGCTGGCGCTACCGCACAGCCAGGCTGGCTTTTAATGGAAGTGCTGCTCAATTCGTTTCAGCATATTGCTGGCGCTGTAGTAGTCGATACGGAAAGTATCAAAGCCTACGGCGTAAACGCGATTGCTGGATATGGCCGGGTTTTGTTGCAGAAACTTATTGTTTTTGACTTTTGTTACGGTTGCATCATCGGCAGTAAAGAGCAGCATGGTTTTGCCTTGTAGCCCTGCAGAGAATTTCTCGCCTGTGAGCTGGGTAATGTCTTTGCGTATTCCCATGCTGATATCCCCTTTGGCGGCATCTGGGATGGTGGCTAGCGTAAAGCCAAGATCCAGCAATAGCCGCCCTTGGGCAGAATTTGCCGTCCAGACATTTGCACCAGAGTTATCTTCGTAATAAACCATGGCAGTAGTGGGCTGGGGAGGCAGGTTTATTTTTTGCTTGGTGGCTTTGAGCTTGTTATCAAAGTCTTTGATTGCTGCCGTAGCATCTTGCTCATGCCCGGTGATGGCACCAAGTTGGGTTGCGATGGCTTGCCAATCTTTATCGTCATAATTAATGACCACGGTCGGGGCAATCTGGCTGAGCTGATCATAAATTTTACGGGCGGAATCGCCGCCAGTGGCCGACACAATAATCAGATCAGGATTGGCGGCTGCAATTGTTTCGGCATTGGGTTCGCCATGATAGAGCGGCTCTACTTTGCGCTCTTTAGCAATATGCGCCCATTGCCGAAAAAACCCCTGCTCATCCGAAGTTACCGTATTTACCGCACCCGTACCGCTACCAATTACAGGCGCATTAATGGTGAGCAGCGTGCCGGTGAGCGTTACGCTGGTCGATACAATCCGCTGCGGAGGGGCCTTGATCGTGAGTTTGCCTTGGGGCGTGTCGAAAGTACGTGGCCAGCCACTTGCTTGTGTTTCGGTCTTGCTTGTTTGCTGGCTGGAATCGCAGCCGGAAAGCAGGGCGGCACTCATCAGAATAAAGGCCAGAAGGCCATGTTTAGTATTCAAGGAAGACTCGCTTATGTGGGTTTGGGGGTGAGGTGTGCTGGCGCTATGGATGTATGGTTATGCAGCCCATCGGTAACACTTACAGCCTTATTAATATTTTAATACGAACAATAACTATTCGTATTAAAATATTATGTAACGCAGCTTAAAAAAAGCTCAGTCAGCCTGCCGGACAGGCTGCTCGCCCCATCAAAAAACAAGGAAAAGCGCTTATGCAAGATCAGCCCTATCGTGGAAAAGTAGCCATTGTGACCGGAGCCGCTCAGGGCATTGCCGCAGCGGTTGTGCAGGCTTTAAGCCGCCAAGGTGCGATTGTTGCGGCGCTGGATATTCAGGCTGAGCGTTTGCAATCTGTGGCTTTGCAATATCAGGCAGAAGGCTTGGCGGTGCATGCTTATCCAGTGGATATGCGCAGCAGTAGCCAGATTAACGAGGTGGTTGAACGGATTGAAGCCGAGCTTGGCCCCATTGCTATTTTGGTAAATGCCGCAGGTATTTTACGCATGACAACCATCTGCGAGATGAGCGATGAAGATTGGGAAAACACTTTTGCCGTGAATACCCATGGCCCCTTTTATTTATCCAGAGCCGTGGCACGGCGCATGATTCCACGCCGCAGCGGCACGATTGTAACGGTGGGCTCCAATGCTGCCGAAGTACCCCGGCTGCAAATGGCGGCCTATGCCGCGTCTAAGGCAGCGGTGGGGCACTTTACCAAGTGCCTAGGTCTGGAGCTGGCTGAATACGGCATACGCTGCAATATTGTCTCCCCTGGCTCTACCGATACGGCCATGCAGCGCCAGCTTTGGCAGGATGAAAGCGATGTGAAAAAAGTGATTGCAGGCTCCTTGCCGGGCTATCGCACAGGTATTCCGCTGGGGCGGATTGCGGATGCTGATGATATTGCTGCATCGGTGCTCTTTTTACTCTCGCCCGGCGCTCGCCATATCACCATGCATAATCTGTGTGTGGATGGCGGGGCGACGCTGGGGATTTAATCGGATGAAGGCGTGCTAAAAATCTGGCGGGTAACACTCGATGATCCGGCGCATCTTGATCCGCCAAGGTTGGCGGCTTTGGATCAGCAGGAGCATCTGCGCTGGCAGAGTTTGCGCAAGGCGCTAGATGCCCGTCGATATGCCGCTGCGCATACCGCTTTGCGCTCTATTCTGGCGAGCGAGCTGGCTTGCTCACCAAGTGATATTCAATATTCGAATAATGACTGGGGTAAGCCGTTTCTAGAGTGTGGCCCTGCTTTTTCGCTTAGCCATAGCGGCCCGCTGGCCTTGATTGCTTTACAAGCCGATTTGCCCTTGGGGATTGATATCGAGCTGCATAGCAAAGAAACCAGCCCGGATTGGTTTACAGATTGCTGGAGCCCCGCAGAGCTGCGGCGAATGCACCAGCCTTTAAATGCGGCGCAAGCTTTAAGGCTGTGGGTGCGCAAAGAGGCAGTGCTAAAAGCTGTGGGGCGGGGTTTACATTTACCGATGTCACAAGTGGTGCTGCCACTGGGCGAAAGCCAGCGTTTGCGGGCAATGAGCCATTGTGAGGGGCAAAATACACTCTGGCATCTTTATGATCTGGATGCAGGCGCGGGCGCTTTGGCGGCTTTGGCAAGCCGCCAGCTTTATTCTGCAGATGAATTACGGCTGGTGGATTGGTCACCAAGGGGCTGATTAGGATTGCGCTCAGCAATCACGGCAGCAAGGCAAGTGGGGCAAAAGCAATCACCCGTTGCGCTAGCGACCGATAGCAGCGGCGGGAAATCCATGCACCAGCAGCTCCCTTGCGTGCCCCCATTGCCACAGCTAAATACGCTATTGCAGCGCTGGCAGGTTTTACTTTTTACCGCTAAGGGCAGCGCAAGCAAGCGTTGCCAGATGATGGTTTTTTCTGCCTCGGTGGCTTTAGACCAGAGGCGGATCTCTTCAATCGTGCGGCGGCAGCCGGTACAGGTTTGTGCGTCATCCAGCTTGCATTGATTGATGCAGGGCGATGGTATGGCTTGCGTATCGTTCATAAAAATCAGGCAGGCAAAACGCAATTTTACCAGCCTGTTTCCAGATAGATCGCGGTATTTCGTGATTAATTATTGCGCTTCAAAATAGATATTTTTAAGCAGGGCAGGTTCTGCTTCAGCAAGCTCAGCTAAATGATGCAGCGCGTTTTCTGCGGCAATAAAGGGATGAGGTAGCGAATTTGGGCTTGTATCTTCAAACTGAATTACGCCTGCTATTTTCCATTCGCCATCAATATGTTTGAGCTGATAGCTGGTGCAATATTCCCAAGGGCTGCCATCCGTGAGCAGCACGCGCCAACGCAGCCTAGCGGTGGCTAGCTTGGGGGTGATTTTGAGCATGCTTAAAATAGCGTAATGCGCGTCGTGAAAGCCCTGCTGCTGATACCAGTCAAATAAAATACAGGTGGTATGGTAAAGCTCTTCCAGCTTGGGCCAGTCGGTTTTTTCACCGTTAATTAGTGAAAAAAACGGCAGGCAGAACATCTCTGTTACACCATCCACATCCAACCGTGCGTAGACCTTGGAGAAATCCTCAAGGAATGCTTCCAGATCTTCTGTTTCATCCATGCGGCACCAAGAAGTAGTATTGTAATTATTGACTATTGCTATGGTATATGGAAAGAAATGCAATGGATAGAAGAAAGTAAGTAGAAAGATCTATTGTGGTTTAATAGATAATCCGGCGTGCTTTATGGGCGTTTATTGCCCATATTTGCAGAGCTAGAGTGGCTGAAGGCTTGCTTTTTACAGCCCTGCTTACAAATATTTGTTTAAGGCTTCCCAAAACAAAATTCTTCATGTACTATGCCGCTCTCTTCAGGGGAGTCGCCAAGTTGGTTAAGGCATCGGATTTTGATTCCGACATGCGAAGGTTCGAATCCTTCTTCCCCTGCCAAGAGCAAGATAAGCCGCGTAAAGCGGCTTTTTTTACGTCTGAATCTTATCTAATAGCTAATCGGCGTGCTGTGATCGCCTTCCGGCCAGCTATTTTCAAAAAAGATTTGCTCTTGTTCCAGGCGGCAGCCCCAGCCCAAGCGCTCCAGCGTAGGCTTTTCAGGGAATGTTTCGACTTGCCCCAGGCAAAGAATGGCAATCGGCTTTGCGCCTTCTGGCATCTTTAATAGCTTCGCAAGATCGCTAGGCTCAAAGATCGACACCCAACCCATACCAATTCCTTCGGCACGCGCCAAGAGCCACATATTCTGGATGGCGCAGGAGGCGGAAGCTAAATCCATTTCGGGCAGGGTGCGGCGGCCAAAAATATGCTTCTCACGCCCATCCATTAAAGCCACCACCAATACTTCGGCGCATTCTGCCAAGCCATCTACTTTGAGCTTCATAAATTCTTGCTGGCGGCTAGGCAGCGCCGCTGAGGTGCGCTCTCGCTCGGCATCCACCAAGGCATGCACCTGTCCACGCAATGCCGCATCGGTAATATGCAGAAAGCGCCACGGCTGCATAAAGCCTACCGAAGGAGCCATTTGCGCCGCTTCAATTAAGCGTGGCATCAGCCCTTCTGGCAGAGGCCCGGTTTTAAACTGACGAATATCCCGCCGCTGGCTCATCAGCCGGGTCAGGCTTTCGATTTCGCTATCTAAAAAACGGTGTGATATGGGCATGGGGAGTCCGGGGCAAGGGATGTGATGGTGTGGGAAATCAGTAAAGCTTTAGTCAGTTTTAGCAAGTTTTTTTACTTTGTATTTTGCGATGAGGGCTGCTTTCTGTGCATGCAAGTCGTTGGTACTCAGGGAAGCTTGCACAGGAGCATAGCCTTCCAGTTTAAGGCTGGCGTTGTAATTGCTGAGCCGAGTGCTTGCGATATAGGCTTGTTTCATTGAAAGAAGAGACATCGCCTGCTCCACTTAATTTGATTGTTCATTATGAATCGATGAGGCATTGCTGTAGATATTTGTTTGCTCTTTGTGAATAAATGCTGAGCTTTGTAAAGGGAATGAACTCTAATCCTATCAACTTAAGCGAAATGTTTTTCGTAGGGCGGGTGCAACCCCATAGGCGCTAACCAAATTGTTTTTTCATTAGCAAACAGCGAAAAAGTATAAGAACCACGCTCTCCGCACAGGGCTTAAATCTCCCCTTGAAACACGCCGGAGCGAGGAACAAGCGGGGCGGGGTTTCGGCAAGGGAGCGAGGAACGAGCGAATCCCGCCCGCCGCCGACTCGATTGTCCGCAGCGCAGGGGCTTTCGTGTTTCGTGGGGTCGCCTTCTTTGGCTTCGTTTCTTGGCGAAGCAAGAAAGGAAGGCCCCGCGGTGGCTAACCGCTCCAAAATAAATGTGCCGCAGGCACTAAAAAGGTCTTTTTGACTTTGGTTAGCGCATATGGAGTGCAACCCGCCGAGCTTTGCTGAAACACGAAAAACGGCGGGTTGCACCCGCCCTACGGTGATTCAATGCTTGTTATTGCGCGAACAACATAACTCAAACATGGTTTCTCTCCGTGAAACTCCGTGTTCTCTGTACCTCCGTGGTTCAAGATTTGGGTTTGTGCAAACCATATCCAACTACACAATCAGGCGTTGTATCCCAAATTAGGCGCTAAATCTCGCTCGGCTTGCTCAATCGTTACCCCTCGGCGCGTCGCATAGCTTTCTACTTGGTCTTTCTCTATTTTACCCACAGCAAAGTATTGGGCTTGGGGGTGGCTGAAGTAGAAGCCGCTGACGGCTGCGGTAGGCAGCATGGCGTAGCCCTCGGTGAGGCTCATGCCTATGCTGGCTGGGTCGATCAAATTAAATAAGCCGGTTTTGGGCGTGTGATCCGGGCAGGCGGGGTAGCCGGGGGCAGGGCGGATGCCTTGGTATTTTTCGTCGGTTAAATCATCCACATGCAGGTTTTCATCCGGCACATAGCCCCATAGTTCTTTGCGAATTTTCTCGTGCATATATTCGGCGAAGCCTTCGGCAAAACGATCGGCAAGGGCCTTCACCATAATGGCGTTGTAATCATCGCTCGCGAGTTCAAAGCGCTCTACATGCTGGTCAATATTCAGCCCGCCTGTTACGGCAAATGCACCAATATAGTCAGTTACGCCGCTGTCTTTGGGGGCGATAAAGTCAGCTAAGCACCAGTTAGGCTTACCCGCAGCCTTGGCATTTTGCTGGCGAAGATTGTGCCAAGTCATCAGCGTCTCGCCATTCTCTGGATGGTAGATTTCAATATCGTCCTCCACGCTGTTCGCTGGGAAGAGGCCGATTACGCCATTGGCTTGCACCCACTCGCCTTCTATCATTTGCGCCAGCAGCACTTGGGCGTCGGCAAATAGGGCGGTTGCGGCCTCGCCAACCACTTCGTCGGTCAGGATGCGCGGATATTTACCGGCCAGCTCCCAGGCATTAAAGAAGGGGCTCCAGTCGATATAGGGGGCGATATCGCGTAGTGGTACTTTTTCAAAGCGCATCACGCCCAACTGCTTTGGTTTGGGCGGTGTGTAGTGATCCCAATCAATTTCAAATTTATTGGCGCGGGCCGTGGCAATCGGCAGTAGCTTGCTCTTGCCTTTGTTCTCATGAATGGTGCGGATATTCTGGTATTCGGCGCGTAGCTTTTCCATAAAGGCAGGCTTTAGCTCGTCGCTTAATAAATTGGAGCATACGCCTACCGCGCGGCTGGCATCGGGCACGTAAACCACGGGGCCATTGGCGTAGCCCGGCTCGATTTTAACGGCGGTGTGCACTTTGGATGTGGTGGCTCCGCCAATTAGCAGCGGAATATCAAAGCCCTGGCGCTGCATTTCTTTGGCCACATGGCTCATTTCTTCTAGGCTTGGGGTAATCAGGCCGGATAGGCCGATCATATCTGCGCCGATTTCCCTTGCGGTATCGAGGATTTTTTGTGCAGGCACCATCACGCCAAGGTCAGTCACCTTATAGTTATTGCAGCGTAAAACTACGCCTACAATATTTTTGCCGATATCGTGTACATCGCCTTTCACCGTTGCCATCACGATATTGCCTTTGGCGGGCGCGTCTTGCAGGCCCATGGCGATTTTTTCTGCTTCAATAAAGGGCTCAAGATGGGCGACGGCGGCCTTCATCACGCGGGCGGATTTCACAACTTGCGGCAGAAACATCTGGCCCGATCCAAACAGATCGCCTACATGATTCATGCCGTTCATGAGTACGCCCTCAATCACATGGATCGGGCGAGCCACGGCCAGCCTTGCTTCTTCGGCGTCTTCCAGAATAAAAGTGGTATTGCCGCGAACTAGCGCGTGGGTAATGCGCTCTTGCAGCGTGCCATTGCGCCAGCTTAAATCCTCACCCTTGGCCTGATTTGCGTCGCCTTTAAAACGCTCGGCAATTTCGATGAGGCGCTCGGTGACATCCAGATTGCCCTCAGTGAGTGGCGCACCGGCGCTGGTTCCGGCGGGTAACATTCGCACCACGTCTTCAATAATATCGCGCAACTCACGTGGCACTTCTTCGTAAACTTCTAGCGCCCCCGCGTTGACAATCCCCATCGTCATGCCTTTTTTAATGGCGTGATAGAGGAAGACGGCGTGGATGGCTTCGCGCACTTTATTATTGCCACGGAAGGAGAACGAGACATTCGATACGCCGCCGCTGACCTTGGCGTGTGGCAGATTTTGGTGAATCCAGCCGGTGGCTTCGATAAAGTCGAGGCCGTAGCGGGCGTGCTCTTCAATCCCTGTGGCTACTGCAAAAATATTTGGGTCGAAAATAATATCAGCCGGATCCATGCCCACTTCATCGACCAGAATGCGGTAGCTCTTTTCGCAGATTTCTACTTTGCGCGCATAGGTATCGGCCTGACCAACCTCATCAAAGGCCATCACAATCACCGCTGCACCATAATCTTTGACGAGGCGAGCGTGGTGCTTAAAGGCTTCAACGCCTTCTTTCATCGAGATCGAATTAACAATGCACTTGCCCTGCACGCACTTCAAACCAGCTTCGATCACATCCCATTTGGACGAGTCGATCATAATCGGTACGCGTGAGATATCCGGCTCGGCAGCAATCAGGTTCAGGAAGGTGACCATGGCTTTATGGGCGTCCAGCATGCCCTCGTCCATATTGATGTCGATCACTTGCGCGCCGTTTTCTACCTGCTGCCGCGCCACCACCAAGGCCTGTGGATAATCACCGTTTAAGATTAGGCGGGCAAACGCTTTGGAGCCGGTAACGTTGGTACGTTCCCCGACGTTCACAAATAAATCGCTATCGCCAATATTAAATGGCTCTAGGCCAGAGAGGCGGCATTTGGCTTCGATGGTCGGCAAGGCGCGTGGTGGCAGATCTTTTACCGCCTGATACATGGCGGCAATGTGTTCTGGCGTGGTGCCGCAGCAGCCGCCGACGATATTGATCAGGCCCGACTCGGCCCATTCTTTGATCGACTCGGCCATCATTTCCGGGTCTAAGTCGTAGCCGCCAAAGGCATTGGGCAAGCCTGCATTGGCGTGGACTGAAACAAAGCCTTCGGAAATACGGCTGAGCTCTTCTACATACTGGCGCAGCAAATCTGGCCCCAGCGCACAGTTCAGCCCGTAGCTGATGGCATCTGCATGGCGCAGGCTGTTGTAAAACGCTTCGGTGGTTTGGCCGGTTAAGGTGCGGCCAGATTGGTCGGTAATCGTGCCGGATACCATCACCGGCAGTTGATCATCTTTGGCAATATTATTTCTGCGGAAATACTGTTTAATCGCGAACACCGCGGCTTTGGCATTCAGCGTGTCGAAAATCGTTTCAACCAGCAGGATATCTGCACCGCCTTTCACAAGGCCATCGATGGCTTCTAAATAGCTTTCAACCAGCGCATCAAAGGTGACATTGCGATAGCCCGGGTCGTTCACATCGGGGCTGATCGAGCAGGTGCGGTTGGTTGGCCCTAAAACACCGGCACAGTAGCGCGGCTTATTGGGTGTTTTGGCGGTTTGCGCTGTGCATAAGTCTTTTACTAACTTGGCCGCAGCAAAATTCAGCTCCCAAACGAGGCTTTCCATTTCGTAATCGGCCATGGCAATCGAGGTGCCGTTAAAGGTATTGGTCTCGATAATATCCGCGCCCGCATCCAAATATCCCTGATGGATTTCGGCGATGATGTGCGGCTGGCTCAACGCCAGCAAATCGTTATTGCCCTTCACATCACAAGACCAATCGGCAAAACGCGCCCCGCGATAATCGGCTTCTTGCAAATCGTAAGCCTGAATCATCGTTCCCATGCCGCCATCCAAAATCAGAATGCGCTGTTTGAGCTGGTTTTGTAATTCTGCATGAAGACTCTGGGGGCGGGTCATGGGCTGTCCAATCTAGGCGTAATACAAAGCTGGCAATTTTACCATGGTAAGCCGTGGTTTTTGCTTTGCTGCTGTTCGCTTTTATATGATGAAAATATTTACGGCTTTTTGGCCTTGTGCGGGCTTGTTTACTTATTTCTGCCGTGTTTGATCATGATGGCTTCAATTAATTCCGGTGCAGCAAGCTTGCACTCGCGCTATGGTTTGTCTTTTGTTTGTTTGTTGTTAGCTGGATTATTTTGTCAGCTTCGCTTGATGTACTTACTATTTCAAAAGGAAATTATGATGCAAACTCAGGTGATTCGTATCCATGCCCATGGTGATAGCCGCGTGATGCAGCTTGAAAATCACACTCTTGCCGCACCTCAGGCTGGCGAAGTGTTGCTGCGCCAAACGGCTATTGGTGTCAATTTCATTGATACTTATCATCGATCGGGTTTGTATCCGCTCAGCCTTCCTTCTGGCCTTGGCGTAGAAGCGTGCGGTGTGGTCGAGGCCATTGGTGCGGGTGTGATTGAGTTTAAGCAGGGAGATCGAGTGGCTTATGCGGGCGGTGCAGTAGGCGCTTATGCATCGTATCGCGTGATGCCTGTGGATAAGCTGGTCTTGGTTCCTGCGGGCGTGAGCGATGAAATTGCCGCGGGCACCTTGCTGCGTGGAATGACAGCACAGTATCTACTAAAGCAGACTTTTCCAGTGCATGTGGGGCAAACCATTTTATTTCATGCCGCTGCCGGTGGTGTGGGCCAGCTTGCTTGCCAGTGGGCGCGCGAGCTTGGTGCCATCGTGATTGGTACGGTAGGTTCGGAAGAAAAAGCGGCAGTTGCCCGTGCTTATTGCGACCATGTGATCGACTACGCGCATTTTTCTGAGCATGTGCGCGAAATAACGGGTGGCAAGGGAGTGTCAGTGGTGTATGACGGAGTGGGGGCCGATACTTTTGCAGGATCGCTGGAAAGTTTGGCAAGGCGGGGCATGTTGGTAAGTTTTGGTAATGCATCTGGCCCTGTGCCTGCTTTTGAGCCTGCAATTTTGGCGCAAAAAGGTTCGCTTTTCTTTACACGTCCTACACTGGGACATTACACCTCAACGAGAGCCGAGCTGGTGAATACAGCAGCAGACTATTTTTACGCCGTGCGTCGCGGGTTTGTTAAGCCAGAAATCGGCCAGAGCTACGCTTTAGCAGATGTTGCACAGGCGCACCAAGATCTGGCGCTGCGTAAGACGCAAGGCTCCACTTTACTACGGCCCTGATAAGATGAAAGATCGCCCACATATTATTTATCTGCATGGCTTTTTATCCAGCCCCCTGTCGCAAAAAGCGCAGGAAATGGCGGCTTGGATGAAGCAGCAGGGCTTACAGGATTATTTTCATTGCCCGCAGCTGCCTATGGATCCGGATGCGGCAGGTGTATTGTTGCAAGGTTTGTTTTTTAAGCTGGTGCATGAAGATATTTGCATTGTGGGCAGCTCATTAGGCGGGTTTTTTGCCACATGGGCGGCAGAAACTTTTGCTTGCCGGGCGGTACTGATTAATCCTGCGGTGCAGCCCTATACCAGAATTAATGAGTATTTAGGGCCGCAGCGTAATTATCAGACCGGCGAGATTCATATGATTGACGCTTGTTTTTCTGAGCAGCTAAAAGCGTTTGAGCGGCTGCCAAGCCAGCCTGAGCGATACTGGCTGCTTACACAAACGGGCGATGAGGTGCTGGATTATCAGCTTGGTGTGAACTATTACTCGGCGTGCCGTCAGACTATTATTGAAGGCGGCGATCATGGCTTTGTTGATTTTGTTCAGTGGCTGCCCGAGATATGGGGGTTTGCTCAGGGAAAATAAACCCCAAAGCTGATCGCCTGTTTGTGGTTAGCACTGAGTGTTAAATATTATATTTGCATGGCGGGACAGTCCCGCAATTTCTACCCGCAGTCTGAGATTTTTGTTTAAGGATTAAAGCATGACCCCACAAAGTGGAATTCTGCCTCCTGCCAATGGGCACGCATTATTTACCCTGTTTCGGCGGCGCTTAGGCAGGCGCGCAGATGCACGTCTTAAAGCTTTACTTGCCAGTGTTTCTGATCGTATTCAGCTTTTACAGGCAGAAGACAGCCGGGCCAGTGTGGTGTTGGCTTTTGGCCCGCATGTTTGGCCGGAGCTTTATCAAAGCAAGCCAGAGCTGCTGCGGGATTTTCCCTCTATTTCAGGGGCAATTCACCCTGCTCCTGCAAGTGACGTGGATGTTTTGCTGCATTTACGTGGCGAGCGTTATGATTTGTTGCATGAATTTGCTGATCAGCTGAGTGCTGAAATGGCCGAGTGGCTAGATGTGATTGAAACCGTACATGGCTTTCGCTACCGTGATATGCGTGATTTAACGGGCTTTGTGGATGGCACAGAAAACCCCGAAGGCGATGAGCGGGCCGAAGTTGCATTGGTCTCTGACGGTGATTGGGCGGGTGGCAGTTATATCCACCTGCAGCGCTATGTGCACCGCATGGAGCAATGGAAAAAACTTCCCGTGCGTCAGCAAGAAGCGGTGATGGGGCGTACCAAGGAAACAAATGAAGAGCTCCCTGATGAAGATCGGCCACATACCGCGCATATCAGCCGAGTGATTATTGAAGAAAACGGTGAAGAGCTGGCTATGCTCAGGCATTCCATGCCCTACGGCGCGCCGGGTGGGGAAAAGGGTCTCTACTTTATTTCCTACTGTAAAACGCCGTCAGTGTTTGAGAAAATGCTTACCAGAATGGTAGCGCCTACATCAGACGGCAGAGTTGATCACCTGCTTAACTTTACCCGCGCAGTGACAGGCGCTGCTTTTTTTGCGCCAAGCATTGAGCAGTTAAAGCAATTACAAAGTTAAAAAGTGTCTGATGTACAAAGCGCTAACTCCCCGTAAATAGCAGCTATAAGCGGTGTTTTAAGCGGTATTATTGCTTAAGCCCGCTTTTGCTGTAGACGTTTGAATGCTTCAAATCAAACCCTGTTCAGGAAACCCCCGATTGCTGTAAAAAATGAACGCGCTCACATTGCGTGGACACATTCGAGGGGAGTTTTGTTTATGCAATTCGTTCAGAAATCAGCCGTGCTATCCGCCGCTCTTGCTTTAGCCTTGACTGCTTGTGGCCAAAAGCCAGAAAGCAATACCGAGGCATCTGCCCCAGCCGCTGCTGCAGCACCTGCCGGTGATTCATCGGTCGTAAAAATTGGTTTTGCAGCACCGCTTACCGGGCCGCAAGCGCATTATGGCAAGGGCTATCAAAATGGCGTGCAGCTGGCGATTGACGATGTAAACGAAACAAAACCAACACTGGATGGCAAGCCCGTTAAGTTTGAGCTGGTGGCCGAAGACGATATGGCGGACCCAAAAACAGCCACACAGGTTGCCGAGAAATTTGTTGATAGCAAAGTAGCAGGGGTTATTGGTCACTTTAATTCAGGCTGCGCTATTCCGGCTTCCAAGATTTATTCCGATGCGGGCCTGCCACAAATTGCGATGGCCACCGCACCTGCCTATACCGCCCAAGGGTTTAAAACCACTTTCCGTTCCTTGACTTCTGATTCACAGCTTGGCTCGGTTATTGGTAAGTACACCGTAGAAAAGCTAGGCGCTAAGAAAATCGCCATCATCGACGATCGCTCAGCTTACGGCCAAGGCTTGGCTGATGAGTTTGAAAAAGCCGCTAAGGCAGCCGGTGCTGAAATCGTAAAACGCGAATTCACCAGCGATAAAGAAACGGATTTCACCTCGATTCTGACCTCCATCAAAGGCGCTAAGCCAGATGTGATTTTCTACGGCGGCACTGACGCACAATCCGGCCCTATGGCGCGTCAAAAGAAACGCTTAGCCATCAATGTACCGATTGTTTCTGGCGAAATGACTCGCTCAGATACTTTCTTGAAATTAGCCGGCCCAGATGCAGAAGGCACGATTGCTGCACTGGCTGGCCAGCCATTGGATCTGATGCCAGGTGGTAAAGACTTTGCAGCCCGTTACAAAGCTAAATACGGCGAGCTGGAAATTTACACCCCATACGGCTACGACTCTACCCGCCTGATGCTGGCTGCGATACAAGCTGCGGGCTCGGCCAGCCCGGCCAAATATCTGCCCGTACTGGCTAAGATCAAGCATAGCGGCGTCACCTCTAGCAATATCAGCTTTGACGACAAAGGCGATTTGCAAGACGGTAGCCTGACTGTGTACAAGGTGAAAGGCGGTAAGTGGGAAGTATTGGAAACACTAGGCGGTAAATAAAATTATTCCAGCCTGCTTGCAGGCTGGCTTGCAAGACTCTCTCATAATGCAAACTGGCTCGCTGGTTTGCATTTTTTTATGCGTATTGTAGGTTGGGTTAGCAGCTTTATCGCGTAACCCAACCTACAAAATCTGCATGCTTTTCATGTATTTCAAATATTCGAAAACTTGTGCTGAGCTACTTATATCAGCACATAAAGATCACTAGATTTTACGGTTTTCTCTGTGTGCTCCGTGTTCTCTGTTTATTTCTGTGTCTACAGGTTTTTTTACCCAGAATCAGTGCGTTTCAGTCTTTCCTGATTCAAAATGGCAGGGTGATGTAATCGGGAGTATTGCTTTGAATGATAAAACCCCTGAGCAGCAGTGGCAGTGGTTGCAGAGTGGGCCGGGTTTAGGTGCTTTAAGCGAGTCTTGCCCTGATGATTGGCTCATGGTGCGTGATGAGCTGGCGGCGGTGTTTGCGCGGCGGGATCCGGCTGAGCTTAAGCAGTTGGTCGAGCGATCTTCAAAGCGAATCAAGGCCGATGCACGCTTTTTATCGGGCGAGCGAAATGGTCGTGCTTTTGCTGATTTTGTCCGCGTTCAGATTCGCCAGCGAATGACCGAGCTGGCGCTTCGCCAGTATGCTTTTTCTGCGGCCACAGGCGTGTATCAGGGCAAGGTCAGGTTTAATTTCTTTAATGGCTTTTTGGCGCAAAAACTATTATTTAAGCGTGATCTAGTGAGAAAACCCGTATCGATGCGGGCATTTAAGTGCATCTGGCCGCTGTTATGGCAAAAGCGGCTTTTGATGCCCTTGGTAGAAAAGCGCGGAATTTATTGTTTTTATAGCCGCGAGCTGATTGCAGGTTTAGCCCGGATCATTGGCCAGCGTAGCTGCTTAGAAATTGCGGCGGGGGATGGTACGCTCAGCCGATTTTTAAGTGATGAAGGTGTGGATATCACCGCTAGCGACGATTTTAGTTGGGGAAAAGTAGTGCAATATCCTGAAGCCGTGCAGCGCTTAGATGCCGCTGCAGCGATGGCACGATTTAATCCACAGGTGGTGATTTGCTCTTGGTCGCCTTCGGGCAACCGCTTTGAAAAGCAGATTTTTCGCTCCCGTAGTGTGGAAACTTATATCGTCATCGGCAGCCATTCGCGCTTTATTACCGGCAACTGGGCCGATTATGAGGCGCAAACGACATTTGATTGGCAGGAAGATGTAGCACTCAGCAAGCTGGTGCTGCCGCCTGAGTTAAAAGCGGGGGTATGGGTTTTTCAGCGCAAAAGCGCTTAAGTTTTATGAGTCAGAATGACTGGGTTGCAAGCTTTGCAGGAGCGGCTTTCGTCGTAAATACGATAGCGCTCCTTGTATTTATGTACTTAAATCTTCAATTTGCTGACACTTTCTTGCAAGCGGGATGCAACTTGCTGCAGCTCTTCAGAAGCATGCAGGCCTTTTTCGGTGTAGGCGCGGCTGCCGTCGGCTTCTCTGGCAATGGCTTCAACGTGCATGGCAACGTGTTCGCTGGCGGTGCGTTGCTCAACCAAGGTGTCACTAATGGCACGTAGTTGCAGGACTACACCACTCATTTGTTCACGCATGGTGTTGACCGATGAGCTGACCTTTTGCGACATATCACTATTGCGCTCTACCTCGGCCACGCTGCGGTTCATGCTGTGCACAGCATCTTGCGTGGCATGCTGAACTTTGCTTAAGACGCCGACGATTTCGGCAGAAGAGCTGGATGTTCTTTCTGCCAGTTTGCGCACTTCATCTGCAACTACCGCAAAGCCACGACCTTGCTCTCCGGCACGTGCAGCTTCAATGGCGGCGTTAAGCGCCAGCAGATTAGTTTGATCGGCAATTTCCCGGATTACGCCTACTAAGGATGAGATACGCGTTGATTCGGTGCTGAGATGATTAATGCTGGTGGAGACGGTATTGATGCTGTCAGCAATTTGCTGCATTTGCCCGAAGGCAGAGTCGACTTCAGCCACGCTTTGGATGGCTTGCACCTCAGATTGCGTGCCTAATTCCAGCGCATTTTTTGCATAAGATGCGCTTTCTGCAATGCTGGTAGAAAGTTGCTCTACGGCGCTGGAAACCATTTGCGTTGTTTCGCTTTGCCTGACCGCCATATCGGCAATGCTGGCAACCGTTTTAGCGTATTCGATGGCGATATCGCCCAGTAAAGTGGTGGCAATTTGGGTTTCTGCCACCATGCTGCGCAAGTCTTTCTGCATGCTATCAATGGCTTGCAAGAGGCTGCCATCGGCAGAAGGCGGGATCGGCACGGCTAAATTACCCTCGGCAATCAGTTTAACCAGCGCCACTACGGTATTAGGGTCACTGCCAAGCTGCATGCTCAGCGCGCGGTAAAAAGCCCAGCCCAGTAAGCTAATTAAAATAAGCGCGATGATGGACGTGCCCATATAGCGATTACGCTGCTCTGTAAGGCCATCTACCCTCACTTGTAGTAATTTGTTTAAAGAGGCTTGCAGGCTTTGGTTTAATTCTTCCTGGGCTTTGCTGCCTTGCTGGTGCAGTTGCAGCAGTGTGGGCAGCATTTCGGCCGTTTTGCTTTCTAGCGATACTGGGCTTAGCTCGCTTTGCAGCTTGCTATATTGGCTGCTCATTGCATTTAAAGCGCTATCAAAATGTTTACTCATTTCTGCATTGTAATTACCCACGCGGATTAAATTACCGATGCTAAGGTCAAGGTTTTGCTGGGCAAGTGGGCGTAGCTCAATCAAGCGGGTGGCTTGCCCGGCTTGCTCTGTTTTTAGGGCAATTGAGCCACGCGCCATATGTTCACCCAGCAAGTCCTGATAAGCAGGTAGCCTGAAGCAAACCGTATCCATTAAATAATAGGTGTCGATATCGGGATCTAGCGTAAGGTTGGATTGATCACAAGCATCAGAAATATGTTGGGTCATTTTGCTGGAAAGTTTGGCGTAGCTTTCTTCTATATTTTTCGGGTCTTCCGTGGCTTGTTTACGAAACTCGTCCCAAGATTGGCGCAAGGCATCCCGCTGGCTATCAAAGCCTAAATCTTTAACGAGTTGGGTTTGCTCCGGGCTGGCTAATACTTTTTCAAGCTCACCAATCCATGCACTATTATTGGCTGCTAATCCAGCCACTTTGGCGGCGCGTAAAGGTTGTAAGTCTGCTTGTAAACTTAACCAAGGCTGAATATAGGCCATGCCTTGTTGTTCCCGGGCAGAAAACAAGCGATTTGTTTCTGTAACCTTGTAGAGCGAGTAGCCAAGAAAACAAATTCCAATTGCGATAACAATACCCATTACTGCAAACCGAGCCGGATAGCTGAGCGAGCGCATAAAACGAATTAAGTAGTTCATCATCGAGGCTCATATTATTCTGAACTTTCATCCTAGGCAGGATTCGTTTAATCTTAAATTTAATCTGTCTATGAGCGGCTAAATGGAGGGGTTGTTTTGTTTGTGCTTTATCTTTCATGGATAAAATGAGGGGAAGGGCGATGTATAAACTAGTAATTGTTTTATTATTTTCGGCTTTTGCTCACGCAGAGGTACTTGATTTGCATTTAATGGGGCGACGTGATCAAGCGCCGCTGTATTATCATCGTTTATTGCAAGAGTCATTACAGGCAGAGGGGAAGAGCGTAAAGATTATATTAGCGCCAGAAATGCCTTTGCTGCGTATCTATAAATTATTAGATAGCGGTGAATTATCCGCACATTGGTTTTTGCAAACCGCTGAACGGGATAAGCGCTTCTTACGAGTGAATGTGCCATTAAGTTTTGGCTTAATTGGCCAACGTTTATTATTAGTCAAAAAAGGGCAAGCCGAATCCTATGCTAAAGTAAAAACCTTGGCTGATTTACAAGCGAGTAATAAACGTGCAGGAATGGCTCAGGGCTGGTTTGATGTGATGGTTTGGAAGGCGAATCAATTGCCCGTGTATGAGCAGATTGGTGATTGGCGCGTTTTATTTAAGCTTGCAGGCGCAAAAAATCGTGGTATAGATTATTTGCCACGTGGTGCTATTGAGATTCTGGATGATTTTTCCCAGTATCCGGGCTTAGAAATTGAGCCGAATTTATTATTAAGCTATGAGCGTGATTTCGTTTTTTATGTTTCACCTCATTATCCCCAGCTGCGAGATCAGATAGAGCGGGCGCTGCAAGCCGCATTGGCAAGTGGTTTGCAGCGCCGTTTATTTGATCAACTTCTTTTACCTAAAGTTAAATCATTAAATTTAAATAAAAGAACGGTCATTCAGTTGAATTCATCATTTAAAGAATAATTTATTGTATTAAATGATTAAGCTTTTCCTGGGCATATTTTTTAGCAGCGTGATAGCCGGTTTGATAAAGCCTGTCCATATTGCTTCTGGACCAGTCAAATACATCAGGCAGGTTTTTTTCAGCAATCGCGTCAATTAATGGCACTTTATGCAAGGTAATGCCATCGCTATGCAGAGCTTCAAATAATTTAATATCATCACGGGCAATTTCAACTAAGGGGGTAATAATAGACATTACCCAAGCGTCGTGTAGATCTTTGGGTTTTCGGAGTAGTTTTTCTGCACCGAGCAAATCAAAAACGACGATTTCTTCTAAATCCGGGTAGTTTTTGCGCAGGTCTTTAAAGTTAAGACAATCAATGGCTGCCCCTTCGATATAAAAATCACCATTAATTTCAGTAGGCGGGTATAGGTAGGGAAAAGACAGCGCGGCTTGTAAGTGCTGTAAATCAATCTGGCTGCGTGACCAGTTTTCCATTTGGTGCTGGCTGAGGTTATAAGCATTGAGCCAGAAATCCGGCCCGCTGTTTTTTAAGGCATTAAAGTCGATGATTTCTTCGGCAAAAGGGACATGGGCACAAAGGCCGAGCGAATCACTGTTTAAATTGCTTGGGGTGGCGCTGGCAAAAGCCAGTGCAGCACCATCTTTTAATGTTTTAGCCCAAGCATTATCTGCGGGCCATTGCTGCATCATTTGTAACAAAGGATTGGCCGAGAGTGCTTGGCGATAAGCCTCCGCCATGGGGCCGGGCTTATGAAAAACTTTGAAATTCACAGGAAAAGCCCGGTAGATAAAATCAGCGACGCCCATTTCTTTAAGGCTACGCAGTGTGCTTACAATATCGCCGTTCTTCGGGGCAATATACATTAATCCAAGCAAGGCTCCCGCTCCGGCAGAGGAGATGACATCTACTTTTACCCCTAGCTCGTGAAAGGCTTCTAAAGCGCCTGCAAGCAGTGTGGCATTGGGTGCGCCGCCACTGATAATTAAAGCTGTACGTGCCATACCTTTCTCCTTTCAAAAGTTTACTTACACCTAACTAGGCCTCTGCCTTATTGTAATGCCAGAAGTCTTTTATGGCTGGAAATGGCTACGTTTTCCTAGCTAGCAGGCAAATTTAAATCTGCTAGAACACAGTAAGGGTGTCTATTGCTGAGGAGTTTTATCATGAAGACTGAGAGTCCGCGGGGCCGGGTGAATATTCTGTCCCGGGTTGATTTCATTCGTATGGCGTCTGCACAGCTGGGTGATGCAGTGTTGTTTCTGACTTACGATACCACTGATGAGCGTACAACCAGATCGCGCGGGGCTTTGATTGATTACTTAAATGATGCGGGAATGATGACGGTAGCGCAGGCGCTGGAAGTGCATCACTCGATTGTGATGTTTGAGTTGGCAAGCGACGCTGTACGCGCTTGGCAGCAGATTAATGATCATAGCCATGCGGTGGGTGCTCATGTTTTCTGGCATGGATTACAAGACGATGCTGTGCATTCGGCCGTATTAGCGGCGCGCCCGAGAGAGGTCAGCCCGCTGGTGCATCATTAGCTTGGGATTGTTTATTGAGTTTTACACGTCAAAAGGCCCGGAATTTGCTCCGGGCCTTTTGTGTTAGACAAGGTTTACTGTAAACCCGCGTCTTACCACTTCATTTCGCCTTTGTTGACCTTAGCACCAATTTCGAGTGCCATGCCAAGGCCCGCATTTGGGTAGCGTTTTTTCATCGCGGCGATCAGCGCTGCAGAGTCTTTCGCTTTAGCCAGCTCAAGATCATAAGCCTTCAGGTATTCACGGTTGTATTGCAGATGCTCAACAGTGAAGGTGGTACCGGCTTTAAAGTGGCCTGGAATCACGACTTCAGGTTTTAAGTCTTCCATCTTATCGAGCACTTTCAGCCATTTTGCACGTTTAGCTACGGATGCATCGTCTGCTGTCCACAGGTGGA
Source organism: Iodobacter arcticus (assembly GCF_042664895.1). Classification (NCBI taxonomy): domain Bacteria; kingdom Pseudomonadati; phylum Pseudomonadota; class Betaproteobacteria; order Neisseriales; family Chitinibacteraceae; genus Iodobacter; species Iodobacter arcticus. Next base: position 275,894 of record NZ_JBHTBQ010000006.1, read on the forward strand.
AGTTACCAAATACCGATACGCCACCAGCGATGGTTCTGATCGATGGAATCCATACAAAACTGTGCTCTGCATTGTCGCCATCCAAGCCGATGATTTCTAGTTTCTCACCATCAACGATCAGTGTGTTTCCGGATAATTGAGCTGGAACAACTGGATTCTTAGGTGCGTTTGTTCCTAAGATCGGGCCCCAGTAAGCCATTTTCTTTGGCAGTGTTTGCTTGATATGAGCAATAGTCGGTGCGCTTGCTACTACTTTTACACCCGGAAAAGCTTGGGTGATGACTTCAAGGCCGAAGTAGTAATCAGGGTCGCCATGGCTGATGTAAACCGTAGTCAGCTTTTTGCCGCTGGCTAAAACATTGGCAACTACACGGTGGGCATCGGCTAGGGTAAATTGCGCATCAATTAGGATAGCTTCGGTTTTACCGGTAATTAAAGTAGAAGCCACACCAAATGTGCTTGGATCTGGGTTTGCATACACTTCAAGTTTTAAAGGGGCTTCGGCAGCCTGAGCACCAGCGATGATGCCAATAGATAGAGCAAGTGTGGATAAAACAGCAGCAGGTTTAAACATGGTTTGTTTCCTTGAATGAGTGTGATCTGGCAATGGACGCTAGATTAGTTGTATACCGTGCGCAGAAAAACCCCAAATCGCGCGTTAGTTTGTTGCATAATTCGAGCGAATGATTGATCTGCAGAAGGAGCGGTGAATGCCGTTACAAAGATGATGGATAGGCTGACCGCGATGCGGGTGTTTATAGAAGTAGTTGATCAGGGCAGCTTAACTGCAGCGGCGGATAAGCTGGATATGTCGCGGGCAATGGTTTCCCGCTATCTGGCAGAGCTGGAAGCTTGGCTTGGAGTGCGGCTGCTGCATCGCTCTACCCGAAGTTTGGGCTTGAGTAGCGCAGGGCAGGATGCTTTGCCGCGTTGCCGGCAAATGCTGGAGCTGGCTGATGATGTGCAGGGAATAACGCATAATCTGAATGCGGCGCCACATGGCCTGATCCGCGTTGCGAGCAGTAATTCCTTCGCCCAATCACACTTAGCCGCAGCGGCAGCGGCCTTTGTTGCCCAGTACCCAGATACGCAGGTTGAGCTGATTGTGGGAGATAGAAGTATTAATCTGGTGGATGAGCGAATTGATCTGGCGATCCGCATTACTAATGATGTAGACCCTGGCCTGATTGCCCGAAAACTAAGCGTTTGCCGCTCGGTTGTTTGCGCCACACCGGCTTATCTGGCGCAGCATGGCACGCCTTTGCATCCTGAGGATTTGCTGCAGCATCAATGCTTAACACATGCTTTTTTTGGTAAAAATGGCTGGCGGTTTACTAAGGAAGGGCAACCTTTTGTTGCCAATGTGGCTGGCGCGATTAGCGCGAATGATGCAAATGTGATTTTGCAAGCAGCGCTGGCAGGGGCAGGAGTGGCTCATCAGCCCACATTTAGTGCAGCACCTTATTTAGAGTCAGGGCAATTAGTCCGGCTTTTATCTGATTATCAATCGGATGAACTAGGGATTTATGGTCTTTACACTTCGCGCCGTCATATGCCGATTATTCTGCGCAGCTTATTAGATTTTTTAGCCGATCGTTTTGGGCGTGAACCATCTTGGGATAAAGTATTGAAATAATTTACCTGATTATGCCTCTTGCTCAATGGACTCTGCGTAGATAAATTTCTTGAGTGCGGGATTTAGTTTTTGAATTTGTAGGGCGGGTGAAACCCGCGAGCGATGCCGAATAAATACGCGGGCTTCACCCGCCCTACGATATTTATAATGTTGTTGAGCAAGCGGCATCATCAGGATGATTTAAGGCTTGCCGATAGTATGTTTGACTAGCATGTTTTTTAATTTATTATTTTTCTCCAATAAATCTAACCCATTGTTGAGTAGTATTATTGTTTCTTTTGATTGGTTTGAATTTATTCCAACTATAAAGTGTGCTGCTATAGGCGGGGCCGCGTTTAATTTTTCTACTTTAAAATACTTATTCTGTAGCCCGTGCCGCTCCATTCTTAATAAGGCTTGGGCAACTTCTACGTACTCTAGCAAGATATCGCAGCGGCCTACTTTTAGTTTATTAACAACAGATTCATAATTGTTTGCAGTGCTATCGATTTCTGTGGCGGAAGCCAAATTAAAGGCCTGATAGTTAAAGCCATTAATCCCGCATTTTTTTATATTATTGCCAAGCGCCGTGGCGTTTTTAGTATGCCGAATATAGCCAGGTGTTAAATAAAGATAAGGTTGGGAAAATAAAAATTTTGTTTCTCGCTCGGCAGTGCGTGATGTTGCCATGGCAATTTGAAAATCAGTACCTTTTTGCACTTCGGCTAAACAGCGTGGCCAAGGCAGAAGCTGTATTTCTATTTGGTAGCCGGCGCTTTTAAAAATGCCGCGCAGTACATCAACTGAGTAGCCTTCAATTTTTTTATTTTGGGCATCTACATAATAGGATGAGGGCGGCCATTCAGATTGCCCGCCGCATACACGCACACTTTTTTCGGCCAAGCCAGCATTTGGGTATAGGCAAAGTAGAAAAAATAAGGCACGTAATATCATGATTGATCTATGTTGTTTATAATAAACATTAGCTTTTTACTTGCTGGCATGGCCATTCATTTCTAACATCATTAGATATCAATGATAAGCAACTTATCACGATGGCAAGGCAATGTATTTGCTATTTATAGCTGATTTAATGCGCAGGAACGTTGCAGAAATTTGTAACTGGGGAAATAGAGTACGTAATAAATTCGCTGTTTAGAGTCGCGATGGATGATTTTAGAGTGTGCGAAAGAGAGTTTGCACTGAGCGGTTGGGGCTTTTTAAGGCGCTCAGGCTTGTGCCAAAAGATGGCTTTGTTTTCTGCCTTCCGGGCCTAAATCTAAATACCGTGGGCCACCTGGCAAATTAAGCAGCTGCAAGCTCATATCGCCCAGTAGTTTCAGCAGGGATTTTCCATTTTCACTTGGCTTAAGTAATTGGAAGGGCTGATAGGTGGGCTCGCTGCTTAGTCGTTTCAGCAGCTCTTCTGCCGTATCTGCAAATTGTGTATTTAAATTGCTAGCCAGGCTAGGTGGCAATTCAGTGGCGGGCTGAAAACTGCTGGCGCTCGCCCCTTCAATAATAGATTGGTAACGGACATCAATTTCAAAATCAAACTGGCGGCCATCGGCAGTAAATAGTTTACCCTTGCCATTAAAGTGGCTAGTGTCTTCCAGCCTAAAGCCCGCGGCTGCGCCATTGGCGCTTTGCTGGGCTGCAGCTGCAAAATTTGATGAGCTGCTCAGTTCCGCCTGCTCAAAGCTAAATGTCATGCCCTTGGCCGCATCGCCGAATAGTTGCTGGGCAAATCCTTGCATTAAATTCTGTGCTAAATCAGTGGTGGCTTTGCCTAACTCTTCAGCACGCTTTAGCAGAACATTACTGCTTTCCGGTAAGGCTTTATCTACTTTGTCTGCTCGTGCGCTGGCTACCATGCTTTCTGCAGAGGGCGCATAAAAGCTAGGTGTTGTACGATGATTAAGTAGCGAGAGCGGGTTCATAGCCGATAACTCAAAGAGGTTTATTTCTTATCGGCAGCGTATTGATATTTCTTTAGGCGATATATATTTTTGAGCGCACTTTCACCATGAATGCCTGACTATAAATACTCTAAAATGGCCGGTTCATAAGGCCCCGATCTTAATAGGGCAATGCTCTGTTTTTTAGGAATTTGCATGCTGAAATCGCTTAAGCCCGAACGCCGCACTCAGGCCATGTTGCTGGTCCTGATGCTGGTGATGTTTACTTCGATCGCAGATTTTATGATCTTGATGCCGCTGGCTTCGGATTTGATGCACGAGATGCATATTGATACCGCTGAGTTTGGCTTTTTAGTCTCAGCCTATGCTTTGGCTGCAGGCGTGGCTTCTTTATTGGCCGCATCGCTGGCTGATCGCTTTGATCGGCGGCAGGCATTGTTGTTTTGTTATGCCGGCCTGGTTGTGGCCACATTGGCCTGCTCGGCGGCTACAGGGTTTTATAGCTTGCTGGCTGCTCGTGGTTTGGCTGGTGTGTTTGGCGGGGTAATTGGCTCGATTATTTTTGCCATTGTGGGAGATTTAGTTCCGCCAGAGCGGCGAGGTTGGGCAATGAGCTGGGTGATGCTGGGCTTTTCATTATCTGCGGTAGCCGGTGTGCCCTTGGGCTTATTTATTGCTGCGCACTCCAATTGGCGCATGCCTTTTGTGGCGTTGTCCTTGATGTGTGCCTTGGTCTGGATCGGAGTATGGTATTTGCTGCCTGCGGTAAAAGGCCATTTGATGAAGAATCAGCCTGTGCAGGGCTTATTGGCGGGTTACAAGGCGCTATTTGCTGATGCTAATCACTGGTGGGCCTGCGGTGTAACAGCCATGTTGACTTTATCCGGCTTTTGCGTGATTCCCTATGTTGCTTCGACGATGGTAAGCAATTCCGGGTTAACAACGCATGATTTGGTTTATGTGTATTTGCTGGGTGGGGTAGCTACTTTATTTTCAAGACCATTCATTGGCGGTTTAATTGATCGTTTCAGCCCTGGCCGTATTTTGGGCTATTTAGTGGTGGTGAGTTTTGTACCGCTTATTTTAGTTACGCAAACGTTTTCTTTATCGATTGCATGGCAGTTATTATTTTCTACGCTATTTTTTGTGTTTGTTAGCGGGCGCTTTATTCCGGCAACGGCGATGGTGACTGGCGCTACTGCACCGCAAATGCGCGGGCGGCTGATGGCATTTAATTCAGCAACACAGAATTTTGCATCGGGTATTGCGGCGCTTTTGGCGGGCTTGATTATGACGCAGAGCAGCAGCGGCCGGATTTTGAATTTTGATTGGGTAGGGTATTTAAGCTGCATATTTGGCCTGCTGGCGATCTGGATGGCCAAGCGGGTAAAAGCCGTGTCTTAAAAAGTAAAAGGCTGATCTTGATCAGCCTTTTTTGATTTGCGCATTGTTCTGCTACTTTTATCAGTCGACAATGGTGACTAAGTTTCTTAAGTCTTCTTGGGTTTTTTCGCCCCTGTTCCAGCAAACACGGGCGCGGTTGCCTTCTACATTCATCACAAGACCGTCGATTTTTTCTGAGCCATCTATGGTTGCAATGCGGTTTACGCGAGTATTAATAGCAATGTTTTGTGAGGCGGAAAAAAACAGGTGGTAAAGGCTGCCTAGTAAGCTAATCATTGTAATGCTCTCCATTTAATGTAGTATTACTACTAATTTTATAGTGGTTAATTTAGTAGTACAACTACATTTTTATGTGATTATCTACATGGCATCACGGTGGCGGCCAGCTATAAGCCATTGATCAATCAATAGTTTGATGGTTTTTATATTGCAGACGGTAAGCTGCGGGCTTTTATAGAGGCAGCAATCAGCCTACGCTGCCTGTAGTGCGTACGTATTGGGGACACAAAATGCAGAAGATCACTTTTTTTAAACGTTTTGTTGATGATATTTTGGCTGAGCGCAAAACCATTACGATTCGCGATGCGAGTGAAGCAAATGTAAGTGCCGGTGATATTCTTGAAGTAAGCACACTGGAAGAAGGGCGCTGGTTTTGCCGCTTGCAGGTTTTATCACTTACGCCAGTAAATCTGGAAGATTTAACACCATTGCATGCCGCACAGGAAAATATGGGACTGCCTGAATTGAAGCAGTTAATTCGGGAAATCTACCCGCAGCAGGATTATTTTTATGTGATTCATTTTGTATTAGTAAAGTAATAACAATGCTTTAGCAGCCCAGTGCATTTCTTCGTTTAAAATGCCGACCCATTGCCACTTTTTGTAAGGTTGTAAACAATATGCTGCAAACCTTAACTGTATTTTTCGGCAATATGCTTTTGGTTTTTGGCGCTTTAATGCCCATTTTAAATCCACCTGGCCATGCCCCGATGTTTTTGACACTGACCGCCAATTACAACTCGCAAGAGCGAGTGATTTTGGCGCGTCGAGTGGGTATCTATAGTTTTATTTTGCTGCTGGTCAGTATGTTTATTGGTAGTTATGTATTGGAGTTTTTTGGCGTGTCACTACCGATAGTGCAAGTCGGTGGCGGTTTGCTAGTGGCCACTGCTGGTTGGCAGTTGATGAGCTCGGGCGATGATGGGCATAAGGCTGCGGGGATGGAGCATGTAGGGGCCACTCGCCCAAGTAATGAGGAATTACGCGAGCGGGCATTTTATCCGCTGACTTTCCCCATTACGGTAGGGCCAGGCTCGATTACGGTAGCGATTGCCTTGGGGGCTGGCTTTAATGGGCCTGGTTTGCAGAAGTTTTCTATGCCTTTAGCTAGCTTAACCGCCATCGCGATTACCTCTTATTCGCTCTATTTATGCTATCGCCACGCCGAGCGTTTGCTCAAATTATTGGGCAGTACCGGCTCGATTATTTTCTTGCGGCTATCTGCATTTATTTTGATGTGTATTGGGATTCAGATTTTCTGGGATGGCTTTAGTGTGTTGTTTGGTGAGCTGCTGGTGCATTACTTAAAGCCATCATGAAAATTTAAATCATGAAAAAAGGGCATAGAGAGCACGATCAGTGCTTCCTATGCCCTTTTTCTATTTGCTACTGGCAGAAATTAATAATGAGGCGGTACTTCATCAAATAATGATTTCTGTGCAGAGCCACTAGGCTCTTGTTGCTGCAACCAGCGTAATTCATTCACTACCTGATCTAATTGCCGCTGCTGGGTGGCAACGATGCGGTTTAACTCTTCTAATAGCTCATCTTGCAGCGCCAGCTTGATTTCCAGCTCGGTAATACGGTTTTCTAAATTCATTGTTTTCTCTCAGGCATAAAAATTCTGTAAACACAGAGAACAAGAAGAACACAGAGCCCACAAAGAAAACAAATCAATCGCTCTGATGTGAACAATTGGGTTTTCTCTGTGTGCTGCTTTTAAGCTTCGTGTGCTCTGTGTCTACAGGTTTTTGATGACCATTTTATTTTTTAGAGCCTTGAGCCGCCGCATCACGGCTTCTGCCGAAGGTTTTTTTGCCTTTTGGCTTATCTGTGCGGCGGACCATAACGTTGGTTTTTTCGTGTACAAACTTCTCGCCAGGTTGCTGTGCAGGGATCAGATGCTTAGGCGTATTGCCGATCAGATCCGCGCGCCCCATGGCAATCAGTGCTTCGCGCAGGATAGGCCAGTTATCTGAATCGTGATAGCGCAAGAAGGCTTTGTGAACCTTGCGGCGATGCCCATCTCTGATGACATCTACCTTTTCCGAGCTTCTTGCCAGCTTTCTTAAAGGATTGCGCCGGGTGTGCCACATAGTCGTCGCCATGGCCATTGGCGTAGGCGTAAAGGCTTGCACTTGATCAGGCTGGAAGTCGTTTTTCTTTAGCCACAGCGCAAGGTTAAGCATATCTTCATCGCTGGTGCCGGGGTGGGCCGCAATAAAGTAAGGAATCAGGCTCTGTTTTTTGCCCGCTTGCTCGGAGTAATAATCAAACATCTCGCGAAAGCGCTCAAACGTGCCGATGCCGGGCTTCATCATCTTAGATAAAGGCCCTTCTTCGGTGTGCTCTGGGGCGATTTTTAAATAGCCCGATACATGGTGTGTCGCCAGCTCTTTTACATACTCAGGCGATTCAACCGCAATATCGTAACGAACGCCCGAGCCAATGGTGATGCGCTTTACGCCATCAATCTTGCGAGCTTTCTTATACAACTGAATCAACGGCGCATGATCGGTGTTTAGATTTTCGCAAATACCTGGGTAAACGCAGCTTAAGCGTCTACAGGACGATTCAATTTTTGGGTCTTTGCACGATAGGCGATACATATTCGCAGTCGGGCCGCCCAGATCAGAAATATGGCCTTTAAATCCCGTCGTTTTATCGCGGATATCGACGATTTCTTGCAGGATCGATTCTTCCGAGCGGCTTTGGATAATCCGCCCTTCATGCTCGGTAATCGAGCAGAAAGTACAGCCGCCAAAACAACCTCGCATGATGTTGATCGAAAAGCGGATCATTTCCCAAGCTGGAATATGCGCTTTGCCATAGCTTGGATGCGGGTTGCGGGCGTAATACTGGCCAAAGATATAATCCATCTCTGGCGTGGTCAGCGGGATCGGCGGCGGGTTAATCCATACATCGCGTGAGCCATGCTGCTGCACCATGGCCCGCGCATTGCCGGGGTTAGATTCCAGATGCAGGGTGCGGCTGGCGTGGGCGTACAGCACGGGATCAAAAGCCACAGCTTCATAGGCTGGAATGCGGATCACCGTGTGTTGCCGATCGGCTTGCTTAGCGGCGATGCGCTCGGCCTTGCTAATCAAGCGAATCGCCTTGGTGTCGCTCGCTGGAGTGATATCTTTTTCAGATTTTTCCGGCAGCATTTCATAAGGGTCGATATGTTTATCGACGCGCCCCGGGGTATCTACCGTGGTGGAATCGAGCTCCGCCCAGCCTTCGGGCAACCAGCCCTGCGGCGTCATAAAGGCGGTGCCGCGAATATCCCGCATATCTTTGAGCTTTTCGCCTGCAGCTGAGCGCTGGGCGACTTCGACCAAGGCGCGTTCGGCATTCCCAAATAAGAGAATATCGGCCTTGGAGTAAATCAGCGCCGATTGGCGAACTTTATCGCTCCAGTAATCATACTGAGCAATCCGGCGCAAGCTCGCTTCAATCCCGCCTATCATAATCTGCACGCCGGGATAAGCCTCACGGCAGCGTTGCGAATAAACGGTAACGGCTCGATCCGGTCGCTTACCGCCCATGCCGCCCGCGGTATAAGCATCGTCGGAACGTGGCTTTTTATCGGCGGTGTAGCGGTTAATCATCGAATCCATATTGCCCGCGGTTACACCAAAAAATAGCCTAGGTTTACCCAGTGTTTTGAATTCGTCAGCGGATAACCAATCTGGCTGACAAATAATCCCGATCCGCAGCCCCTGCGCTTCTAGCAGGCGGCCAATCAAGGCCATCCCAAAGCTGGGGTGATCGATATAAGCGTCACCCGTTACCAGAATAATGTCGCACTCATCCCAACCGAGCAGGTCCATTTCGGCACGGCTCATAGGCAGGAAGGGGGCGGGTTTACGGGGGAAGACACCTGCAGGCAGGGTAGAAATGGCAGTAGGAGCGGGATTCATGGCTTTGATGAGCAATACTAATCGCGCATTGTCGCAGATTTACGCCGCATCAATCAAAAAATTGCTTGTTTTTCATAAGGATATGTAAAAGTAAGCTATGAACGGTGGGGTGTTTTACGAAGATGACTTAGTGTTGGGATACTGAATAAAACGGGAAGTACCAAAATGGCCTCCCCGTTACATTTTTTCTAATTTAAATAAAATGCTGTAAAGCGAATTACCAGCTTACTTTACCTGTCCCTATATCCAGCATGGCGCCCACAATTTTGATTTGGCCTTTTTCTTCCATTTCTTTCAGGATAGGGCTCATATCACGGATTTTTTGCACGGTCAGTTCAACATTTGCATCCGCTACTTCTTGTACAAATTTATAATTATTTGAACTGCGATCACCTTCAGATTTAACGGCGGCTACGGCAGGTTTTAGTTGATCAATTAAACCCGTCAGACTGCCCAGTTTCACATCATCACAAGCACCTTTAATCGCACCACATGAAGAGTGACCAAGCACCACGATGACTCGTGATCCTGCTGCTTTTGCGGCAAATTCTAAGCTACCGATAATGTCGCTATTAACGAAGTTACCCGCTACACGGGCAGAAAAGGCATCGCCTACGCCTAAGTCAAATACAAGTTCAGGCGCAGAGCGAGAATCAATACATGCTACAAAGCTGGCAAATGGATACTGGCCCAGACCTGTTTGCATAATTTGTTTTTTATCATCGCGCTCAACCGATTTATTGCTCACAAAGCGCTGATTGCCTGCTTTCAAAATATCTAGGGCGATGCTAGGTGTAATGCTGGCCTGTATGGCCTTGGTTACGGGGTGGCCTACTTTGTAAGGTTGTGGCTTAACGACGCTACTATGATCATCGGCGGCAAAGCTTAGACTAGAGGCCAGCATCAGAGATAATGCAAGAGGGATAAATTTTAGTGATTTCATCTTTGCTTCCTTGTGGGGGCGACTAATTAACTGCTTGTTGTAGTGATATGGATCAGGCTTTCCATTTTGGCAACTGCAAATTGCTTAGTTCTTGTCTCAGTGGCTTAACTTACGCGCCGATGCATTTATTATTTACTCTTACTCTGAATCTATGGACTATTATTAGTTCAATTGAATAATTCAATTATGTTCATTTTTTCTAAAATAGTGAAAAATAGGGGTGATGTTTTTTATTGATTTTTAATTCAGATGTTTTATTTGTTTTTTATTAATTAATTTCATGTTATATGAAATATTTTTGTTTACGTAATTATCGTTTTTTCCTTTCAAATTACTTTCTTTTTTATAAGTGACAGGTAATGTGACTCATGCCATTAAGATATAAACAGGCAAGTCTTTAAAGAGCCGTGAGTTTTTCTTAAGAGTGCAGGTAGAATTGCGTCTTGCTGCAAGCACAGCTTTTGGATAAGACCATGACAGAACACCACGAAATCAAGCCTGGCCAGTCGGTCGAGCTATTAAAAGAGCTGCATATCCTGACCCGCGACGGCAAGCTCAATCAAGATAGCCGCCGTAAACTCAAGCAGGTTTATCACCTCTATCAGTTTATTGAGCCGCTGCTAAAAGAAGTACAGGCCGACCACCCCGAAGTGACCTTGGTTGACCACGGCGCGGGTAAGTCTTATCTGGGCTTTATTCTTTACGATTTATTTTTTAAAGATAAGCCGGGTTCCGGCCATATTTACGGCATTGAAACCCGTGATGAGCTGGTCAAAAAATCACAAGAACTGGCCCAGCGCCTTAACTTCCCCGGCATGTCTTTTCTGAATTTATCGGTTGCTGAATCAACTGATTCTGATCTCTTACCAGAAACAATTGACGTGGTGACTGCGCTGCACGCCTGTAATACCGCCACCGATGATGCCATTGCTTTTGCACTCAAAAAGAAAGCCAAATTTATGGTGCTGGTGCCCTGCTGCCAAGCCGAAGTGGCTACCGTATTGCGTAAAAACAAGGCTAAATCGCTAAAGAATCCGCTGGCAGAAATCTGGCGTCATCCAATTCATACCCGTGAATTTGGCAGCCAGATCACCAATGTATTGCGCTGCCTGCAATTGGAAGCGCATGGCTACCAAGTGACGGTGACTGAGTTGGTAGGCTGGGAGCATTCGATGAAAAACGAATTAATTATCGCCCAGTATAAAAATCTGCCCCGCCGCAAACCCGCCGAACGCCTTACCGCCGTATTGGCAGAGCTGGGCTTGGATGAGATGGGGGAGCGGTTTTTTACGGCGTAATGTTTGGGGCTTAGGGTAGGCATATGTATGTGTTTACGCGGAGCTACAAATATTTCGCGTGGGCAAGATAAAACGTTTTGCCCACCCTACAGATTTGCTAAGAAAACATGCAGTACGATCTTGCAATAAACAACACCGGCTTTGGCCGGTGTTCGTGTTTTTGCGCTTGATAGATGGGTTTGCGGTTTTAACATAGACACTCCTTAAAACCGCTCCCTACATCGCCATCGCCACTCCTCTATTTTGGCCGCTGCAACAAGCGCTGCTTTGCGCAGGCGTAGCTCAAGGCCTTCGTCTAACTCAACTTCAGAATAGAAGGCTGGCCCGCCAAGACGGGTATCACAGAATGTCATTGGCTTATCTAGTAGTTTGCTGAGTAGTGCTTTCATGGTATCTCCAATTTACTTTTTAAATTTGTAATTGGAGTGTATTTTGATTCATTATCTGGATAAACCCACGATAACTAGACAAACTGTTCTGCTATGAAAACAATACCCTCATCCGATGCTTTATTGGTTTTTGATGCGCTTGCTAGATTGGGGAGCTTTACTGCGGCGGCTGATGAGTTGAATTGTGCCAAGAGCTATGTCAGCCAAAGTATTAAGCGGCTGGAGGCGGATTTAGGAGCGGTACTGGTTTTGCGAACGACCAGAAGGGTTACGCTAACCGAGGTGGGGCAAACGCTGGCGATGCGGGCTGCGCAGCTGCGCGTTCTGATGGAAAGCCTCAAAACCGAAGTGAGCAGTATGCAAGATCAGCTGGCCGGGCCGCTGTTAATCAGCAGCCCGAGTGGTATCGGGCAATATATATTGGCACCGATTCTGGCCGAGTTCGCCATTCATTACCCCTCTTTGCAGGTGCAAATGACGGCGCAAAATAAGCTGCAAGGTATGGCGGAGGGAGGAATCGATTTCTGCCTGCACTCACGCAATGTGCTGGATGACAGCATGGTGGCTCGCCCCTTGGGCTTCACGCAGAAACGCCTCTATGCCTCACCGCTGTATTTAGCCAAGGCGGCCAAATTGCAGCATCCAAGCGACCTGCGCCAGCATCGGGTTTTATGCCACGAGAGCTTGCACGAGCAGATGGGCTGGCAGCTAGAGAAAAACGGTGAAGTGGTGAGGGTAGAGCTGCGGCCTACGCTGGTTTGCAATACCTTTGGTGCGATTGCCAGCGCGGTTGAGGCGGGTTATGGCGTGGGCCTGCTGGATAACATCATTGCGGCCCCCTATTTACGCCAAGGGCTGATGCAGCCTGTACTCCCCGAATGGCTAGCTACACCTAAGCCCTATTTTTTGGTGTTCCCATACCGGCAACCTATGCCCAAAAAATACGAAGCGTTTATTCAGTTTGTGGTGCCACGCTTGCAGGCAAGGCTGAGCGAGTCGATGAATTAACGCGGTGATAAGTCGTGCTGCGGCTAAATAGTTTGGGTGTGGCGGAGGGCTTGCGTGAGTTATAAACCACACCGCTGATGATCAGTATCATGCCAATAAACTGCGGCAAACTGGGGGTTTGGCCTAGCGCAATGGCGATTAGCGTGGCGAAAATAGGAGCCAGATTCATAAAGATGGCTCCCTGTGCAGGGCCAATTTTACGCAGTCCTTCGTTCCACCAGACAAAGGCTAGCGCGGTACAAAAAAAGGCCATGGTCGCGATGGCCAACAAAACATTCCAAGCGGGCAGGGTGTAAAAATCGCTGCTCAAGCTTGCCGAAATAACGGTCATGAAAATAGCGCCAACAATAATGGTGACGGTTGTGGTGTGCAGGGGGGAAACGCCATGAACAAAGCGTTTAGGAATAGCAGAATATAAAGCCCAGCTAAAGCTGGCAATTAAAACTAGTGCGTCGCCTAAGGCAAAATGTAAATCGCGGATGGCTTGAAGAGAGCCGCCGCTGACAACAATCGCTACGCCAAAAAAACTTAATCCCATTGCGAGTATTTGTTGGTGATTAAGCGGTTCTTTTTGAAAAAAAGCGGTGAGTATGGCGGTAAGGATGGGGCTAAGCGCCATAATTAATCCCGCGTTAATCGCTGATGTGAGCTGCAGACCATAAAATAATGAAAAATTGACGCCCATAATGCCAATGACAGACATAAATAATAAGGGGCGGATATTATTGCGTAATGCTTGGATATCCCATTTCTCGCGCAAAGAAACAAAGATAAATAGAATCAGGCCAGCGATGATAAATCGCCAGCTGCCGACCACCATCGGTGATAAAAATTGCACCACGTATTTGCCAATATGAAATACTGCCCCCCAGAAGAAGACAGTCAATGTAAGTTGTATATAAGTCAGCAAGTGTGGCATGGTGTGTACGGCTTTAGCTGGAAATTGCCGTTATTATTGTTGCTGATCCTTAAGATGTATTTAGCCTTGAATGGAAAACAGTTTTCTAAAAATGAAAAATGCAGATTTGGATTGGAATGATTTAAAGTATTTTTTGGCGGTGGCGCGCGAAGGCGGCTTAAGTGCGGCTGCGCTTAAATTGGGTAGCAGCGCATCAACTGTGTCCAGGCATATATCCGCTTTAGAAAATCGCTTAGGGGTGAAGCTTTTTTTGCGGCAGCAAATAGGCTATTTGCTCACCGATCAGGGCGTGAGTATTTTGGCAAGGGTGACTGAAGTAGAAAACGCCATGCTGACCGTAGAAAGAAATAGTGATCAATTGCAATCCGTTGATCAGGTCAGCGGCTTAATCCGGCTCGCCGCAGCGGAGTCTTTAGCCAGTTATTTAATCATGCCGCATATGCCGGAGTTTCTGGCTTTATATCCCAAAGTACAGGTAGAGCTTTTGGTGGGCGCATTGCCCGCTAATTTAGCGCGGCGTGAGGCCGATGTGGCTTTGCGATATGGCGATTCAATTGTGGTTGATAATAATCAGGATTACATTACCCATTTTGTCGGCTATGTGCATTTTGCGCCGTATTGCCTGAAGTCTTTATTAGCAGATCTTGGCCCAAAGCAAGACCCGTGGCAGGCATTACCTATTATTGAATTGAGTGATTGCTGGGCGTATTTACCGATGGTGAAATGGCTAAAACAAATTACTCAGAATCGTGCTCCGCTGATTAAAGGCAATACTCTGCATACCCAATATGTGGCGGTAAGGTGTGGTTTGGGAATTACCCTGTTGCCAGAATATGTAGGCGATATTGATGAAACACTGGTGAAGCTCGATGCCCCGTCGGTAGTGCCTTCGCGTGAGCTATGGCTGGTGTATCACCGTGATCTTAAAGCCAGCCAGCGCGTGCTTGCGATGAAAAACTTTTTAACCAAGCTTTTAGCGCAGGTTTTGGATAGCAAAAATTAATTGCTAAAAGAGTCATGCCGTTCACTTAAGCCACAACCTTGCTTTCCCCACTTCGTTGATGGGGACTAGGGCATAAGTATCTACATAAGTCTGATGTACTTGTCCCCCCCTTTGAAAAAGGGGGCTAGGGGGGATTTGGCACGGCGTATCATTAGAAAAAGGCAGCAAACAAAGCTAATGCAAATCCCCCTCAATCCCCCTTTTACAAAGGGGGAGGCTAAGGTCAAAACCCTTAAGTTAACGGCATTACAGCTAAAAGAGTGATTTCTTCGTGCTTGTACTGCTTAAACGGCAGGGCTGTGACTACTGCACATCGCCCTGCCTGAAGTGTCTCTTTTCTCTCCCCACCGCTTATCTCTTTGCTGCCTACGGTAAGTCTGCAGCGGTTTTTCTTTCAGATTTTTCCCTCTCTTCTTGCTTGTAAGCTACAGACAATGGCTTTGTGCTGGCTTTGTGCGCTTTGAATATGCCTTTGTAGTAAAACCAGCAAATACTACAAAATATTCTGTTACAAAACTACATTGGCATATTGTTTACAGCTGGTTGAAAGCAATATAAAGTAAATAAGCGCTATATTCTTACTTTAAATTGTCTTTAAATTGTAAATGATTGAAATTAAATTTTACATTACTCACTGCTGATGTAGTCGCATCCCCGTCGTTTGTGCTGCACATCAGTAAAACGAAGCGTCACGGCTTGATGATAGAAAACGTACTCAAGCTGGTTTTTTTGATCAAATGAAGTCAAAGGAAAGACCATGCCTAATCTACAGATCAGTGTTGTTATTCCAACCTATAACCGAGCCGATCTTTTACGTTACACCCTCGAATCTTTGGTTTTGCAAACGTTGGATAAGCAGCTGTTTGAGGTGATTGTGGTTGATGATGGCGGCTCAGATGAGAGCGAGCAGGTGGTTCAGGCGTTTTCTGAGCAGCTTAATGTCAAATATTTCTGGCAAGAAGATAAAGGCTTTCGGGCGGGTAAGGCGCGCAATATTGGGACGGCGATTGCTGAAGGGCAATATATTGTTTTTATTGATACCGGCGTTTTGCTGGGCAGTAAAACGCTGGAAGTGCACGCCCAAGTGCATAGCCAATCAGAATTCCCTGTGGTGATCATTGGCTATGTTTATGGCTTTGAAGTTGCTAATAGCCTGCTGGCCGAAATGTCTTCACAAATCGATTATCAAACGCCCGATGCCACAATTAGCCGTCTGTCTTTGATGGGGGCGCATGATATTCGCCAGCAGCAATACGATGAGCTGGGGGACAACATCAGCAATTGGCCTGCGCCCTTTGATATTTTCTGGACTTGCCATGCCTCGGCGGAGCGCGCGCAATTATTGAAAGCAGGCTTATTTGATGAATCATTTAATAGTTGGGGCGGTGAGGATGTTGATTTAGGTGTGCGTTTACATCTAAATAACAATCAGTTTTCAATGGAGCGCGAAGCGGTGTCTTTCCATTGGCCACATAAAAAAGAAGTGGACGATCAAAAACAGCAATCAGAAATTGCGGCTTTACGCATTCACCAAAAGTATCAGCTTTGGTCGACCAGCTTTTATGGCAAGGATTTGAATGATGAAAAATACTCTTTAAATAAAGTGATTAAAATTCATCGCGATTATGCGGTTAAGAAAACCAAACGCGCCGAATTACTTGAAACTGAGGGGGCATAAATGCCCTGCGAATATCAGAATATTTATTTAATTCCACCCGAGCTAGCAGCAAGCCCTGCTCAGAATGTCGCCGAAAACTTGCTAAAACATCAGGTAAGGATCGGTGTGAATACCCATTTCTCTGGCACTCCTCGTTTAGCGTATACCAGAGTGATTGATAAAGAGTTGCTGGAGGCGGGTTTAGTTGCGCTTGATATCGATGAGACTCAGTTTGCAGGCAGTATTGTGATTGGTAGTCAGTGTTATATCGAGTCGGGGAATATCCCTGCTTTTCATAATTTGCCGGTTAAGCTCAGTACGGTGCAAATTAACGATGGCCCGGTTGGGCAGATTCGAATTGGCGATCGGGTGGTATTGCAAGGCGTAGCGATTTTGGCTTATCAGCGTGTGGAGGTTGGCAACGATGTTATTTTTGGCCCGATGGTAACGATTATGGATAGCAGCGGCCATCCTCTGCTGGGGCGTGGCCAGGCGGGTGAAGCCGCTAGAATTCGCTCTGCCCCTGTGCGAATAGCGAATGGGGCTTGGATTGGTGCAGGTGCAACGATTCTAAAAGGCGTCAGTATTGGCGAAGGCGCGGTGATCGGTACACAAGCGGTAGTCAGCGAAGATGTACCGCCTTTTTGCGTAGTGACCGGCAATCCTGCCAGAATTGTGAAGCAGCTGCAAAGTGATGCGAAAGTGGATGCAAATCTGTCAGAGAAAATGCTGGCCGTATGTTAACTCTGCCTAGGCTTCTGTTATACAGGGGCCTTTTTTAGGCTCTGTCTGCGTTAACAGTTGAAAAATAGTTGAGTAGATACTGATGCTTTTATAAGGGTGTGAAAGTTGTTTCTCTTGCGTACCACTTTTACAATGAAGCGGCATAGCCACTAAGCAAAAAACAAAAAACCCCTTTTGAGTGCCTGCGGCACATGGATTTTGGAGCGTTGGCCACCGCGGGGGCCTTCCTTTCTTGAACGGCCAAGAAACGAAGCCAAAGAAGGCCGCCCCGGCCAGCACGAAACCCCTCACTGCGGACAATCGAGGCGGCGGCTGCGGGACTCACTCGCTGCGCTCGCTCAAACATCCTCGCCGAAACCCCGCCCCGCTTGTTCCTCGCTTCGGCGCGCTTCAAGGTGACCCTAAAGCCCTGTGCAAAGAGCGCGTTTATTTCATTCACCGCTATTTGCTAATAACAAACCTTGATTTCAGTTTTCAACTGTTAACGCAGACATAGCTCTTTTTTAGGGGTAGAGATTGTTTCTTTACGTGGGATCGTACTTTTACCAAGACAAGGCAGATGGCTTTCTTTAGATTTAAAGACAGCCTTTTTGCCGATGATCTGGAAGCATGTGGATTCGTTTCTATTTTTTAAAAGAATAATTTTTCTGAGCCTGTTTAGCAGCCCGGCCTTGCATGCCGCAGATTTGCCCGATTTACCCGATGCACAGGATACATCGCTTGGCAAAATCAATTGGGCTACGGATAAGGCCAGCTTGGGCTTTAAAACCTCGACCGAGCGGCTTAGTGCGACTGTTGGCTTTTCAGAGGCCAATAAAACAGCGCTAAATTTAGATGGGGGCTTTGCGCTGAGCGATTACTTTGCGTTGGGCGCAAATTTAGAAGTTAGCGAGCGTTTTCAAGAAGCGCTGCTCTCTGGCGTATTTAGCACGTCGGATCAGTTGCGTTTACGGCTTTCCTTAGGCCAGCAGCAGGCACAAAAGCCGTTTCAGTTGACCAATGGCAGCGATGAGCAGGAGATGCGGCAGAATAATTATCTGCTGAATTTAAAAAAGAGCTGGGATAAGGGCCATGTTTTATCCGAACTGGGCATGACGGTCTATGCCGCTGATCCAAGTGTTGAAAGTCAGAATATGGTCAGTAGTGATTTTGATTCACGCATGTCAAACACCAAGCGGCAGGGGGCGGTTTACAATATCAGCCTCGCTCCTGCTTATTTTTCCAAGCTCGATTTAGGCTTGGGCTATAAGCGTGTGCAAAATGCGGCGGGTGCAGCCTGGGGGGAAAGAGAGCGGCAATCTTTAGTGCAATACAGCCAGTATTTCACAAATTGTCTGCGCCTTACGGGAGGCTATAACGGAGGCGAATCCATTCATTTATTTAATGTGGGGATTGCCAAAGACGAATGGAGTGTAACTGCCACTCGCAGGGTAGAGCAGGACATTGTCCAAGGCAATATTGTGCTGCGCTATGCTATTCCTCTGAATGGAGGTGGTTTTAAAAGCCAGACCTGCGCTCAGTACCTTGCTGGGGCTGGGGCATTTACACCGGTGTTGAGTGATGCCATTCAGCGGTCTTCCCCGCAATCGGTGCTGGCCTATACCGGCCTTAGTGGTCCCATCCCATATAAAAGCGTAGCCGCAGGCGGGGTGAGTATTGATATCAGTAATCGTCAGTCTATTTTGCTGCTTTTGCCCGTAAAGGAAATTATTGCCCTGCAAAGCAAGGGTAAGGCGGTGATTCGTGAGCGTGGTAATGAGTTATTTGTGCTGGAAGCGGGCACAATCAGGGCAATGTTGACTCGCTTTAGCAAAGCGGGTGTGTATATTCTGGATGTGCAGCAAAGCGATGGTGCGGTGCTGCAAATTGAAGTGGAGCTGACTAAAGCCACTGCAGAGTTGGGCGGTGATGCAAAGCTGGCCTCGGTGAAACGATTAAATTTCCCTACGCTTTTAGGCCTGCAAAAGATATCTCCACAGCAATTTACCCGTATGCCTGTGGCCGAGCTGGAATTGCTCAATGCAGAACAATTACTATCTTTGCCACCTAAGGTGATTGCCGCGATGAGCTCTGCTCAGCTGGCTGCTTTGAAATTATTGCCGGTATTGAGCCAGTCACAATTAGCCGCTCTGCCCCCCCAATTATTGCTGGCCCTAAGCCCAGAGCAGCTTAGCTCGTTATCGCTTGCCCAGCTTGGTGCTTTAAATACGAATGACATTGTATTCAGCCCAGAGCAGCAGGCTGTCTTGCCTATGCCTGACTTGGTGGCGCTGACGATGACAAGCAAAACCTTGGGTGACGAGCCGTTTTATATCCCCGTTCCTGCCAGCAATAGCCAGGGTTTAATCAGCTATTACAGTAGCCAGCCTGAGATCGCCACGGTGGGTGAAAAAACCGGCTGGGTGACGCTACTAAAAGCCGGTGAAACGGTGATTGAAGCCAAGCAAACCGCTAAAGGAATCTATACGGCGGTGAGTGTAAAAGCGCCGCTGATTATTCAAGCAGGGCAAGAGATTGGCCCGCTTGAATGTAGGGATGAGCGTCGCGAATTATTTACAAGCATCCCATCATTCGTAGGACGGGTGAAACCCGCGAGCAATATTGAATAAATACGCGGGTTTCACCCGCCCTACATAAAGTGCGGAGCTCCATATTTTTGTAATTCAAGATCTAGCTTATCCATTGTTTTCAGCAGAACCTCTAAGGAAAAACATGAAATTACTCTGTATCACCGGCGGATCTGCTGGTTTGGGCGCGGCGCTGGTCAATTTGTATCAAGCCCAAGGCTGGCAGGTGTGTGAGTTCTCGCGCAGTGGCCAGCTTGCAGGTCATATCAGCATTGATCTGGCGGCAAATAATGCAGCGAATCTGGTTGATGGGCATTTTTCTCAGCTAGCTAGCCAAACTTGGGAAGAGGTGCTGCTAATCAATAATGCCGGCATGGTCAGCCCGCTGGCCCCGGTTGCCACTTTAAGTGATGAGGCCATTGCTACTAATCTGAATGTGAATTTCAATGTGGCTATCCGCATTATTGCAGCGTTTATCCGCCATTTTGGCGATTTGCCTGCGCGTAAAACCGTGTTGCAAGTTTCATCCGGTGCAGCGATTCGCGGCTATGGCAGCTGGTCTTTGTATTGTGCGAGCAAAGCAGGCTTGGAACACTTTATTCGGGCGCTGGCGGTAGAGCAAAGCACGATGGCGCATCCGGTGAGCTGTATTAATTTTGACCCCGGCGTCATGGATACTGCCATGCAAGCCGAAATCCGCTCGCGCACAGCAGCAGAATTCCCCGATGTAGGCCGTTTTATTGCCCGCAAGGAGCAGGGCTTATTGCGCCAGCCAGAAGATGTAGCGGCAGCGATTGCAAGGCTGGTGGCTTCTGAGATTCAGGGTGGTGAGCGATATAGTGTGGAAGAGGTGTAAGGGGGATCGAAAACCCAAGTCTTGAACCACGGAGGGCACAGAGAACACGGAGTTTCACGGAGAAAAACAAAGCTTGAATTAAGGTGTTTTATAGGTTTTAAGTATTTCAAAACCCAGTGTTAGGATTCGTATCGCCTAATGGCACGGGGCTTAAATCTCCCTTTGAAACACGCCGGAGTGAGGAACAAGCGGGGCGGGGTTTCGGCCAGGGAGCGAGGCAGCGAGCCAATCCCGCCCGCCGCCGACTCGATTGGACCGCAGCAGGGGCCTTCGTGTTTTTGAGTTTGTGGCTTGGCTTCGTTTCTTGGCCACACAAGAAAGGAAGGTCCAGCGGGACGCCCGCACCGAAATCAACGTGCCGGAGGCACTAAAAAGATGATTGCTGGATTACTTCAGTTATTCACCGTATAAACCTGCCCAGTCTGTGCGCCTTCTACGCTTTTGCTATAGGCCAGTGCTACTTTGGCGGCGGGTACGGCATCAAAGCCACGGAAGTAGGGGCCGTAGCTTTCGAGGGCTTCTTGCAATACGGTGGGGCTGATGCTGTTGATGCGCAGGCCGCGCGGTAATTCAATCGCTGCGGCGCGGACAAAGCCGTCGATGGCGGCGTTTACCATGCTGGCGCTGCTGCCAAAGCGAATCGGATCGCTGCTTAAAATGCCGCTGGTTAAGGTGATGGAGCCGCCGTCATTTAATGCGCCTTGTGCGGCCAGCGCCAGATTAACTTGTCCCATTAGCTTATCGTTAATGCCAATGGCGTAATGGTCCGCGCTAAATTCGGCCAGCGGGGCGAAGTGTACATTCCCTGCGGCAGAGATCACCGCGTCCACTTTTCCTACTTCTTTAAACAGCGCGGTGATGCTGGCTGCGTCTTTTAGATCAACTCGATATTCGCCGCTGCTTCTGCCCGCGGTAATGATTTCGTGGCGTGCTGCTAGCTCTGCAACAACGGCTTTGCCAATCGTGCCATTGGCACCGATAACAAGGATTTTCATAGTTTTTCTCTGTGATGATGGGTTTGCTAAGTAGGCTATTGGCCTTTGATTAGCCTTGATTGTGTATAGCCACTAGCATAAACAATCTTTAATCAATGATAATTAGCTGAATAATCAATCAAGTGTTGCCGCTATGGAAACAATCAGCCAGCAAGTGATTTGGGCCAATACCTTTGCCTGTGTGGCAGAGCAAGGGAGCTTTACGCGGGCGGCAGAAATTTTGGGCTGTTCTAAATCCTATGCCAGCAAGCAGGTATCGCAACTAGAAAATTTGCTAAAAGTTGCGCTATTTTTTCGCAGCACCCGCAAACTCAATCTCACCGAGGCGGGCAAGGTTTATTTGGCGCATTGTTTATCATGGCAAGCGCAGGTTTCGGCCGCCCAGCAGGCAGTACTCGCTTTGCGTGAAGAAGTGGCAGGCTTATTGCGTATCACCGTGCCAACCAGTTTTGGTGGGGTATTTATGTCGCAGATATTAATGGCGCTAAGGGAGCAATATCCGCGCTTGGAAGTAGAGCTGGATGTGAGCCGCGAACCGCGAGATTTAGAGGCCGATGGTTATGATCTGGCGGTGCGATCTGGCTATTTGGGGCATGAGCGGCTGGTGTCGAAGCCCTTAGTGTCGGTGCAGATTTGCCTCGTTGCTTCCCCTGCTTGTATCGCTGGCCTGCCGGAGCTGGTCTCGCCCAGTGATTTGCTGGCTTGGCCTTGCCTTGCTAACTTTCATTTTCGAGATCCCTGCCACTGGGTTTTTAATCGCGGCAAGGAATTGCACGCAGTAGATATCAAGGCGGAGCTAAGAATCAGCGATTATGGTTTGCTAAGGAATCTGGCCTTGGATGGTGCGGGGGCGGTGTGTTTGCCTTATTACCTAATTGCCGGGGATTTAGCCAGCGGTCAGTTGCAGCAGCTTTTGCCCAAATTTAGTCTGCCCGCCCAATCGCTGTATCTGGTTTACCCACAACGTCTGCCTCAACCTGCCAAGCTACGGGTGCTGATTGATTTTCTGAGCGATTGGTTTGCAAACAATGAGTTGGCAAAAGCTTGAACCACAGAGAGCACGATAGGCTTGATCGTTCTTTCTCTGTGCTCTTCGTGCTCTCATTGAGCTTAGTATCTACAGATCTTTGGTTTTTACACGGGCGCTTTAAAACAGCACCTCATCCAGCCGCTGGCTAAAGTCTTTAGGCGTAATCACATCGCTACGTAATATCTTAACGGGTAGCACGGTGCGATCCAGCCATTGACCGCGCTCGACTAAAACATGGCAGAGCGTCATTTCTGCGGCGTCTTCTGCCTGGCTGAGTACACCCATTTTATTGAGTTTTAATGATTGGATTTCCAGCTTGAGATGACTATTGGCATCGGTGAGCGAGGTTTCTAGTAGGGCGAGCAGGGCATCGGGCTCCAAGGCGCTGCGGCAGGCGTTAAATTCTGTGGATAATTTATCGACTTCCTGCGTGAGCGCGGCATGGCGTGGCTCGGTTGGTTTGCAATAGCGCCAGCTTATTCTTACTTCATTTAGCTCGGCTTCAAGCTGGCGTTTAAATTGCTCTCTGGCTTCGATATGCCAGGCCGCGTGGCTGGCAAGTAGCTTGAGCAAGCGGCCAATTAGCTTTTCTTGTAAATCGGCGATGTTACCAGCCACCTGGCTGATTTGCTGCCCACGGCAAACCAGTACCTGCTGGGCTACATCTTGGCGAATATTATCGCCACAGACTTCCATGCCATAGCGCTGCTGTAACTGGCTTTGCATAACCAGAACAGCATAAGCGTGATCGGCAAGCGGGTTTAGTGCAAACCAGTTTCTGACTTCCTCGGAGTGGCTGATGGTTTCTTGCACGCTTTCGGCGGTGCCAAAAGCTGCGTGGGCATGGGTTTGCTTGTTCCAGCTACGGCTTGATAACTCCACTGGCTCTGGCAGCTTTGCCACGATGCGGCCGCTCCAGGAATAGGCAATCGCGTAAGCATTTTGCAGGCGTGTTTGATAACGGCTGGCGAGCTTAATACGCGGGTTGGCGCTGTCTGCCAAAGCAGTAAGTAGGGCCGGATCACAGGCGGGGCCTGCTGGTTTGCGGGTAAAAACAGCGCTGAGCGCATTCCAGAGTTTCATGGGCTATCCCGATAAAGTGTTGCAGGGTCTGGCTCTTTTAGTGTGCGGATGATGCGTGCTGGATTGCCGCCTACCAGAGTGCAGCGTGGCACATCACGCGTCACCACCGCCCCGGCACCTACAACGCTATGGTCGCCAATGCAAACGCCTGGGCAAATAATTGCCCCCGCACCTATCCATACATTGCGGCCAATGCGGACAGGTTTGGCGGTAAAGGCGCATTGCTGGCGCTCGGTAGGATCGACTGGGTGGCTCACGCTGATAATCTGCACATGCGGGCCGATCAGGCTGTGATCACCAATTTTGATCGGCGCACCGCCTAAAATGCTTACACCTAAATTGATCATCACTTTACGCCCAAGTTCAACTTCCCAGCCACGTGATAAATACAGCGGTGGATAAATCGTCACTTGTTCTGCTTTGGCAAACAGGGCTTGGATGAGTTTGCTGCGTTCATCATGCGTGCTGATGTTAAATTGCTTAAGCAGTGCGTGTTCTGCAATAAACGGGGCTGGGTCTATGCTTTCTAAATCACTAAAGTGATAGTAAATCGTTTCAGACACGATAAATCTCCCGTCTATTTCGTAGTGCTTATGCGCTGTCTAATAATGTAGGAGGGGTGCAACCCAGCTCATTGCACTCGTTGGCTCATGGTGAGATTAAGCTTCAGCAGTGCTGATTTTTGCTAAGCCAGCTTGAATCAGGTGATAGGCGATACTGGCCTTGCTGGGTAATTCGGGCAGGTTTTCCAGGCTAAACCACTGCGCATCTTCGATCTCTCCTTCTTGGGGTATGATCTCGCCTGAAACATAATCTGCAATAAAAGCGAGCATCAAAGAGTGCGGAAAAGGATGACTTTGGCTACCAAACCAGCTCAGGTTGGAGACCTTTACCCCTACCTCTTCATAAATTTCGCGAAAAATAGCTTCTTCACAGCTTTCTCCGGCTTCCACAAAGCCAGCCAGTGCACTGTAAACACCAGGGCGAAAATGAGGGGAGCGGGCTAAAAGCAGCTGCTGATCTTTTTTGATTAGTACCATAATCGCGGGTGAAATTCTGGGATACGCGCGGTGCAGGCAGGCTGGGCATTCTCTGGCGGTTTCTCTGCTCATCCGTATTGTGGCCGTGCCACAGCAGCCACAAAAGCGGTGCTGCCTGTCAAAGGTTAGTAATTGCTGCGCCCGGGCGGCAATCCAATAATGGCTTTCTTCGATTAATCCCCAAGCCGCACGTAGGCCTATGGCTTGCAGCTCAGCAGCATGTGGTGTGTCTTTGTGCCAAGCCATTAACACGCAGGCTTGTTCTGTTACGCTGCCAATTTGCACTGAAATTTCTGCGCCATCGTGCGGTGGTAAATCACTTGCCACAGGCAACCTGCCATCGGGATAAACCAAGAGTTGATCGCCGATAAAAGCTAAGCACAGGCTATTGGCGCTGAGTGTTAGGTGTTTGTATTCTGGAATAAACTCAATAGGTAGCATGACTCGGTTCTTTATTGTGAGTTAGGCAGGTTTCTGTTTGGTGCGCAATGCTTGCATGCTTTAGTGCAGCGCTTTAATCAGCAATGATATTCCAGTCAGGATGGTGACGCTTTCAAAGCAGCGTTTAATCATTTGATTGCCCTGCTTTAATCCCCAGTGCGCACCTAAATAACCACCTAGGGCAGAAGCCAGCAGCAACACAGGAATCCACGGCCAGTACACGCCAGCTTGTAAAGCCAGCGAAATGGCCCCCGCACTATTCCAAAACAGCCCTACCAAAACCATGGTGTAAGCCACGGCCTGCTTGTAATCCATACCAAACCAGTGCACCAACCAAAGCGTAACAAATAGGCCTGTACCGGAAGTAAACGAGCCATTCAGTACACCAATAAAAAATAAGCCAGCTATGCCAAGCCAGAGTTTTGAGCCGCTGCGATGGCGGCTTTGCTGTTGCTGACCAAGGGCTGGGGAGAATAGAGAGTACAGGCCTAAGCCACTGGTAAGGATAGCTAAAATCAATAACGTCCAGTGTTCAGGAATATGCAGAACAAGCAGGGTGCCAATCAGCACTCCGGGTAAGCCACTCGCCAGCACTAAGGCAGAAAACCGCCAGTTAAGCGTGCCTGCTTTTAAGTGCTTGACAGTAGCGCCCAGCCCCAGCGCTACGCTGGCCACTTTATGCGTTGCCAATGCCACAGGAAAGGCTAAACCCAGAAATAGCAAAATAGGTAATTGCAGCAGGCCCGCACCGCCCCCCGCAAGGGCAGAAAGCGTATTGGCAATTAAAGAAACAATAAATAATGCGAGTAATTCTGTCATTGGCGTTTGCTTGGGTAGACGGGCGTATATCGCTTTAAATCGGCATAAAAATTGTATTTATTTAATCTGCAGCTACTTTAAGAAAGCGAGTTTTGCTGGTTTGTCGTTTAAATACATCATTGCTTCCCGCTTGGCTCTTGTATCCGCTGAATGTTTTTGTAGGTTTTTGTCAGGATACGCAAGTTTTTAGGGTTGGTCAGTAATTGATAAAGAAGAGGGATAAATCATTCAATTCAATATGAAATGGCTGGCTAGGCCAATCTGGCGAATGTTTTGCAGATGCACAATGGTGTTGCTTTATTCTTACAAGCATCAACTATTTATCAGTAATTTATACAGGATTGGCCCTGACTTAGGGATAGTCCTAGGCTGGTTTAGCTTGTCAAACATTTGTTTGATTCGTAGCATGAAGATCGTTTCTCAACGACAGAGCATAGGGCTTTGGGTTGCGGTAAACCTAATAACAAGACGGGAGATATACATGAATTCTTCGCTGCCACGGGCAAGTCGCCCATTTGCTGTTTTGCTGCTGACCTCCCTGCTCGCTGCGTGTGGCGGTGGTGGAGATGCAAATACCCCGGCGGATACCCGCAATATTAAAGAAGTGGTTTCTTTTGGTGATAGCCTGAGCGATGTGGGCACGTATAACCCGACTACGGCAGATGCTGATCTGACAAATGATCAGGCGCTGGGCCTTCGCTTTACAACTAAGCCTCTTAAAAAGGAAGCAGGTAAGCCTGATCAGCCTACTCCAGGTGCGGTTTGGGTAGATGTGGTTGCCTCTGCTTATGGTCTGAATATGACGGCCAATCGTCAGGTTAGCTTTAGTGGGCTGGATGCCTTGGGCAAGCCAGTCGGTACACCGGGTGTGATGGGGGTTGTTTATTCTCTGGGTGGCAATGCCTATGCAGAAGGCGGTGCAAGGATTGAAGCAGAGCTGACAGTAAATGCACAAGGTCAGAAAATTGTTGATGGCGTGGTGACTGTTGCTCCTGGGGTGACTTATCAGTCGGCTACAGCTTTATCTATTAAATCTCAGATTGCTAAATATAAAGCAGCACGCACAAGCTTTAATTCTAACCAGCTTGTTTTGTTGCAAGGTGGGCCGAATGATTTCCTCGCATTCTTTGCTGCAGCAAAAGCGGGTGCATATGGTGATCTTGCAGGCATTCAGGCTGCAGCAAATACAGAAGTTGCTAAGAACACCAAAGCCATCACAGATCGCGTAAGTGAATTACTTGGGGCAGGGGCCACACATATTCTGTATTCAAATATGCCGGATCTGGGCGTGACTCCTCAATTTAAAGGCACAGCGTTTGCTGCTTTAGCAACTGGTGTATCGAAAGCGTATAACGATGCCGTGAAAAATGCGTTGGCTAAGCCTGTAGCAGATAAAAAACTGGTGATTTTTGATGCCGCTTCATTAGTTAAGGCTGCCGTTGATAATCCACAGGCCTTTAATCAAACATATAAAGTGAATTTGGTAAACGTAGATCAGTTGGCGTGTAATAGTCTTACCCCATCAGGCGTATCTGCCTTAGTTTGTAATGCAAAGACGCTGACTGCTGCAGATGCAGATACCCAGTATTTATTTGCAGACAGCGTGCATCCAACAGTAACAGCTCACACCGTTTGGGGGACTGTAGCGGCGATGACGGCGATGCAAGTTGAAGGATTCGGTAAGTAAGTTTTTAAGCTTAGTGTTAAAAACCGCGTTTAGCCTTGAGCTAAACGCGGTTTTTTATTGGTCCTCGCTTATGTATCCGGTAAAATTCGCCCATGAGCAAATTAACATTAGATCGCATCCTGCAATCGCAGGGCTTTGGGACGCGCAAGGGTTGTCGCGAGATGATTACCGACGGTGAAGTGGCCGTAAACGGTGAAATCGTTAGCAACTTCAAGCTCGCTTTTGAAACTACGGGGCTGGAGCTCACCATCTTTGGCGAAAGCTGGCCCTATCGTGAGCACGTATATATTGCACTGAATAAACCCAGCAATTTTGAATGCTCGCGTAAACCCAGCCACCACCCCGGTGTGCTGACGCTGCTGCCTGATCAATTTCACTGGCGTGAAGTGCAGCCGGTTGGCCGTTTAGATCACGATACCACTGGCCTGCTGCTGATGTCGGATGACGGCTCGTTTATCCACGCGCAATCATCCCCCAAGCGCCATGTGCCTAAGGTTTATGTCGCCATCACTGCCGAGCCGGTAAGTGATGAATTGGTTGCGTTGTTAATCGCCGGTGTGCAGCTCAATGATGAGCCTGCGCCTCTGGCCGCTGTGCATTGCAAAAAGCTAGGCGAGCACGAGCTGGAAATCGTGCTTGAGCAAGGCAAATATCATCAGGTAAAACGCATGTTGGCCGCAGCAGGTAATCATTGCGCGGGGCTGAGGCGCTCTGAGATTGGTGGCTTAAAGCTGGCTGAAATGAATCTACCTGAAGGCGAGTGGTGCTATTTATCTGAGGCGCAAATGGCGCTCTTGGTGCCTGCACAGTAAAGCATATGGGGAAAGAGTAGAGTAAGCTTAGCGATGTCATGATTTAGTCATATATTTGTTATGTTTTTGTCATGCAACTTCATTAGTCTTACTAACTTTTTGCTTCCTGCCTAAGGATATCCCCATGAATTTACGTAATGGCCTGCTCGTGGCCAGCATTGCGCTGGTCCTTACTGCGTGTAATGACTCTGATTCAACCGAAGTGGTAGTGCCTGCCGCACCCGTCGATGTTAAGTTGATTGCTATTAATGATTTTCACGGCAATATCGAAGCGGCCGATGGTATTACCCTTACCCTGCCTGATCCTAAAGACCCAAGCAAAACCATTAAAGAGCCTGTGGGCGGTGCTGAATACCTAGCTACTTGGATCAAAAATCTAAAAGCTAAAAATCCTAATAATGTGGTGGTTTCAGCGGGTGATCTGATTGGTGGCAGCCCGATGATTTCGGCGCTGTATCATGACGAGCCAACCATCGAGGCCATGAATGCTCTGGGCCTTGATATCAATGCAGTAGGTAATCATGAGTTTGATGACGGCCACGCAGAATTAATGCGCATGCAAAATGGCGGTTGCCACGCTGATAAAGTGGGCTGCGCCGACGGTAAATTTGAAGGTGCAAAGTTTAAATTTCTGGCCGCCAATGTGCTGGATAGCAAAACCGGCAAAACCATTCTGCCTGCTTACCAGATTAAAGAATTCAAGGGCGCAAAGATTGGCTTTATTGGCATGACTTTAAAAGGCACACCCGGCATTGTTACCCCAGCGGGTGTAGCTGGGCTTGAGTTTCAAGACGAAGTAGAAACCGCCAATAAGCTGGTGCCAGAGTTACAAAAACAAGGTGTGGAAGCGATTGTGGTGTTGCTGCACGAAGGCGGAATTCCGGCTGATGCGCAAATTAATGGATGTAAAGATATTGCAGGCCCGATTGTGGATATCGTTAAAAAACTAGATAAAGCGATCGATATTGTCATCTCAGGCCATACTCACAAGCCCTATAACTGCACCATTAACGATAAGCTGGTGACCAGCGCCTATCAATACGGCGGCATGGTGACGGATA
Organism: Iodobacter arcticus; assembly: GCF_042664895.1. Classification (NCBI taxonomy): domain Bacteria; kingdom Pseudomonadati; phylum Pseudomonadota; class Betaproteobacteria; order Neisseriales; family Chitinibacteraceae; genus Iodobacter; species Iodobacter arcticus. The sequence continues at coordinate 305,385 of NZ_JBHTBQ010000006.1, forward strand.
TCGATCTGACGATTGATCCAAAAACCGGTCACGTTAGCAAAATGAGCGCTAATAATCTGGCCGTTACCCGTAATGTGGCTAAAGATCCTGCACAAACTAGCCTGATTGAAAAATTCCTGAAGCTGGTAACTCCACTGAAAGATCGCGTGGTAGGAACAGTCGCTGGTGCTCTGCCAAGATTGGTTGATCCTGTAGGTGCAGGTGAGTCTGTATTAGGCCGCGTGATTGCTGATTCACAGCTGGCTGCCACGGCAGAGAAAGATTTAGGTGCTTCGAAAGTTGCATTTATGAACCCGGGTGGGGTGCGTGCTGATTTAACGCCAGATGCTGAGGGTAAAGTGACTTACGGCAAGCTGTTTGCTGTGCAGCCATTTGGTAATTCATTAGTGACGATGACTTTGACGGGCGAGCAAATTGATAAAGTGCTTGAACAACAATGGAATGGTACTTCTGCCAAAATCATGCAAGTGTCAGCTGGCTTTAGCTATGTGTGGAGTAAGAGTAAGCCCAATGGCAGCAAAATCGATATCGCAAGCATCAAGCTTAACGGTGTCGCGATTGATCCAAAAGCCAGCTACCGCGTAACGGTGAATAACTTTATGGCCAGTGGTGGGGATGGCTATCTTGAGTTTGTAAACGGCAAAGACGTGCAAGGCGGCGCTCAGGATATCGATGCATTAGAAAGCTATATCAAGAAAAATCCTAAGCTTGCTGTACCAAGTGTTGAGCGCATTAGTGTTTTGAATTAATAATAAATCACAGCTGCGTGATTCGTTTGTAGCAAGCCGTATGCTTCTCTCTTCCTTTATTGAAGGGGGGTGAAGCTGCGGCTTTTTTAGTTAATCACAGCGCTTCGTTTCCCTCTAAAAAATAAGCAATTAAATTTAGACTAAGTACTTGGGCATAACATCCTGCACTCTTCAATTATGCGTTTTCGTAGGGTGTGAAACGACGAAGTCGTTGCGCACCAAGGGCCGGTGCGCAAGAAAAACACTTGCACACCCTACGAGTTCACATGCTTTTACATTTAAAAATGCCCGATAACTTATGCCGAACTACTTACCGAAAGTTGACTATGGTTAAAGTCATACTTTTGGAGTAAGCAAATGAAGCATCTATGTTTACAGCGCAGGCAGTTTTTACTTTTAGTGAGCGGCTTACTCGCCACAGTGGCCATGCCTGCATGGGCGGCGGGGTCCATAGGTGAAGTGAAGCTGTTAGAAGGGCAGGCGTGGCGCAATGATCAGCCTTTAAAAATAGGCGATCCTATTGCCGCAGGAGATCAGTTACGTACCGGTGTAGATTCAAAATTGGTGGTGAGGGTAGAGGGCGACGTGTATTTACTGCGGGCTAATAGTGTTTTGCAGCTCGAGCAAAAAGGGCTGCTGCTCAGCGGCTTGCGGCTTGCCAGTGGCGCTTTACTGGCGGTGTTTGCTAAGGGGAATAAGCAAATTATTACCCCAACGGTCACGGCTGGGATACGGGGCACGGGCCTCTATGCCGAGGCCAGCGAGCAGAGCACCTATTTTTGCCTCTGTTACGGCGAAGTAGATTTAAGCCCGATGCACCAGCGAGCCAAACGCTTTCGGGTAAAAGCCAGCCAGCATAAAGCGCATACGCTGGATGCCAAAGGCCGCATAGAACAATCGCCACTTCGTGATCATAGCGATGACGAGTTGGCGATTTTAGAGGCCTTAGCGGGGCGTAAACCCAATTCAGTTTTATAGGGTGTACAACGACTAAGTCGGAGCACCGAAAGCGGTGCGCAAGAAAACCGACTTGCACACCCTATAAAGTCGGCTCTACCTTATGTTTTACATGGGAGAAGCTCGATTTCAAGGCGCTTACTTTGCCAGTCGCGCATTCCAGTTTTTCACCGCTGCATCTAGAGCGGCTTTTGCTGATTTGCGGCCCGTAATGGCAGCTTGAATTTCGTTTTGCAAAGCGCGCTGCATGGTGGCTTCATCTGGTAAAACGCCAGGCTCCAGCGTCAGCGTTTTGGCATTGCCAATCGATAGCGCGGCGATGGCGCGTGATTTTTCTACTGGATCAGAGCTCTTCGCGCCAGACATAAAGTAGCCATCTGTTGCCGCTAGCTTAGTGGATGGGAAAGTGGTGCCGGTTTCTTTAGAGAAAGCCAGTTGCGCGGCATCGCTGGTCATAAATTTACCCAGCTTGGCTGCATCGCTTGGAGACTTAGCGCCCTTTGGAATCACGTAATCCATCATCCAACCGCCAAAAGCCATTTTGCCTTCTGCAATCGGGAAGGCGGCGATATCTGTTTTGGCGTAAATGGCTTTGCTATCGGTTTGGGTACGTTTGAGTGCTTGTGGTGCGGTGGTCATCATGGCAATTCTTTGCGTGTTATATGCTGCAATTTCTTGCTCGAATTCCATTTTGAATACATCTTTAGGCATTGCGCCTACTTTGTATAAATCAGTAAATTTCTGCAATAAAGCGATGTGTTTGGGTGAATTAAAAACAGCTTTTCCATTTTCAATTACAGGCAGGCCTGCGTAGTAAAACCAGTTAATAAAACTGCCGCCGCTTTCTGCCGATAATTTAGGGGCAAAAGCAGGGATTTTTGTTTTTTCAGTAATAGTCTTGGCTTGAGCTAGTAATTCATCAAAGCTTTTGGGTGCTGTTTTAATCCCGGCTTTATCAAATAGTTCTTTATTATAAGCAATTACAGAAACAGAGTTATACCAAGGGAAGGCGTAGATTTTGCCTTTATAAGTAACATCATTGAGCGCATTGGCCTGATATAGGTTTTTATCAGCACCCAGATATTCATCCAGCGGCAGGATATTTCCCTGACGGGCAAAATCGTGTACCCAAGGCACATTAAAATTAACCAAGGCAGGTGGATTGCCGGCTGCAATTGCAGCGATCAGCTTAGGCTGAATCTGATCCCAGTTCATATCGACCCAAATGGCTTCTAAATTGGGGTTTTTCTGATTAAATTGGGTGGTGAGCTCTGTAAAATAGTGGCTGAATTTAGGTGCCATACTCATGGTCCAAACTTCTAGCTTTATTTTTTCTGCAGCAAAAACACTCGAAGTGCTTAATGCGGCAGCTACTGCCATTGCACTGGCAATCAATTTTTTCTTCATCGCTATCCCCTCCTCAGTATAGGGCCATTACGACTGGCCAACATTGAGCATTGTGAAACTGTGCTGCTTTTTTATAGTGTAAATAAATATACTTTATTTGTGTATGAAAATACCTTACCTCTGTGATTGATAAAGTGTAGAAACTCGTCATATTCTGTTGCAAATATCCCCAGTATTCGCTCGTATTCAATCATTGTTTTAGCCAGTTTTCTGTTTTCAGGCCATAGTGAGTGTCGCTCATTCATTGCGCATAATGGATAGGCTTAATTTCAAATATCGTTTTTCAATTTATTCCCGATCGCCAACCCTAAGCGAGGTATGAAACGATGTCTGTTTTGATCTGCGGTTCTATGGCTTACGACACTATCATGGTGTTTCCTGATCGTTTTAAGAATCATATTCTGCCAGAAAAAATTCATATGCTTTCGGTGTCGTTTATGGTGCCGGAAATGCGTCGGGAATTTGGCGGTTGCGCAGGCAATATCGCCTATAGCCTGAAAATGCTAGGCGGAGATCCGCAGATTATGGCAACAGCAGGTTGCGATTTTGCCCCCTATGCAGAGCGCCTTGATACGCTGGGTATTCGCCGCGACAGCATTCAGGAAGTGGCAAATACATTTACCGGGCAATGCTTTTTAACGACCGATTTGGACGATAACCAGATCAATGCTTTTCACCCGGGGGCGATGAGTTTTTCGCATTTAAACCGGGTGGCCGATGTGAAAGCCTCTATCGGGCTGGCGATTATTTCGCCTGATGGTAAGCAGGGTATGCAAGAGCATTGCGAGCAACTGGCTGCGGCGGGCATCCCCTTTGTGTTTGATCCGGGCCAGGGCTTGCCGATGTTTAGCAAAGATGAGCTGCTACGCATGATTTCCTTGGCAAGTTATCTAACGGTGAATGATTACGAGCTGGAAATGGTGTTGAACACCACGGGCCTGAACATAGAAGGCTTAAAAAAAGCGGTGCGGGTGCTGATTGTTACTCTGGGTGGTGAAGGCTCTAAGATTTATACAGATGGCATTTGCCACGACATTCCTGCGGTGGCTGCCAGTGAAGTGCTTGATCCAACAGGCTGCGGCGATGCCTATCGTGCGGGGCTTTTATATGGCATTAGTCAAGGTTGGGATTGGCCTGCGGCGGGTCGGCTTGCTTCGCTGCTTGGCAGTATCAAGATTGGCTTTAAAGGCGGGCAAAATCACGAGATCAGCCGTGAAGTATTGGCCGCTCGTTTTGAAGAGGCATTTGGTTTTGCACTACCAGCCTAGCTTGGTTTGCCCTAATGGGCGGCCATCTACGCGTTCACTTTGTCTGCTGGCAGGCTGATCATTAGCGTTTACTACTGTATTAAATCTGTCATATTCCTGACACTTAGCCTTCATATTGTCTCTATATGGTCTAGCCCCACATCGGGGTATCAAAAAACCATATTGATTAGCAGGGGTTGCAATGAATAAGAAAACAGTTGAGAGCTGCAAATTAAAAAAATTAATGGCGCTATGTCTGATGGCTTGGGGGATGGCTGCTCCAGCTCATTCTGCTGTGCTGATTAGTCAGGTTTATGGCGGCGGCGGCAATAGTGGTGCGGTATTTAAAAATGATTTTATCGAGTTATACAATGCCGGGGATAAGCCGGAAGTGCTGAATGGCTGGAGCGTGCAATATGCTTCCGCAACGGGTGGCTCCTGGCAAAAAACGCCCTTAAGCGGCGTATTGCTTGCGGGTCAGTATTATCTGATTCAGCAGGCCGCAGGCACGGGCGGCAGCGTTTATTTACCTACGCCAGATGCGGTGGGTACTTTAGCCTTAAGCGGTAGCAGCGGCAAAGTGGCCTTGGTATCTAATAACACAGCATTGAGCTGCGGTACCCAATGTAGCGGCCAGCCCGGTGTGCTTGATTACCTTGGTTTTGGTACTGCCAATAATGCAGAAACTAACCCAAGTGTTGTTTTAAGTAATAGTACGGCGGCAGTACGTAAAAACGCGGGCTGCACCGATAGTAATGATAATAGCGCTGATTTTATCGCGACTACGCCTGCCCCACGTAATACGGCAACACTGATTAAAACCTGCGACGGCGGCACAACGCCAACGCCAACGCCAACGCCAACGCCAACGCCAACGCCAACGCCAACACCAACACCAACACCAACACCAAGCGCACAGCGTATCCATGATATTCAGGGCCGAGCACATCGCACTGCGATGGAAAACCGTAGCGTGAGTAATGTGGCCGGTGTGGTTACGCTAGTGCGCAGCAATGGTTTTTATATGCAAGATCTGCAAGCAGATAACGACCCTTTAACTTCGGAAGGGATCTTTGTTTTTGTGGGGAGCGCCCCTGGCGTTGCGACAGGTGATTCGGTACTGGTTTCGGGTGTGGTGAATGAATTCCGCCCGGGCGGCACGGGTGGCACGCAGAACTTATCAACCACACAGATTAAATTGGCCGTGGGTGGGCTAAGCAAATTGTCATCAGGCAATGCGCTGCCTGCTGCTGTTATTTTGGGCAGCAATATCCCTAATCAGCGCATGTGGCAAGGCAGTGTGGGCGATATCGAGCAAGCGGCTCAGCTTGATTTGGCCAATGGCATCGATTTCTATGAAAGCCTGGAAGGCATGCGCGTGCAGATTGATGCTGCGGTAGCAACGGGCCCGACTAATAAATTTGGCGATGTTTTTGTAGTGGCTAATCACGGCCGTGATGCCAGCCCGCGCACGCCGCGAGGTGGGGTGGTGATTACAGAAACAGATTTTAACCCGGAGCGCATCAAGCTGGCTTCTGGAGCGGTGACTGCTCCGGTGGTGAATGTGGGTGATTGGTTCCCGCAGGCAGTAGGCGTGATGGATTACAACTTCGCTAATTACAACGTTCTCTTGAGCGAATTGTCGGCGGTAGTGAGTAGCAATCTGCAGCCAGAAGTAACGCGCAAGCACACTGCTGATGAGCTGGCGATTGCCTCGTTCAATGTAGAAAACTTGGATGCCAAAGAAGGCCAAGCTAAGTTTGCCCGTTTAGCGACGCAAATCGTTCAAAATCTGCAATCGCCGGATATCGTGGGTCTGATGGAAATTCAGGACAATAACGGCGCAACCAGCGATGGCACGGTTGATCCATCTCAAACGATGGGCAAGCTGATGGCTGCGGTGCAAAGCGCAGGTGGCCCTCTTTATCAATACCGCCAGATTAATCCGGTAGATGGGCTGGATGGGGGCGAGCCGGGCGGCAATATTCGTCAGGTGTTCTTATTTAATCCTGCCCGTGTGAGCTTTATTGATCGAGCGGGTGGCACGTCTACCAAGGCGGTTGATGTAGTGGCGTGCCCAGAGCAAGCATGCCTGACCGCCAGCCCGGGCCGTATTCTGCCGCTTGATCCTGCTTTTAATTCCAGCCGCAAGCCGCTGGTAGGTGAGTTTTCATTTAATGGCCAGAAGCTGTTTGTGATTGCCAACCACTTTAATTCTAAAGGCGGTGATCAGCCTTTAAGCGGTCGTTTCCAGCCTGCAACTCGCAGCTCGGAAGTGCAGCGCAACAGCCAAGCACAAATTGTGGCTGATTTTGTAGGGCAGATTAATACTCTGGATCGTAATGCCAATGTGGTGGTGCTGGGCGATATCAATGATTTCCAATTCTCCGGCAGTATCGCCCGCCTCAAAGCGGTAGGCATGGTTGATCTGGTCGAAAATCTGCCTGAAGGCGAGCGCTATACCTATGTTTACGAGGGTAATAGCCAGGCGCTGGATCATATTCTGGTGTCGCCAGCGCTTGCTGCCCGTGCTGAATACGATGTGGTTCACGTGAATGCAGAGTTTGCCGATCAAACTTCAGATCACGAGCCGGAAGTCGCCAGATTAACGCTGCCTAAGCAATGGTTTGATGTGAGCGCGCGTTTTGCGCTGAAGAAATCCGGCGTGGTTTACAACATGGCAAGCAAAACCTTTAACGGCACGCTCACTCTGGCCGCTCAAAACAGCGTCACCGGCCCGGTTCGGGTGCTGATTAAGGATCTGCCTGCGGGTGTAAGCCTGCTCAATGGCTCAGAAGGTGTGTTATTGGCTGATGTGGTGGCAGGCACGCCTTTGGTTCTGCCGCTGAAATTTGCTAATCCAGCCCGCAGTGCCATCAATTACAGCGTACAAATTTTCGCGAATAAGGAAGTTAAATAATGAACCACGCTCTTAAACTGGCTTTAGCCAGCCTATTGCTCGCTTGCAGCAGTATGGCTTCAGCAGCGATATACCACGTTGATATCGATACCACTTCATTGGAAGGCCAAGGCGGCTTTGTGGCTCTGGGTTTGAATGGCTTGAGCGATTCGCCATGGGTGCGTGCCTTGGTAAGCCAGTATCGCGGCGCTAGCTTGGGTGCGGTTGATGCGGGCAATACGTTTAACGCGGTGGGGCAATTGCAAACCACACTTAAGCTAGAGAATACATTGCCAAATCAATTTACTCAGAGTGTGGTGTTTGGCAAAAAGCTGCAGTTTAATATTGAATTTGAAGGCAACACTGCGCCGCTCGGTTCTGGCACCAGCTTTGCTTTTTCTTTGTTTGATCAAAGCGCAAATGCTTTACTTAGCAACGATCCATCGGGGGCCATTGTTTTTGCTGAGTTCACACCCGGCCAAGCTTTGGATTTTAAAAGTCTGAATGCAGCGGCCACAATCACACCTGTGCCAGAGCCAGAAACCTATGCTTTGCTGGGTTTAGGTTTACTGGGCCTAGGGCTGCAGCACCGCAGACGTAGCAACTTGATTAAAATGGCATAAATACAATTGAAGGATGCAAAAAACGACTCCAGCTGGAGTCGTTTTTTTTAGAGACGGGATCGTGAGTTGTCTGTCTGTTGTAAAAATGGAGATATTGCTTACATATTAACTAGTAATTTTCGTAAGAAAATAGGGTGCAAGTCCAAGTTTAGCTATTTTATTTGGGTATATTTACTTGTATCTGTGATTATTTATTCTTCCATCTATCCTGACAAACTACGATATAAAAGCATTGTAGTGTGCGATTCGGGTGTTTTATGCCAAATAATTATTAATTATGAGCTTATGTTGCGGGTCTGTGCAGGTGCCGCGAATAAGGATGATATTTTTGTGCTTGAGCGATGATTTATATCGTTTTTTAATGCACGAAGAAGGCCGTCAGCATCGCCAGAATGAACCTGGCTAAGCGGCCAGGTAGAAAAGTGTTGGGGATATCTCTAGTAGGACTTGGCCCTATTTGTAGGTTTACTGATAGACAGCACTTTTTAAGACTCTGTATGCGTTTTTTCTATTAACTCAGTAAGGTAGGAGAATCACTAATGCGATTGAAACAGCTCGGATTTATCCTCGCTACGGCGTGTGCATTGAATGCCGGTACGGCGATGGCCGCTGGTAAGACTTTGATTTTTTGCTCAGAAGGCAGCCCGGCTGGTTTTGACCCCGTGCGTTATACATCAGGCACTGATTTTGATGCATCGGCAGAAACTGTTTTCAATCGCTTGGTTCAATTCAAACAAGGCTCTACCCAAATCGAGCCAGGCCTTGCTGAAAAATGGGAAGTATCGCCAGATGGTCTGACATACACCTTTAATCTACGTAAAGGCGTGAAGTTTCATACCACGTCTTACTTTAAGCCAAGCCGCGATTTTAACGCCGACGATGTGGCGTTTACTTTCCAGCGCATGACGGATAAAAACCTGCCATTCAATAAGGCAGCGCCATCCGATTTCCCATACGTTGCGGATATGGCGCTCGACACCAATATCGTGGGCATCGAAAAAGTGGATGCTTATACCATTCGCTTAAAGCTCAAAACGGTAGATGCCGCATTCTTGCAAAATATCGCCATGTCTTTTGCCTCGATCTATTCGGCTGAATACGCCGATAGCTTGGTGAAGAGCGGCAAGACCTCGCAAATGAACACCATGCCCATTGGCACTGGCCCGTTTATTTTCAAAAGCTATCAGAAAGACAGCAATATTCGCTTTGATGCCAATGAGCAATATTGGAAGAAAGGCGATGTAAAACTGGGTAAGCTGATTTTTGCGATTACGCCAGATGCGTCTGTGCGTTACCAAAAACTGCAAAAGGGTGAATGCCATGTGATGGTTTATCCTAAGCCTGCTGACTTAAAAGCCATGACAGCCAATCCTGCGCTGACCGTGCCTTCACAAGCCGGTTTCAACTTGGGCTATTTGGCTTACAACGTGCAACACAAGCCTCTGGATAAATTAGAAGTGCGCCAAGCACTGGATATGGCAATCAACAAAAAAGCCATTATCGAAGCGGTTTATCAGGGTGCAGGCCAAGCAGCGACCAACCCAATGCCGCCTACCCAGTGGTCTTACAATAAAAAACTGAAAGATCAAACATACGATCCAGCTAAAGCCAAGGCATTGCTGAAGAAAGCCGGTATTGCCGAGGGTACCGAGATCACCCTGTGGGCGATGCCCGTACAGCGTCCTTACAACCCAAATGCAAAATTAATGGCTGAAATGATTCAGTCTGATTGGGAAAAAGTAGGCATCAAGGGCAAGATCACCACTTACGAGTGGGGCGAGTACCTGAAGCGCGGTAAGGCTGGCGAGCACGACACCATGCTGGTGGGCTGGACAGGTGACAATGGCGATCCTGATAACTGGCTGGGTGTGAACTTAGGTTGCGGCGCTTTAGAAGGCAATAACTACGCTAAGTGGTGCGCTAAAGACTTCGACGGCTTAATCACTAAGGCGCGTGCGATCAACAATCAAGGCGAGCGCACTAAGCTGTACGAAAAAGCACAGGAAATCTTTAAGCGCGAACTTCCTTGGACGACCGTTGCTCACTCGACTGTGTATCAGCCGATGCGTAAAGAAGTTCAAGGCTACAAGATCAGCCCGTTTGGTCTGAATTCTTTTGTTGGCGTCAGCTTGAAATAAACCTGCTTGAGTAAGAAGAGCGGCCGCTGCGATTCGGGCGGCCGTTTTTGCGTAAGCGTTTTGGCAACAGGATTATTGTATTTGTAGGGCGGGTGAAACCCGCCGTTTACTGCGTTTTATGCCAAGGCTCGGCGGGTTCCACCCGCCCTACAAATTGTCGTATGGGGAAATATCCATGTTTAGTTTTATTTTTCGCCGCTTAAGCGTCACGATTCCTACTTTTTTAGGCATCACCGTTTTGGCGTTTGCCCTGATCCATATGATCCCCGGTGACCCGGTATTGGTGATGGTGGGCGAGCGTCGTCTAGACCCTGAATTTTATCGCCAAGCCCTGATCCGGCTTGGTTTAGATCAGCCTTTATATGTGCAGTACTGGCAATATCTGCTGAAAGTATTGCAAGGCGATCTGGGCCAGTCGCTGGTCTCGCATGAGCCGGTGATTAAAGACTTTTGGGCGCTGTTTCCGGCCACATTAGAGCTATCGATCTGTGCCATGCTGGTGGCCTCGGTATTTGGCTTAGCGATTGGCATGATTGCCGCTATTCGCCGTGGTAGTTGGATTGACCACACGATAATGGGCGCTGCGCTTACTGGCTATTCGATGCCGGTGTTCTGGCTAGGCTTGCAATTGATTATGCTGTTTTCGGTGCAGCTAGGCTGGACACCGGTTTCTGGCCGTATTGATCTGGAATTCGATATCACCCGCGTCACCGGTCTGATGCTGATTGATACGCTGATTTCCGGTGAAGAAGGTGCATTTAAATCGGCCTTTATGCATCTGATTTTACCGACCATCGTACTCAGTACTATTCCTATGGCGGTGATTGCGCGGATGACGCGCTCGTCCATGCTGGAAGTATTGCGCGAAGAATATATCCGCACTGCGCGTGCCAAGGGGCTGTCTAAAACCCGCATCGTACTGGTGCATGCACTGCGTAATGCTTTGATGACGGTGGTTACAGTCATTGGTTTGCAAGTAGGGACCATGCTGGCCGGAGCGGTGCTGACCGAGAGCATTTTCTCTTGGCCAGGCATTGGTAAGTGGTTGATCGATTCGATTTCGCGTCGTGATTATCCGGTGGTGCAGGGCGGTATTTTACTGATCGCCACACTGATTATTATTGTGAACCTGCTGGTTGATGTGCTGTATGGCGTTATCAATCCACGTATTCGCCACGCGAGGTAAGTATGACAAACGCTTCAACACTGGCGGCCGCTGAGCCGCTGTACAGCTATCCATCTCCACTTAAAGAATTCTGGCAAAGCTTTAGTAGCAACCGTGGGGCCTTGGTTTCTTTTATCTTTTTTGTGCTCTTGGTATTGGCTGCCCTGTGTGCGCCATGGCTGGCTCCGCATTCGCCTACCGAGCAATACCGCGAGTTTTTTCTGAGCCCACCCGCTTGGCAAACTGGCGGGTCGATGCAGTTTATTTTTGGCACCGATGAAGTAGGCCGCGATATTTTAAGCCGCCTCTTACACGGCGCGCGCTTAAGCTTGATGATTGGTCTGATTTCGGTGCTGATGTCGCTGTTGCCGGGCATTGTGCTGGGCATGATCGCCGCGTTTTACCCCAACTTTATCGGCACATCGATTATGCGTGCCATGGATGTGATGATGGCGCTGCCTTCATTGCTATTGGCTGTAGCGATTGTGGCCGTGCTTGGGCCGGGCTTACTCAATACAATTCTGGCGATTTCTGTGGTGAGCTTGCCCTCTTATGTGCGTTTGGCACGGGCGTCTGCCATGGGCGAGTTATCTAAAGACTATGTGATTGCTTCCAGATTATCCGGTGCGGGCCAGCTGCGTTTGATGTTTAACACCGTGCTGCCTAATTGCATGGCACCGCTGATCGTGCAAGCGACGATGGGTTTTTCTGCCGCTATTCTAGATGCTGCAGCGCTAGGCTTTTTGGGCCTTGGCGCTCAGCCGCCGCTGCCTGAATGGGGCACGATGCTCGCCTCCGCCCGCGACTATATCGAGCGCGCATGGTGGGTAGTGACCATGCCGGGGGTAACCATCCTGATTACCGTATTGGCACTCAACCTAATGGGCGACGGCCTGCGCGACGCGCTAGACCCAAAACTGAAAAAGCTGGCTTAAAAAAACCATAAATCTTCGACACTGAGAACACGGAGAAGGACAAAACCGAAACTGCAGAGAAAACCTCCCTTGGTTTTCTCCGTGAAACTCCGTGTTCTCAGTGTTCTCCGTGGTTCGAGATTTGGGTTTGTTTGAACTTGTGGCAGCTAGCTTGTGTAATGATTCTAATAAAGAGAAAACGATGAGTTTATTAGATATAAAAAACCTCTCCGTAGCGTTTGGTTCGGTTGATAAGCCATTTCGGGCGGTAGAAAGCGTCGATTTTTCGATTAACCGTGGCGAGATCGTTGGGATTGTTGGCGAATCGGGCTCGGGCAAAAGCGTGACCATGCTGGCCTTGATGGGCTTGATCGACGCCCCTGGCCGCGTTACTGCAGATGAATTGTCTTTTGAAGGCAAAGACCTGCTGAATATGAAGGCAGGCGAGAAGCGCAAGATTATCGGCAAAGATATCGCCATGATTTTCCAAGACGCACTCTCCAGCCTAAACCCTGCCTATACCGTGGGCTATCAGCTGATGGAAACGCTGCGCCAGCATGAAGGCCTGCGTGGTGCTGCGGCTAAGGCAAGGGCGATTGAGCTGCTAGAAATGGTAGAGATTCCCGCCGCTAAATCACGCCTCGATGCTTATCCGCATCAATTATCCGGCGGGATGAGCCAGCGCGTGATGATCGCAATGGCGATTGCCTGTAAGCCACGCTTACTGATTGCCGACGAGCCAACCACCGCGCTGGATGTAACGGTGCAAGCGCAGATTATGGAGCTGTTGGTTAATCTGCAAAAGCAACACGATATGGCACTGATCCTAATTACCCACGATCTGGCCGTGATTGCCGAAGTAGCACAGCGTGTGGTGGTGATGTACGCCGGTCAAGTAGCCGAAACCAGCCCTGTGCCTGCGATCTTTGATATGCCGCGCCACCCTTACACCCAAGCGCTGCTTAGCTCTATTCCTGAGCACAGCAAGGGCGCGCATCGTTTGGCGACTTTACCCGGCGTTGTACCTGGGCAATACGATAGGCCAGTAGGCTGTTTACTGTCGCCACGCTGCCCTTATGTACAAGAGTCCTGTAAAACAAGTCGTCCAGCACTGATCAATACGGGCACAAGCACCGTGCGCTGTATTACACCACTGGATGAAGCTGGGAGACCGCAAGCATGAGTAACAACCCTATCCTAGTCGCCAGCGAAATTACTCGCCACTATCATGTTTCACGCGGCTTTATGAAGCCATCCGCCACGGTAAAAGCCTTAAATGGTGTGAGTTTTAGCCTAGAAGCGCAAAAAACACTGGCCGTTGTGGGCGAATCGGGCTGTGGTAAATCGACTTTAGCGCGTCAACTTACCCTGATCGAAGACTTGACCAGCGGCCAGCTACAAATCGCTGGTATCGATACTGTGGGCGCTAGCGTTGCAGATCTAAAAGCACTGCGCCCTAAAGTGCAAATGGTGTTTCAGAACCCCTATGCATCTCTAAACCCGCGTAAACAGATCGGCACCATGCTGGCTGAGCCGCTGTTGCTCAATACTTCTTTAAGCGCCGCTGAGCGCGAAGAAAAAGTACGCGCCATGATGACGCGCGTGGGCCTGCGCCCTGAACATTATCATCGCTACCCGCATATGTTCTCTGGCGGCCAGCGTCAGCGTATCGCCGTGGCGCGCGCCATGATGCTAAACCCAAGTGTAGTGGTGGCAGATGAGCCAACTTCGGCGCTGGATGTATCGATTCAGGCGCAGATTTTGAATCTGTTTATGGATCTGCAAGACGAGCTAGGCATCGCCTACGTGTTTATCAGCCACAACCTATCCGTGGTTGAACACGTAGCTGATGACGTGATGGTGATGTACTTTGGCCGCGCGGTAGAGCACGGCAGCAAAGACGTTCTGTTTGATCGCCCGCTGCACCCCTATACCCGCGCCCTGATGTCGGCCACACCCGCCATCCGCGCCGAAGATCGTGGTGCCAAAGTGAAGCTACTCGGCGAGCTGCCATCTCCGCTCAACCCGCCAACAGGCTGTGCCTTCAACACCCGCTGCCCCTTTGCAAACGATTACTGCCGCAAAGAAGTCCCACAGTTGCGCCCAGTAGAAGGCCGCTTAGTAGCTTGCCATCGGGTGGAAGAAATTACGGTTTGATCGTCAGTCTTATATGCATCACTAAAGCCTATGACATACGGTGCATCTTTTGTAGGGCGGGTGAAACCCGCCAGATTTTGGCATGACAGGCTAGGGGAAACGGCGGGTTTCACCCGCCCTACGAATGCGCCAATGAGCATGCTTTCTCATCATCTTGTCATTTGCTTGGCTTTATTACGCCACATGGTGGTTGAATGCACGGCGCAATGCGTCTGGATAAAGCCTCAGACTTATTGCGCCCTACGGTTTGCGGTATGAAAGGACCTTAGCTGGATGACTATCGGGCTCAAGCTCTATCTACTCAATATTTTTATTTATGGGAATGTGTTGGGCAGATAAAACATGCCCAATTTTGTTAGAGGACTCAAGCCATGCCAGATCTCATCATCATCATCGGTCCTCCTGCGTCAGGTAAGGCCGCAGTCGGTTTGGCCCTGAGCCAAAGCACAGGTTTTCGTTTCTTTCACAATCACATGACGGCAGAGCCTGCGGCAGCGTTGTTCGGCTGGGGAACCGAGGCCTATGGCGAAGCTGCTGATGAGATACGTCTGTCCTTAATGACGAGAGCATTGGCTCAGCCCATCATGCCTTCGATCATCTTCACGTTTTTTTGGGTATTTGATCAGGCAAAGGACAATTGCTTTGTGGCAAAGCTCGTTGACCTATTTGAAGCTAAGGGACAGCGCGTGTTTTTTGTGGAGCTGATCGCCAGCTTGGAAACGCGAGTTGCCCGCGAAGGAACGCCACTGCGGCTTGCTCTTAAGCCGAGCAAGCACGATGTGGAGCGCGCCAAAGCGTTTCACGCCGAAGCGGATGAAAAGTATCAAATGAATTCATGCAATGATTTCCCCTATCCAGCAAGGCATGTCGTCATCAACACAGAAAACCAATCACCCGCCGAGTCGGCTGAGTTAATTATTCGGCACTTTGGTTTGAGCTGGAACGCCTGATTATTTGCAATTATCTTAAAGCCATAATTTATGAAAAATTGATAATTCAAGGTAATTAGGATGAGAATCTATAAAACGGTAGCTTAAGTTAAAGCTTTACCAGCCCGACATGGATTAACTTATGCTTTTGTTATTGAGTGAATCCCCTTTTTTATAGGGAGTACAACGACGTAGTCGTTGCTACGACAAAACGGTGCGCAAGAAAAACGACTTGCACACCCTATAAAAACCGGTTTTTCTACTCTATTTTTGTCTTAACTCGATGCCTATGATGGGCACAAAGGCTTGCCCACTCTTGCATCCTGTCCTATGCACGGGGACAGCTCCCCCCATCTCGCTTATACTTCGCACCCGTCAGAAATATTATCTAAGGCCCATCATGTCCTTTTCCGCTCTGGGTCTGTCACCCGCTGTTTTACTTGCTGCTAGCAAAAAATCCTATATCACTCCAACGCCGGTTCAGGCGGAGGTGATTCCTGCTGTGCTGTGGGGGGAGGATGTTTTGGCGCAGGCAGCTACGGGTTCGGGCAAAACGGCTGCTTATGTTTTGCCGCTGCTGCATCTTATGACGACGGGCAGTAGCAAGGTGCTGATTCTGGTGCCAACGCGAGAGTTAGCGGTGCAGGTGGGGGAAGAGATCAAGGGCTTGCTGGCGGCTTTAAGCAAAAATAATCTAACTAAGCCGATCAAGCTGGCAACGGTATTTGGTGGTGTGGCGATTAATCCGCAAATGATGCAGCTGCGCGGTGGTGCCGATGTGCTGGTGGCGACGCCTGGCCGCGTGCTGGATTTAATCGACAAAAACGCGGTTCGGCCGGAGTTTTTTAATACCTTGGTGCTAGATGAAGCCGATCGCTTGCTAGATATGGGCTTTGCTGTCGAAATTAACCGCATCTTGGCGCTGTTACCTGCTAAACGCCAAAGCCTGTTTTTCTCTGCAACTTTTCCAGATGATGTCAACGCGCTGGCGACTGGCATATTAAATAATCCAACGCGGGTGATGATTGCGGCTACAGAAATTAATCAGCCAGATATCTTGCAGCGGGCGATTTTTGTGGATGCAGAGCGCCGTGCCGATGTACTTGTGCATTTGATCAAAGAGATAGAAGGGCAAAGAGTGCTGGTGTTTGTGGCCAGCAAGCATGGCAGCGAGCAGCTTGCCAATACGCTGTACGCCAAAGGCATTAACGCCGCGCCTTTTCATGGTGAATTTAGCCAAGGTCGCCGCAATCAAGTTTTGGCCGAATTTAAGTCGGGCAGCTTGCAAGTGGTGGTGGCGACCGATCTGGCTGGCCGTGGTATCGATATCGATGGCTTGCCGTTTGTGGTGAATTATGATTTGCCTCGCTCACCCGTTGATTACACCCACCGCATTGGCCGCACCGGCCGTAATGGCGCGAGTGGCACGGCGATTAGCCTAGTGAGTGCTGCTACCGAAGCGCATTTTCGCCTAATCGAAACCCGCCAGAATATCCGCCTAAGCCGTGAAGTGATTGCTGGCTTTGAAGCTAAATTAACGAGCATGCCTGTGGCCGACAATACGGGTGGTGTGAAGGGGGTGCGAATGAGTAAAAAAGATAAGCTGCGGGCAGCAGCAGCTCGTGCCGATGAACAAGGAAGTGCTGAGTAATTCAGCTCCTTTATCCGTGAAGCCCCGAGCTCATTGCTGCGGGGCTTTTTTAAAGCTGGATTAATTATCTATCTTGTTGTTTACTGAGGAAGACAGTTGTTTGTGGCGTATATTCTGAACTATTTGTATCGGCCATGATCTGACAAGGCTTAGCGGTAATATCCTTATCATTCAGTTAATCTAATTGCATCAGGAGATAGACAATGGGTTTGTTCGATTCGATCAAAAAGATGGGTCAAGACGCCAGCAATATGCTGAGCAATGAAGTGACTAAATTTAAAAATAAAGATTTTTTAAATGCCGTGGTTGCTGGATGCGCTTTGGTTGCCACCAGTGATGGCAGCATTAGCCCAGAAGAAAAAAGAAAGATGCTGGGCTATATCAGCAATTCAGATGAATTAAAAGTATTTGATTCGGCAGATGTGATTGATTCATTTAATAAAATTGCGGCTAAATTTGATTTTGATTATGAAATTGGTAAAGCAGAAGCATTGAAAATAATTGCTAAATTAAAAAGCAATCCCGATGCTTGCAAGCTGATGATTCGCGTTTGCTGCGTGATCGGTGCTGCGGATGGCAATTTTGATGCTAATGAGCAGAAAATGGTGATTACCATTTGCCGCGAGCTGGGTATTAATGAAGCCGAATTTGATTTGAAATAACTATTTAAATATTAAAAAAACCTGCTTCGGCAGGTTTTTTTGTTTTAAAAACCATTTTATTACAGCCGCAATTCCACTTGTGTTTGAAAATAAGTAAGTTAAACACAGTATTTTAAGATAATTTACTTACTTTTATCTTGCAAATTACCAGTATAAAACCCAGTATTATGCCGTGTGAATCATGTTTAACGGATTTTTTACAACAGCTCTAGGCGACTAGAGCCTGTTTGCTCTGTTGATAAAATTGGGAGAAGTGCTGTGAGCAGTTTCAGAATCAATTCAGATCGCTTATTAGAAGTCGATCTGCAGAGCGAAAAGGTAATGGCGATTGCCGGTTCGATGGTGGCCTACACTGGCTCGATGAAGTTTGAAAAGGCCATTTTGGGCGGCGAAGGGCTGTTTGGTGCACTGAAGCGCAAAGTCACCAACGAAGGCATGTCGCTGATGCAAACCAGCGGCACGGGCAAAGTATTTTTTGCCAATAATGCGGCCGAAATTGCGGTGATTCCGCTAGCAAATGAAAAACTTTTTATTGAAAGCAGCAGCTTGCTGGCTTACGACTCGGGCCTTAAAACCAACACCTCTTTTGCTGGCCTGCGCGGCGCGGCATCGGGGCAGGGCTTGTTTACCACGACGGTAGAAGGCAGCGGCAATATCGCGGTGATCTCGCGCGGCAATCTGATCACGCTGGAAGTAGGGCCAAGCTATCCGCTGTTTGTTGATCCGGATGCGTTTATTGGCTACAAGGGCAATATCTCGCAAGAATTTGTGTTTGATGTGAACTGGCGAACGATGGTGGGCGAGGCATCGGGCGAATCTTATCAATTCAAGTTTACCGGTCAGGGCGTGGTGTATATCCAGCCTGCTGAACGATAAATTTAGACAGCAATTTTTAAGGATTGAGCGATGCCCTCATATACACAAATTAATGAAAAACTGATTGAAATCACCCTGAATAACGAGGAAGTGTTTGCCAAGAAAGGCTCAATGATCTCGTATCAGGGCAAGGTGAACTTTGCCCGCTCCTTTCTGGGCGGCGGGAATGTGCAGGATTTAGCCATGCGTACTGCCACCAATGAAGGCAATGCGCTCATGATTGCCAAGGGTAGTGGCAAGGTTTATTACGCCTACGATGGTTTATTTGTCAGCATTATCCAGGTGAATAATGAGATGGTGTATGTAGAGAGCGAAACGCTGCTCGCCTACGATTCACGGCTCACTGTTGGCACAATGTTTTTGGGCAATCAGGGTGGCGTGCAGAGCATGGTGCGCGGCGCGGTGAGTGGGCAGGGCTTGTTTACCACTACCTTGCAAGGCACGGGTGAAATGGCGATTTTATCGGATGGTAATGCGATTGCCTTGCAAGTTAGCGCAGAGCAGCCGGTATTTGTCGATCCTAATGCCTATATTGGCCACAAAGGAAATCTGACTTCTACGATTGTGACCGATTTAAATTGGAAAACTTTTGTTGGGCAGGCTTCGGGCGAATCCTACCAAGTGAAGTTTATGGGACAGGGTACGGTTTATATTCAGGCGAGTGAAAGATAATGACTATCTACAATCCGAGTAATTTACCTAAAAACGATAATCTAAATCGCTTTGCCTTTGTAGTCGATGTGGCCGATGAGATTTTTATCCGTAAAGGAAAAATGATTGCGTTTTATGGGCAGCTACAATTTGAATCGCTAGGCTCAAGCCTGCTAGATATCTTAGTAAAAGAGTCATTTAATTCCCCTTTATATATCAACAATTTTATCGTGGCCAAAGGCCGTGGACAGTTGATTTTGGGGGATAACGGTAATGATATCGCCTGCTACGATCTTGAAGACGCCAATATGACGATAAAGGCCAGCCATTTACTGGGCTTTAGTAAAAACATTATTTGCCAAGAATCAACCATGCCAGGTTTTCTAACCTTAATGGGGAATGGTAAATTAATTGCCTCAAGCAATGGCCCCGTGCACTTTTTAGATTTGCCATGCCGCGTTGATGAGCAAGCTATTCTAGGCTGGGCAGATTGCCCTAGCCCTTCTTATCGCTATGATTACGAGCATGTCACCGGCGTATTGTCGGCAGTTGGTGCAATGACCAATATCACATTATCGGGCGAAGAAAAGCAGATTGATTTTAGCGGGCAAGGCACGGTGTTAATTCAATCCTCCGAGTTTGGCTTGAATGATAGCTCGGCGCTGGCGCATATTATGTCGCAATTGCCATTTTTGAATAAAAGCGAATTAAATAGCCTTAATGCATATGTAGAGCAGAATTTGCAGCATTAAGATGAGATTCGTAGGGTGAATAAAGCCCACGTATTTTATTTAATTAAGCTTTAAAGTGGGCACGTTTTTGTGCCCACGCGGAAAATTCATTAATCAGTAGCATAGTTGTAGCTCCCGCATGCATGGGCAAGGTAAATCGCCTTGCCCACCCTATACTTTAAATCACCAAATATTAACCCGCTTCTCTTCGCTTCTTAATGCTGATTTACCGCAGGAAAATGCGCTAGCAAATTCTGGCATATTGGCAAATGGAGCAATAACACGGTATTTTTCTGGTGCGTGCGGGTCGGTGAGTATTTGCAGGCGTAATGCTTCTGCACGGGTATTATTTCTAAAGCTTTGTGCATTGGCGACAAAGAAACGCTGTTCTTGCGTTAAGCCATCAATTAGCGTCGGCTCAGGCTTATTAAGTAGTGATTTCTTTAATGCCTGAAAAGCAATTTTAAGCCCGCCTAAATCTGCAATATTTTCACCCGCAGTGAGTTTTCCATTGATAAATAGTTTATCGATGGGATTAAACTCATTGAATTGCTTTTCGATTTGGCTAACACGAGCGGTAAAGTTTTTTCTATCTTCGGTTGTCCACCAGCTTTTTAAATTACCATCGCCATCAAACTGGCTGCCTTCATCGTCAAAAGCATGAATAAGCTCATGGCCTATGGTGGCTCCTGTATTGCCATAATTGCCTGCGGTATCGGCCCCTACATGAAATAATGGCGCTTGCAATATGCCAGCAGGGAAAACCATTTCATTCATGCTGGCATTGTAATAGGCATTTACGGTGGGAGGCGTCATTCCCCATTCATTGCGATCAATCTCCATACCCAGCTTGGCTAGCTCGCGTTTGAATTCAAACTCACTGCTTCGCTTGATATTCTCAACATAAGATTGCTTATCTATTTGCAAACTACTGTAATCACGCCAAGTATCTGGATAACCGATTTTAACTACAACCTTGGCTAGTTTTTTTAATGCCTCTTGCTTAGTGGCGTCCCCCATCCAGTCTAACTGCTGAATACGTTCAGCCATCGCCAATTTAATATTGCCGACCATTTCCAGTGCCTCGGCTTTTGCGGCGGGGCTAAAGTATTCCGCTACATACAGTTCACCCAATGCTTCACCTAAGTTTTGATCTAAACTTTTTAATACCCGTTTCCAGCGAGGGCGTAATTCTTTTGCGCCCGATAGTGTTTGGCTATAAAAAGAAAAATCGGCATTTACAAAATCAGTCGATAGATATTGGGCGCGGCTGTGGGCCAAATGCCAGCGTAAATAGGTTTTCCAATCATCCATCGGTATGACGCTAAGCATATTATTAATATGGGCAAAGAATTTAGGCTGGGAAATATTCAGCTCATTGGGCGCGTCTATGCCCAGCTCTGCAAAATAAGCTTGCCAAGCAAAATGCGAGCTTAATTTTTGCAAGTCTTTAATTTTCAGTAAATGGTAAGTGGCTTCAGGATCGCGCTGCTGAACTTTAGTCATCGATACTTTGGCGAGGCCTGTTTCTAAACGTAAAATACGTAGGGTATTTTTCTCTGCTATTTTCGGGCTATCGCCTAATAAACCAAACATCTCTATTAAATGCGCTTTATATTGTTGGCGTAATTTCTTGTGTTTGCTGTCGGTTTTTAAATAGTAATCACGATCTGGTAATCCTAAGCCACCCTGAGATAAATCGACAATATAACGCAGCGAATTTTTAGCATCTTGGCCGACATAAAAATTAAATAAGGGATTAACTCCTTCTTTATGCAATTGGGCTAAGACGCGCACTAAGTCTTGTTGGGTATTTATTGCAGATATTTGGCTTAAACGCGCCGCCAATGGTTTAGCACCCTCAGCCTCTAAATGCGCTTCATCCATTCCGCTTAAATAAAATGTTCCGATTTTTTGTGTAGAAGGGTTGCTGCTATTTGATTTCGCCGCTGTTTCAATAATATGTTTAAGCGCGGTGAGATTGCGTTCAGAAACTTCATCATAAGCCCCATAGCGAGCACGATCCGCAGGCACAGGATGATCCTCCAGCCATTTTCCATTGGCATACTGATAAAAATTACTGCAAGGATCAGCCGATCTATCCATTGTATTGGCTTCTATCACTAAATTATTAGCCTGGCTTAATGCGGAGCCTGCAATAAATAGCGCAGCAATGGCGGTACGAATTGGATTAGACATGGGGCGGAGATCTTATTTATTGAGGGATTAGCGATGAATTTACGTGGCTATGCTGTTTAAATATATTGGGGTAAGCGAGATGTAAAAAACTGTTGCTTATTGTATTTTGTTAAGGAGTGAAATATAGTTGTAAAACGCAACTACTTTTGAGCTGGTATGAATGCAAGATCATTAAGATCCTTATCGCGGGATATTGTCCGTGAATTGGGCGTGTTTTCTAAAAAATGTGGCAAGGTCGATCTTAGCCCAGTTGAGGCGCATATTTTGATCGAGCTGGAGCAAGCAATGCAGACCAATTTGCAATTGGCTGAGCGTCTGCGGATCGATAAATCTAATATCAGCCGCACACTGCAAAAATTAGCGGAAGAGGGGCTGATTCAATGGCAGGCCCATGCTAGTGATAAGCGCAGCAAGCAGGCTGCTTTAACTTTGGCTGGGCGGGATGTTTTGCGTGCCGTACATGCTGAATACGATGTAGAAATTGAATGTGTTTTACAGCAGCTCGATTCGGCGGAGCAGCAGCGCTTACAGGCGGGCTTAGATTTATACCGGCAGGCTTTAAACGCGGCGCGTGCACAGCGGGGCTATCAAATTCGCTTGATGGTAGAGGTGGATAATTCGGCGCTTGCGGCGGTGATTCGGCAGGTGTCTGCTGAGCATGGTCTGAGTGAAGAGCAGGGGTATGGCGTGGCAGACCCGCATTTGGATCAGCTTTACCCTTGCTATCAGCAGGCTGGGGCGGCGTATTGGGTGATTCAAAAAGAGTCGGGGGCTTTATTGGGTGGGGCAGGGATTGCACCACTGGCCGGGGCAGATGCATCGGTGTGTGAGTTGCAGAAGATGTATTTATTGAATGATTGCCGAGGCTTGGGGCTGGGCAAGCGTTTGCTGATGATGGCGTGTGATTTTGCTAAGCAGGCAGGGTATCGGCAGTGTTATTTAGAAACGACGGCTAGCTTGCCCGCTGCTTTGGCCCTGTATACAAAAATGGGCTTTAGGCAGATTGCTCAGCCTATGGGGAAGACGGGGCATCACTCTTGTGAGATTTTTATGCTACGGGACCTATAAAAAAACCCCGCCTTAAAAAGACGGGGTTTAGTGCAGCTTTTACTTCTTGGCCACATGATGGCCGCCAAAGGCGTTGCGCATCATCGATAGCAATTTAGCGACGTAATCGCCTTTGCCTTGGGTGGTGTAGCGCTGGAATAGCGACGCTGCAATAACCGGAGCAGGAACGCCTAGTTCTACGGCTTCTAGCACGGTCCAGCGGCCTTCGCCTGAATCAGGAACGAAGGGTTGGATGTCGTCTAGCTTGGTGTCGTTTTTCAGCGTGTCGGCAGTTAAGTCGAGTAGCCAAGAGCGGATCACGGAGCCATGACGCCATGTTTCAGCGACTTCAGCCAGATCAAGATTCAGTTCTTTTTTGGCTTCCAAGAGGGCAAAGCCTTCGGCAAATGCTTGCATCATGCCGTATTCAATACCGTTGTGAACCATCTTCACATAGTGGCCGCTACCTGCTGGGCCTGCGTGAATCCAGCCGCGATCTGATGCTGGGGCCAAGATTTTAACGAAAGGCTCGGCCATCGCAAATGCGTCTTTTTCGCCGCCAATCATGATGGTGTAGCCGTTAGCTAAGCCCCATACGCCGCCTGATACGCCTGCATCCATAAACTTAAAGCCTAGGGCGTTCAGTTCTTTTGCATGGCGTTGTGAGTCTTTATACATGGCATTTGCGCCATCAATAATCAAATCACCTGGTGCCATCAGTGCGGTTAGCTCGCCAAACATGGTTTCGCTGATTTCACCCGCTGGCAGCATCATCCATACCACGCGCGGGCTTGGCATTTCTGCGATCAGGCTGGCTACGGAGTCAAAACTGCGGATATTGGCGTGTTCAGCGGCAAGCTGGGTACGTGTTTCGGCGCTTACGTCAAAGCCAAATACGGTGGCTCCGCCAGCGGCCAAACGACGTGTCATATTGCTGCCCATTTTACCGAGGCCAATCATTGCAATTTGCATTTTGAGCATCCTTGTTTGTTGGTTTTCGTTGCTGGGCTTGTGCCCCAGCGGGAATAACATGCAGCATGAACCTTAGTCGCATGTCTGCCAATTGGGAATTATGGCACTATGCATTGTGCGTAGTGCGAAGCAAATGCCTACAAAATGCAGTAAATGGTGTTTTTCAATGTTTTATACGAGAATTTTGCTTATTTTTGCAAAATTGATCTCGATTAAGGCAAAATATATTGCAGTGCACTATGATTAAAAAGTCGTCATAAAGCGTGTGGGCTTTGTGAACAGACTCTCTGTGTGTGGGTACGGTGCGTGCGTTGCTACTTTTTGGTGGCCGCACGCTTTTTTCTGTCCATCATTGTGGGCTTTGTTTGATTTAGCTTAAAAAGCACTACGCCATCTCTCTTTAAGCTCCCCTATGTTTATCATTCGGGGGTGCTTATGGCCCTGCCCCAACTTGTTTGCCCAGCGGGCAGCTTGCCTGCTTTAAAAACTGCCGTTGACCAAGGTGCTGACGCGGTTTACCTCGGTTTTAAAAACGCTACCAATGCCAGAAACTTTGCAGGCCTTAATTTTAGCGATGCGCAGCTTAGCGAGGGCGTGCGTTATGCCCATGCTAAAAACCGTGAAGTATTAATCGCAATTAATACTTACGCCCAAGCAGGGCGGATTGCGGATTGGCGTGCTTCGGTCGATAAAGCGGTAGATTTGGGTGCTGATACGGTGATTCTGGCTGATCTGGGGCTATTGGAATACGCCTACCGCACTCATCCCCATCTGCATTTGCATTTATCGGTGCAAGGCTCGGCGACTAATTTTGAAGCGATTAATTTAGCGTACGAGTGCTTTGGCGTGCGCCGTGCCGTGCTGCCGCGCGTGCTGACCCTGCCGCAAGTTGAATACGTGATTAAAAACACCAAGGTAGAAATCGAAGTATTCGGTTTCGGCAGCCTCTGTGTGATGGCCGAAGGCCGCTGTATTTTATCTAGCTATGTGACTGGCCAATCGCCGAACACCCACGGTGTATGTTCCCCTGCGCATTTTGTACGCTGGGAAAAACAAGGTGAGCGTATGGATGCCCGTTTAAATGGCGTGTTGATCGATCGTTTCGAAGCAGGCGAGCCAGCGGGTTATCCCACGCTATGCAAGGGGCGCTTTGAAGTCGATGGCGATACCTATTACGCCATGGAAGAGCCGACCAGCCTGAACACCCTTTCGATCTTGCCCGAGCTGATACGTATCGGCGTGGCGGCCATCAAAGTAGAAGGCCGCCAGCGCAGCCCATCTTACGTGAGCGAGGTGACCAAGACCTTACGTATGGCGATCGACGCCTCGGCCGACCCGCGCTATTCAGTCAAACCCGCTTGGCAAGCCACGCTGGATAAAGTATCCGAAGGACATCAGCAAACCTTGGGTGCGTATAGCAGACCGTGGCGATGAGTTAGCTCGTGTCTAGGCGTAGGGCGGGTGCAACCCGCGTATTTTTCAGCATCGCTCGCGGGTT
The DNA here is from genome assembly GCF_042664895.1 of Iodobacter arcticus. NCBI lineage: Bacteria > Pseudomonadati > Pseudomonadota > Betaproteobacteria > Neisseriales > Chitinibacteraceae > Iodobacter > Iodobacter arcticus. The sequence goes on from NZ_JBHTBQ010000006.1 coordinate 330,857, forward strand.
TCACCCGCCCTACAAAAAACATTTCGCTTATGTTGATAGGATTGGGTTGCAAGCCGCGTATCTTTTTATATCGTTTCGCGGGGTTTACCTGCCTTACAAGTACAAATTATGGGCTTATAAAAGCAGACCCATTAGGAATAACAATGAAACTCTCTCTTGGCCCTATCCTTTATTACTGGCCTAAGCAGCAAGTGTTGGATTTCTACGCCGAGGCAGCGAGTTGGCCGGTGGATGTGATCTATCTGGGCGAGGTGGTTTGCTCGCGCCGCCACGAGTTGCGCAGCGCGGATTGGCTGGAGGTGGCGGAGCAGCTGCGTGCAGCAGGTAAGGAAGTGGTGATTTCGTCTCAAGCACTGTTGGAATCCGCTAGTGATCTTTCTAGCTTAAAAAAGCTGGCCGAGGCGGGCGGCTGTATTGAGGCTAATGATTTAGGCGCGGTTAAGGTGGCGCGAGATTTAGGAATGCGCTTTGTAGCTGGCCCACATCTTAATATTTATAACGGCGCGGCCTTGGATTGGTTTGTGGCTCAGGGGGCGATGCGCTGGTTGCCCTCTTTAGAAAGTAGCCAAGGCACCATCGCCGCTATTTTGGCCGAGAAAACGGCCGCCATCGAAACCGAAATCTTTGTACATGGCCATTTGCCGCTGGCGTTTTCGGCCCGCTGCTTTACCGCGCGTTATTACGGCTTAAGCAAAGACGCGTGCGAGTTTCGATGCTTAGATCATGCCGACGGGCAACTGGTGTCTACCCGCGAGGGCCAAGGATTTTTGCGACTGAATGGCATTCAAACTCAGTCTTCCGCCTGCCAATCGCTTTATGCCGAATTGCCACAAATGGCGCAGATGGGCATCGATTATCTGCGTATCAGCCCCCAATCCACCGGCACGGCTGAGCTGGTCGCTGCCTATGCAGAGAAATGTACTTATCCCAATGCTATCCACGACTTTTCAACAGCTTATCCACAGGGGCTTGTGAATGGTTATTGGCATGGTGAAGCGGGCATAAAGGAATGTGTATGAAACGCTTACATCAATTTGTCTTACTAAAGCTCCCCGAAGCGCCGCTTGCCATTGCTTTTGCTAGCAGTCTGAATTTAGTCAAAAACAAGCTGTGGCCAGAGGAAGATTTTGCGTGGCTGGCCGGGCGAAATATCCGCTTAGAAGTGTTGGATATTGGCCGAGGCTTAACGCTGTCTTTTGCTAATGGCCGGTTTAAGCGTGGAGCAGGCGCAGCAGACGTCACCTTTAGCGCCAGCCTTGCCGATTACCTAGTGCTGGCCCGCCGCCTAGAAGACCCCGACACGCTGTTTTTCCAGCGCCGCTTAAGTATTGAAGGCGATACCGAGCTGGGCCTCACGCTAAAAAACTTAATGGACGCAACCGATTTCGAACCACTTTTGGCATGGCTGCCAAGCAGATTGCGTGCGCATTTGCCGGTTTGATTTGGTGTTTTAAAAGGTCTGTAGACACAGAGAACACCGAGCACACAAAGAGCACAGAGAAAATCTAATTTGGCTTAGATTTTTCATCGTCATGTCATTCGTAGGGCGCTAATAAAGCCAAGCGTTTTTTGCTTGGCTTTATTACGCCGCATGGGGATTGCGGCATGACATTGGATTAATGTTGATGCGTAACCCAACAGGCTCCAATGTAAATCCTTCAATAAACACCAGATCTTAATCAGTAAATAAGATTGCCCAGATATAATGCATTTCTCTTTTCAGGCTATTGGCAGATTATCAATGGATATCGTATTGCTGTTTAAGTCGCTCATTATGGGCATGGTTGAGGGTATTACTGAGTTTTTACCGATTTCCAGCACGGGCCATTTGATTTTAACGGGTGATTTGCTCAATTTTATGAGCAAGGAAAAGCGCGACGTTTATGAAATCTTTATCCAGCTGGGGGCTATGTTGGCGGTGGTTTGGGAGTATCGCGCTAAGATCACTCAGACACTGACGGGCGCAGGCAAGCCGGGTAGTGAGCGTAATTTGCTGCTGGCCGTCGTGATTGCCTTTATTCCTGCTGCAATATTTGGCCTCTTATTTAATAAGGTCATTAAGGCACATTTATTTCAGCCTGTGCCTGTGGCGATGGCGTTTATTATTGGTGGCTTGATTATTCTTTGGGCTGAAAAACGCCAGCTGAATAAAACCCCCGTGGTTGAAACGGTGGATGATCTAAGTCTGAAAGATGCCTTGAAAGTAGGGCTTTGCCAGTGCTTAGCGTTAATCCCCGGCACTAGCCGCTCTGGTGCAACGATTATCGGCGGAATGTTTCTTGGTATTTCCCGTAAGGCGGCAACTGAGTTTTCGTTCTTTTTGGGCATTCCAACGCTGGGTGCGGCTTCGATTTATAGCCTGCTTAAACACCGCCATGAGTTAGATATCGGAGATAGCGGCGTTTTTGCCGTGGGCTTTATTGCCTCGTTTATTTTTGCCTTTATCGCCATTCGTGCGCTGATTAAATTTGTTTCTACCCATACCTTTGTTGGCTTTGCCTATTACCGGATCGCCTTTGGCTTGATCGTATTGGCGACTGCTTACAGCGGCATGGTGAGCTGGACGGTTTAAGTTGCTTGTTTCCCCTCTCCTTTTTGGGAGAGGGGCAGGGCGATAATCCTCTCAACTTAAGTAAAACGTTATTCGTAGGGCGGGTGCAACCCGCGAGTCATGCTGAAAAATACGCGGGTTGCACCCGCCCTACGATGATTCAATGTTTGTCATGGTGTGGCAACATCATGATATATGGCGAAGTTGATAGGGTTGGGCAGGGGGAGAGGGCGCTTTATGCCACCAACACCATTAACCAGTGATCCAGCAACAAAGCTGCAAACAAATACGCTAAATATTTAATCGAATATTTAAATAACTCCCGCGCAATCACATCGCCTTCCGCTTCCCCCTCTTCCTGCCATAATTTAAACGCCCGCGATAAAAAGCCTGCGTTCAGTACAGCCACGCTAATGCCGTAGAGCCAGCCGCTCATGCCTAATGCCACCGGCAGGGCGGTGACTGCGGCGAGGATGGCGGCGTAGAGTAGGATAGATAATCGGGTAAATGCTAAACCATGCGTAATTGGCAACATAGGTAGGCCAGCCTTGGCATATTCATCACGGCGGTAGATGGCCAGTGCCCAGAAGTGCGGCGGCGTCCAGGTGTAGATAATCAAAAACAACACCATCGCTTCGGGCGGCACGCTGCCGGTGACGGCGGCCCAGCCCAGGATCGGCGGCATGGCTCCCGATGCACCACCAATCACGATATTTTGCGGCGTGGCGGCTTTTAGTAAGCGGGTGTAAATCACTGCATAGCCAAAGAACGTTGCCAGCGTCAGCCACATCGTCAGCATATTTACAAAAGCGCCTAGTAGCCATAGCCCAACTGCGGTGGTAATTAGGGCATAGAGCAGGGCGTCGCCGTGCTTTACCGAGCCTTTGACCAGAGGGCGTTGCTGAGTGCGGCGCATATTGCCATCGCGCTCTACTTCGATCAGGCAGTTAAAAGCGGCAGCGCCACTGGCCACGAGGCCGATGCCTGCCGTGGCAGCTAAAAGCAGCGCGATGGATGGCAACTGTGGTGTAGCCAGCAGCATACCAACCACCGCACAGAACACAATCAAGGCAATGACGCGCGGCTTGCCAAGCTTCAGCAGCTCAGTCAGCTGGGCGTGGGAGCGGGTAAGGGCGAGAGTACGCATGGTTAGGCTCCGGAGTGTTTAGGGGATGTGGTGTTAAAGGCGTTGTTTGTTGCTTGCTGATGAACTGGTAAAACCTGTGCCAATGCCGCAACCACCAGCATCAGTAAAATTGCCGCGCCGCCGTTATGCGCTACGGCCAGTGGCAGCGGTAAATCAAGCCAGACATTGGCAATGCCAAGTGAGATTTGCAGCAGCAGCGCCGCTGCAATCAACCCCGCCCATCTTGGGCTGGTTTTACGCAGCTGCCAGATCAGTGCACTCAGGCAGGCCAGTAGCAGTAAAGCACCCAGCCGGTGTAGCCAGTGAATGGCGGCCAGATGATGAATCGTCAGCGATTCGCCATTGCTGGTTTGGCCTAATTGCCGTATCGGCTGCATGGCTTCGCTTAACCCCGCAGGCGCGGCAAAACTGCCTTGGCAGCTAGGAAAACCATTGCAGGCCAGTGCCGCGTAATTAGTCGATACCCAGCCGCCCAAGGCAATTTGCAGCACGATGGCAATCAGGCTGATGATTAAAATTGGGCGCAGATGGCTGGGGAGCTGAGGAGTGAAGGAAGAGCGTGCGGCCAGCCACGTGAGCAAGGCCAGTAGAGCCATTCCTCCTAGTAGGTGCGCGGTGACAATTATCGGCATCAGCTTCATGGTGACTGTCCACATCCCCAGCAGGGCCTGAAAGATAATCACCCCCAGCGGCAAAAGAATACTGAGGCGGCTTAGCCGCTGGCGTTTTTGCCAGAGCAAGCAGCACGCCGCCAGCACCAACAGCCCCAGCCCGCCAGCAAAATAGCGGTGGATCATTTCTTTCCAGCCCTTGGCAGGCTCTACGTCGCCGCCAAATTGCGCACTCGCTTGGGCAATTTCATGCGCCTCATCCGGCGCGCCCAGTTGCCCGTAGCAGCCCGGCCAATCCGGGCAACCCAAGCCCGCATCAGAAAGCCGCACATAAGCACCCAGCATGACCAGACAAAAAGTCCAGATTAGGGTGAGGCAGAGGAGTGGTTTCATTAAGTGGCTCCTGTAGGGCGGGTGAAACCCGCCACTCTCGTAATATTTAATGGCAAAATTCGGCGGGTTTGACCACATCCTCGTAAACCAAAATCAAAAAGACCTTTTTAGTGCCTTCAGCACATTGATTTTGGAGCGGTAGCCACCGCGGGGCCTTCCTTTCTTGCTTCGCCAAGAAACGAAGCCAAAAAAGGCGACCCCACGAAACACGAAAGCCCCTCATCTGCGGACAATCGAGCGGCGGCTGCGGAACTCGCTCGCAAGCTCGCTCAAACAGTCCTCGCCGAAACCCCGCCCGCTTGTTCCTCGCTTCGGCGTGTTTCAAGGGGACTCTAAAGCCCCGTGCAGAGAGCGTAGTCATTATGTTTTTTGCGGTTTGCTAATTAAAAACAAAATACATTGCATCCGTAGGGCTTCTCCCTCGCTACAGCTTCAACCCAGCGCCTTATTATTTTTCAAAACCTGCCCAATTTCTTTCAATGCCTTGCGCCTACCATCGTCGCTAGAAAGCTGTTCATTGGAATAACGCAGTACGGCGTTGCCGTGGGGGTCGATCAGGTAGAGGCCGCTATTGGGGGCGTGGTTGGGTAGATAGGCGATGTCGGTATTGTCCGAGGGGCAAAAGCTGGCGCGCACGATACGCTGGCTGGCTTCGCCTTGCGCTAATCTCAGCTGCCCTGCTGCAAAGAGCAGCTTGCGATGCACGTCGCTGCAAGCTGCATCGGCGGCGGCTAATCGCCAAGGGCCGGGGGATGCGATCGGGGTGGCGAGTAGCTCGCCAAAGCTATTACCTCCTGCTGGCCGCCACCATTGCCAAACGGCTTGCGCCGCTAATACGGGCAGCAGGGATAACATAAAACATGCGATGAGTACGGTGCGTCCTTTCATAATCTTGTCTCCCGTTTAAAGCGAATCCAAAGAAAAATCCCTACTATGCTCATCCCCCACCATGTGGCGGTATAGCCAAGATGCCGCTCGGGAGGAATTGCAGGTTGGCTGTGTTGCACTTTCAAACCTTTTTCGCTTGTTTGTATCAGTGCATAGGCAATGGGTAGGGGCAGCTTGCTCCACGCGGCAAAGCGTTCTGGATTGATATTCTGAAAGACATGCTCTGTAGGCTGGGTATGAGCCAGCTCGACATAACGGGGCCAAGGCTGAGTGCTCACTACGCTGTTCTCACTTGGCTTTGGGGGCTGGGTATCTGGCCACCAGCCACGGTTGACCAGCACAATGCTTTGATCGCTCAGTTGAAAAGGCGTGATGACGTGATAGCCGATTTGTCCTGCTTCAATACGATGATCCAGTAGGATTTCGGCTTGTGGCAGCCATTGCCCAATCAGTTTGATTGGGCGAAATAATGGGGGTGTGCCCGTAGCCCAAGGCAGGGGGGGGAGTGCTTCTTGCTCGGCCAGTTGCTTAATGAGTATTTGTTTGTCGTGTGCACGGCTGAGTTGCCATAGGCCCATGCAAAAAGTAATGAGGATTAAGATTGCCAAACAGATAAGCGCAGATAGCCGACGTTGCGCTAAGATGGGATTCAACGGAGGATTTTCCATGAAGATTGTTGCCATCATCCTGCTCTTGGTTATTGTTGTTGCCCTTGGGCGAGCACTCTTGCAGCTGGTTCGCGGTGGGCGATCCACACAGGTGGTGCGTGCTCTAACACTGAGGGTGGGCTTGTCGATTGCTTTATTTGTTTTGTTATTGGTGGCTTACGGGATGGGGTGGATACATCCCAATGCATGAGTGTTTTTGTTTTTTTGGACTGCTTTTGTAGGGCGGGTGCAACCCGCCATTTTCTATTTGTGCGCTAACTAAAAAGATCTTATTTAAGTGCCTTCGGCACGGTGATTTTGGAACGGTAGCCACCGTGGGGGCGTTCTTTTCTTGAACGGCCAAGAAAAGAACCAAAAGAAGGCCGCCCCGGCCAGCACGAGGGCCCCTCACTGCGGACAATCGAGGTGGCGGCTGCGGGACTCACTCGCTTCGCTCGCTCAAACATCCTCGCCGAAACCCCACCCCGCTTGTTCCTCGCTTCGGCGTGCTTTAAGGGGATTCTTAAGCCCCATGCCATGAACCGCGATATAAATTCAGATCGCTGGGTTTTGAAATACAGTTCATTTACCTATTCAAAGCCTATTTGAACGATTCTTCCTTTCTGCTTTCCTCCGTGAAACTCCGTGTTCTCTGTGTCCTCTGTGGTTCAAGATCTGGGTTTTCTTATAGCCAGTAAACAAACACAAATAAGATCAACCAAACCACATCCACAAAATGCCAGTACCAAGCGGCGGCTTCGAAGCCGAAGTGGTGTTCGGGAGTGAAGTGGCCTTTCATGGTGCGTACTAACATGGTGGCGAGCATGATGGTGCCAACCAGTACGTGCATGCCGTGAAAACCAGTCAGCATGTAGAAGGTTGCACCGTAAGCGCCGGAGCTCATTTTTAGGCCTAGCTCGGTCCAGCCGTGGTGGTATTCAACGGCTTGCAGCGTTAAAAACAAGGTGCCGAGCAGCACGGTAAACAAGAGACCAAGCTTGAGCTGGCCACGTTTGTTTTCCATTAACCCCCAGTGCGCCCAAGTCAGCGTAGCGCCAGAGGTGAGGAGCAGGGCGGTGTTGATGGCGGGTAGGCCGATTGCGCCCATCGGGATATAGGCGGCGGATTCCGGGCCGGTGCGTGCAGGCCAGCTTTCTTTAAAGCCAGACCAGAGAAAAGTATGGGTATCAGAGAAAAAGCCCAGCTCGGGCACTGAAATCACGCGGGTATAAAATAGCGCGCCAAAGAAGGCGGCAAAGAACATGATTTCCGAGAAAATAAACCAGCTCATTCCCCAGCGAAAAGAGTAGTCAACTTGCTGACCATAACTGCCGCTTTGCGATTCTTTAACCACATCGCCAAACCAGCCAAAAATCATCCAGATTAAAATGGCGAATCCCAGCAACAAAATCCAGTTGCCAGCAGGCACGCTATTCATGGAAAACGCAGCCCCCAGCCCCATACAGAATAAGGCGACAGAGCCGACGATAGGCCAGCGCGAAGGGGCTGGCACATAGTAATGCGCGTCGTGAATTCCGTTTTCTACATTCATTTTCAGCTCCATCAATTGTAGGGGGGCAAGTTTTTATGCCCTCACGCGTAGGGGTTAGCCCTGCGGCTGGGGCGTAACCCACCATTGCGCTAGTGCAATGGTGGGTTACGGCAAAAAACCGCCTAACCCACCTTACGAATTAGCAATCAGCACCCGTACCAGCAGAAACACACTCAACGCCAAGCACAGGGCCAAAAATAAACCCGCTGCAATAATTTGCTGAGGCTTTAGCTTTGCACTTTCTGCATTTTTGCGGCTGCGAACGCCAAAAAATGCGGCAAGGACGGTTTTAAGTGCCGCAATCATGATTTCAACTCTGGGTGCAGCGTGTAAGAAAGCGTGGCAGCACCCAGCTCGGCGGGCAATTCATTGGCGACTAATAACACTACCGTGACATCGCGTTGCTCATTAGCAGCCAGTGTTAGTGCATCAAAGCAAAAGCATTCCAGCTTTTGCAGCAAACCTGCCGATCTGGCCGGGGCATAGCTGGGAACGGCGCGTACTTTCAAGGGCTGATCGCTTTTATTAACTAAACGAAATCTTGCTTTAAGTAAGCCGCCGGGCTTGGCTGCCAAGACAGGATCGAGCGCTTCTAATGTGGCGGCTAAGCCCTCGTCCACATTGGTATCAAACTCCACCCGAATCACCGCTGCGCTGGTATTGGCAAAATCGCTATTGGCCCGATCAATGCCCAATACTTGGCAAAAAGCATCGTAAAACGGCACCATGACATAGCCAAAGCCAAACATCATGCAGGCAATGACGATCATCCGAATGGCGAGTTTGCGATTGGCTTGCTGGAGAGTGCTTTGCATTGCGGCCTTTTTATACTCAGGTAACTATTTTAAAACCCAAATCTTGAACCACAGAGAACACCGAGGACACAGAGTTACACGGAGAAAATCAAATCGTGAGAGGACGATGTGCCCAGTGTGTAGGGTGGGCACGTTTTTGTGCCCACGCGGTAGGTGCAACGCGCGTGGGCATAAAAGCATGCCCACCCTACCATTTCGTCTACAGATTTTAGGTTTGGTTTGGGTTCTAAACGTCCATCAACCAGCGCCGGATAATAATCCCCACAAAAAAGGCGGCGGCGATGCTGGCGGTGATCAGGGCAGTGCGCAGATTTTTACTCATGATGATCTCCTAGCAAGCCTTGGGCTTTGAGGCCTTTTTCAACCATTTCTAAGGACGGTGGTGTTTCCCATGTGTGGTGTGGTGCTGGCGACGCGACTTCCCATTCCAGCGTATTTGCGCCTTCCCAGGGGCTGGCTGGTGCTTTACCTACGCCGCCACGAATGGTGTGAATCACATTAAACAGGAAGAAGATCTGCCCTAGCCCGAAGCAGAACGCACCCACTGTAGCCATGGCGTTAAAGTCGGTAAATTGCATATTGTAATCAGGGATGCGGCGTGGCATTCCGGCGAGGCCCAGGAAGTGCATCGGGAAAAAAGTGACGTTAAACCAGATCATTGACCACCAGAAATGAAACTGGCCCCGGCCCTCGTGATACATATAGCCGGTCCATTTAGGTAGCCAGTAATAGGTAGCACCAAACAGGCTAAATAACGCGCCTGCCACCAGCACATAGTGGAAATGCGCCACCACATAGTAGGTGTCTTGCATTTGCGTATCGACAGGGGCAATCGCAAGGATTAGCCCCGAGAAACCACCGACGGTAAACAGGCAAACAAAGCCAATTGAGAACAACATTGGTGTTTCAAAAGTCATGCTGCCCTGCCACATGGTGGCGATCCAGTTAAAGACTTTTACCCCCGTTGGTACGGCAATCAGCATGGTGAGAAACATAAAAAACAGCTGGGTGCTGGCCGGCATGCCGACGGCGAACATATGGTGGCCCCATACCATAAACGACAGAATGGCGATCGAGCAGGTGGCGTAAACCATCGACACATAGCCAAATAACGGCTTGCGGGCAAAGGTGGGGATAATCTGGCTGACGATACCAAAAGCAGGTAGCGCCATAATGTAAACCTCGGGGTGGCCAAAAAACCAGAAAATATGCTGGAACAATACTGGGTCGCCGCCGCCAATCGCCTTGAAAAAGTGCGTATCAAAGTGCCGGTCGGTGAGCAGCATCGTCACTGCACCAGCCAGCACCGGAGCTACGGCAATTAATAGATAAGCCGTAATCAGCATTGTCCAGCCAAACAGCGGCATTTTCAGCATCGTCATGCCCGGTGCACGCATATTCAGCACGGTGGTGACGATATTGATCGAACCCATAATCGAAGATAGCCCTAAGAGGTGGATGGCAAAAATCGCCAGATCCATCCCCATTCCTGCCTGAATCGACAGCGGTGGGTAAAGCGTCCAGCCGCCAGCCGCTGCACCACCGGGTACAAAGAATGAAATCATTAACAGTGCGGCAGCAGGAGGCAGTAGCCAGAAGCTCCAGTTATTCATTCGGGCAAAAGCCATATCTGGCGCACCAATCATCAGCGGCAGCATCCAGTTAGCCAAGCCGGTAAACGCCGGCATAATGGCCCCAAACACCATAATCACGCCGTGCAAAGTGGTGAGCTGATTAAAGAAATCAGGTTGCCAGAATTGCAGGCCGGGCTGAAATAGCTCCGCACGGATACACAGCGCCATAATGCCGCCAGTAATAAACATGCTAAAGGCAAACCATAGATAAAGCGTGCCGATATCTTTGTGATTGGTGGCGTAAAACCAGCGCTGCACAAAGGAAACGTGATGCTCCTCATGGGCATGATCGTGTGTGTGGAGTGCGTCGTGTGCGGTCGTCATCGTCTTGTCCTTACTTTCTGGCGGCTTTAACGTCGGCCGGGAATAGGGCATCGCCTACGGTATTGCCAAAGCTATTACGCTCGTAAGTGACGACTGCGGCAATTTCGGTATCTGATAAAGCATTCCATGCAGGCATGGCGTTTTTGCCCTTCAACACCATGCCAAGATGGTCGGCTATAGGGCCTAGGATAATTTTTGAGCCGACCAGCGATGGGTAAGGGCCAGAGCCCTTGCCGTCGGCCTTATGACAGGCTACGCAGTTGATTTCGTAAACAGACCGGCCTCGGGCGATTAGCTCGTCCTTAGTCCATTTTTTGTTTGGATCGTCAGCAGCGGCTTTGGCCTCGGCTTGTTTTTTACCTACCCAGTCCTGGAATTCTTTATCAGTCACTACTTTAACGACCACGGGCATAAAACCGTGGTCCTTACCACAGAGCTCGGAGCACTGGCCGCGGAAGGTGCCGGTGTTTTCGGCTTTAAACCAAGTGTCGCGAATAAAACCCGGAATCGCATCCTGCTTTACGCCAAAAACAGGCACTGCCCATGAGTGGATTACATCGTTACTGGTGGTCAGAATGCGGATTTTCTTGCCAACGGGCACCACTAAAGGCTCGTCTACTTCTAATAGATAGTGCTCGCCCTTGGGGCTGCCCTTGCCCTTGTATTCCTCAATCTGATTGCGATTGGTCGTGAGGCGGCTTTTAAAATCAACACCATGATCCAGATATTTGTAGCCCCAGAACCATTGATAACCGGTGGCTTTAATGGTGATCTCTGAATCTCGGGTGTCTTTTTGCGCAATGACCACGCGTGCCGCAGGCCAAGCCATTGCGATTAAAATCAGCGCAGGAATGACGGTCCAGAGAATCTCGACCGTGGTGTTTTCGTGGAAAGGTTTGGCCGCATGGCCGAGGGATTTTCGGTGTTTTAAAATGGCGTAAAACATTACGCCAAACACTAAAAGAAAAATCACCAGAATGACCCACATCAATAGCGTATGCAGATTAGTGATTTCGTGTGCTATTGCAGATTGCGCTGGTGGAAAGTTCATTTCCCCTGCTTTTGCAATAGCAGGCAGCATTAAAGCTAATGCAAGTCTGCGCATTACTCACCTCCCGAGGTGTAGCGCCTTCCTCTTAATGACAGGGACGGTCGCTGTTTTAATCTTTATTCATATAACGTAGCAGAAGATCTGACATATGCAAGTCAGATAGCACATGATATTTCTTACACCAAGCCATTGCTTTTACCGTTTGTCTGCTTTTTAGAAGCGCCTTGCCAAAGTTGTACTAAAAAATAAATGACCATCTGTTTTTGTGGTCACCAGTTTTTGTCGGCCAAGGGGCGGAGCCAGCTTCGATAAATACGAATCGGCTCCGAAAAAGGCCATCACCAGAGAGGATGATCATGAGCGTACATATGGCCGTATTGGATCAGCACTTCACGCTGCCTAAAATTAGAAAGGTAGCTGCCAATAGCCCCGTGCTATGGCTACAAAAAGGTTGGGTAGATTTATGGTCGCATCCGGGGCCGAGCTTGGTTTACGGGCTGCTCGTCACTTTGGTGGGGGCTTTGGTGTTGTCGCTCGCCATAAATAACCCTTATTTATTCACCACATCAATTACCGGGTTTTTATTGCTGGCTCCCTTAGGGGCGGCAGGGATTTATGAGTTGACGTCTGAAAGAGAAGAAGGCAGGCCAACTTCTTTTGTGCAATCGATTCGTGATTTATTGGCCAATATGGGGCAATTGGCTTTTCTAGGCTTGGCATTAGCGATGATAGCGATTGCCTGGGAGCGCTTTTCTGCCATTTTGTTTGCCATATTTTACGGCGGGCAGGATGTGAGCTTGCTTGGTTACTTGAGCTCTTTAACGGGTGAGTTTTTACCCTTCACCATTGTCTGGTCATTGGCTGGTTTCTTACTTGCCTTTTTTGTGTTTGGCTTAACGGCCATCTCGATTCCCATGCTGGCCGATCGGGAAGTAGACAGCATTACCGCCATGATGTGCAGCCTGCGCGCCACTTCTGAAAATCGCATTGTGATGGTTCAATGGGCTGCTTTGATTGTGCTTCTGACGGCGATCGGTTTTGTCACTGTGATTGGCCTGATCGTGATTTTTCCTCTGCTTGGGCACGCTACTTGGTACGCCTACAAAGACCTGATTGAGTAAATCTTATGAGCCTTGCTTCTTGCGATCAGCGGGGCTCAATAGATTTTATTTATGAGTTTATGGTTTTTGGTATCCCTTATGTATTGACAGGCCTAATAAGCTCTTGTATAGTTCGCCCCTCTGTCGCGGGGTGGAGCAGTTGGCAGCTCGTCGGGCTCATAACCCGAAGGTCACAGGTTCGAGTCCTGTCCCCGCAACCAGAAATGCATTGTTAGAGTTACCCATAAAGTAACGCACCCGTCGCGGGGTGGAGCAGTTGGCAGCTCGTCGGGCTCATAACCCGAAGGTCACAGGTTCGAGTCCTGTCCCCGCAACCAGTCGCACTCTAGCAAAATACCCGTCGCGGGGTGGAGCAGTTGGCAGCTCGTCGGGCTCATAACCCGAAGGTCATAGGTTCGAGTCCTATCCCCGCAACCAGTTATGCATTTGTAGTGTACCCGTCGCGGGGTGGAGCAGTTGGCAGCTCGTCGGGCTCATAACCCGAAGGTCACAGGTTCGAGTCCTGTCCCCGCAACCAAAATATTGAAAAAGCCGCTATTCAATCGAATAGCGGCTTTTTCGTATGTTTTTTCTGCTTCGATTTAAGATTTTCTTCGTTTGTGTCGCTTCTTATAAAGAGTGCTTACTAGGTAAATGACTATGCGTATCAACTCTAATCGAAGCGAAGTTATTATCACCGCTACTCCGGCAAGCCCGGTGGCTAAGTCTGCTGCACCTAAAACAATAGATGCAACTTCTACTCTTGGCATTGCTAAACAAGCGCTACAGGCTGGCCCAGAGATTGATATGGCTAAGGTGCAAGAAATTCGTAATGCCTTGCTGCGTGGCGAGATTCATTTTGATGCAGATAAAGTGGCAGGCTTAATGCAGAAATACCATGGCGGGCTTGCTTGAATACGCTTATCCGGCAATTTGCCACCGATTTACAAAGTGATGTAAAAGCTTATCAGGATTTAATTGCCCTGCTTGAAGAGCAGTTTTCGGCCTCTGTACAGCAGCAAACCATGCAATTAAGCCGTGTATTGGAGCAAATTAGCGAGCACCTTGCGGCGATTGAAGTGCGTCGTGAGCGCCGCAGCCAAATGATTAAAACTAGCAATGCCGCTGATTGTGAAGCCTTAATGGCTTTATTTCCCGTCGCTTTGCAACAAGCCTGCTCATCCAAATGGCAGCAATTAGGCGCTTTATTACGCCAGGCCAAGCAATTAAATCAGCGCAACGGCGAATTTATTTTATCCCAACAAGAAATCATGCAAAGAGTCTTGTTTGGCGAGCAGGATATTTATGATCCAGTTTGATCAGATTGGCTATTTGCCACCTACTCGTTCAGATGCCCCTCGCTCGCAGGGCGACGGTGCTGCATTTTCGGCGTTATTTGCGCAAACTCGTTCTGAAGTGCGTCGTTTTATTGAAGAAGGCGGCACTCAGGCTATGCCTTTGAGCCCAGAAGGTTTTGCCCTTAGAAATGCCAGCATAAATACATCTCCGGCTGGAGCTTTAGATGCCGATAAACACGCTTTTATTGAGCAAATGCAGCCCTATGCACGTGAAGCATCGGCCAAGCTGGGCGTGGCAAGTGAGATTTTGCTGGCCCATGCGGCTTTGGAATCGGGCTGGGGTAAATCACCGGTTACTAAAGCAAATGGGCAGAGTGCGTTTAATTTATTTGGGATTAAAGCGGCAGGTGGCTGGCGTGGCGAGCGTGCCGAAGTACTGACTACCGAGTTTGAAAATGGCGTGTCGATTAAAAAGATGGATCATTTTCGCTCCTATGCCGATTACCGTAGTGCATTTCAGGATTACGCCACATTTTTTAGCGAGAGCAAACGCTTTCGCCCTGTGCTGGGCACAGGTAATAGCGCCGAAGCCTTTGCCAGTGCCTTAGTCAAAGGCGGCTATGCCACCGACCCGGCTTATGCAGAAAAGCTACTTAAAGTAGTGGATACCATAAGATCGATTAAGCCCTAACTGTTTTAAGGTGGTGAGACTTCTTGCTCTGAGCTCACTACGGCACGGATTTTTTTGCCGCTGCGTTTATTCCTCACCCAAATCACCTCTCCTAATCTGCCGCTTTCCTCCGCCACTACCTTGCTGCGGATTTCAACTAGCTCCGCTCGGGCAACTAATTCAATTTCCTTCCCTTTTTTGATGAGATATCCGGCGGGCTGAGGGCTACTGGCTATCTGATGCGTTGTGTTGCTGGTAAATGCACGCAAAGGCTCGTCCTCTCCCTCTTTAAGGCGATACATTGCCCTTGCCATATAACGAGCATTCCATGTTTTGCCTGTTGTGCAGCTTACATCTATTTTTAGCAAGGCAGAATCTTCGCCTTGTAAGGCGGCAAGCAGAGGTGGCGATTCACAGCGATTGAGTTGGCTGATGTCACGAGGAGGAATGAGAGAAACTGTCAGAAAAATCTTACGGTTAAAGTGGTTTTTTGCAGTAATTTCAAAGTAATTTTGTGCGAAATTTCTTACTTTTTCTTCTAATGGTATATTTTCCATGCCTATAGAATATGCTGAA
Organism: Iodobacter arcticus; assembly: GCF_042664895.1. Classification (NCBI taxonomy): domain Bacteria; kingdom Pseudomonadati; phylum Pseudomonadota; class Betaproteobacteria; order Neisseriales; family Chitinibacteraceae; genus Iodobacter; species Iodobacter arcticus. The sequence continues at coordinate 346,114 of NZ_JBHTBQ010000006.1, forward strand.
GTGCTTGAAAACATTAGATAAAGTATGACGTTTGAGAATTTACCCAGTATTTTTTTCACATTTATATCAACATATTAGAATATTAGAGGGTAATTATACCGTATACGGTTGCCGAGGGAATATTTACCATCCGCGATCACCTTTCCTCTATTTGAAAGGTAGGCAGGTTTTTTTGTAATGATAATAGAGCGAGGGTAGTCGCAATGGGCGTTCATTTCGATAAAGCATTGAATATGCACCCTGAGGCCTTACGGCTGCGTGCAGAGCGCACACAGGTATTGGCTGCAAATATTGCAAATGAGAATACGCCAGGCTTTCAAGCGCGTGATTTTAGTTTTCGTGAGCGCTTAGATGGCGCTTTAGCAACAGAAGCTGGCGATTTAGGCGGCCTCGGCGGCAGTGATGAGCTGCTTTATCGTGCGCCCAATCATCCTAGCCGCGATGGCAATACCGTTGAGCTGGGTGTTGAGCAGGCGGAGTTTTCACAAAACGTGTCAGATTTTCAAATCAGCCTTGCCTTCGTGAATATGAAGATAAAAGGGCTGGCCAAGGCGATCTCGGGATAAACCATGTCTTTTAGAAATATCGCACAAATTGCCGGGTCAGCAATGACGGCACAAACCACACGCCTTAATACCATTGCCAGTAATCTGGCCAATGCGGAATCGGCTTCAGGCAATGAGGCCAGTACTTATCACGCCAGAAAACCAGTTTTTTCGGCGCTAAGTGGCGGAAAAGTGCAGGTGTTGGATGTGATTGAAAGCACCGAGCCACTGCGTAAAGCGCATGAGCCTAGCCACCCTCTGGCAGATGCGGACGGGAATGTTTTTTACCCAAATGTGAGCCCCGTCGCAGAAATGACCGACATGATGTCGGCCTCGCGCGCCTTTCAAACCAATGTGGAAGTCTTATCGCGGGTTAAGGCGATGCAGCAGGATTTATTAAAAATGGGCGAGGCTTAAGCCCTCTCGTTTTATTTCTCATTTAATTCCACTTTGATTCGATCCAAGGCCTAAGCCGCCTTGCCAATATAAGCACAAGCCATGTCGATTGCCTTTTCTCCCGCTCAGCAAAATGCCAACCCGCAGCCGCAAATAAACCCGCTTGAACCTGTTGCTGGACAAAGTGACGGTAATTTCTTTATGACTTTGCTCGTTGCGCAAATCAAAAATCAAAACCCATTAGAGCCATCAGATCCTAGCCAGTTTGTGAATCAACTCGTTCAGCTTAATCAAATGGATAACTCCAAAAAGATGTTGGGCGAATTAAAAGCGAATTCGCAAATGATGCACGATTTGCAAGTGCTGACTTTGGGTAATCATGTGGGCTCTACCGTAGCGGTGAATGGCGGGGCAATTACCTTAGATAAAGACGCAATATCTGGGCAGTTTTCTTTAGAAAGCCCTGCTAAAAAAGTGTCTTTAGTGATTACAGGGGCAGATCAGCAGCGCACCGTGGTTGATTTAGGCAGCAAGCCGGTTGGGGATGTGGCGTTTAATTTTGATCCTAAAAAACTAGGTTTACAGCCAGGCCCGTATTCGCTTTCGGTAGAAACGGATAGCAAAGAAAAAGCGAACGTAGAAGTCTTTGGTGTGATTAAGAGCGTTAATTTAAGTAATGGTTTGCCCATGGTGAGCATTGCAGGTTTGGGCGATTTTCCGGTGGCGGCTATTTCAAAGCTAAAAGGCCATTCTGTATAACAAAGGATTGAATGATGAGTTTTGAAATTGCGCTATCAGGCATTAATGCCGTTAATAATCAATTAGGTAGCATCAGTAATAATATTGCGAATTCCAGCACCTACGGTTTTAAATCGGGCCGAGCTAATTTTTCATCGGCCTACGCAGGCTCGCAGGCGATTGGGGTAGAAACCTCATCCACTACCCAGAATATCGCTAAGGGTGGTGGTTTACTGACGACGGGCCGAGCGCTGGATGCAGCAATTCAAGGATCTGGGTTTTTTGTCACCAAAGACCCAAGCGGAGGTATGGCCTATACCCGTGTGGGCATTTTTGATAAAGACAAAGATGGCTATATGGTGGATAGCTTTGGCCGTCGTGCTCAAGGCTACGCCCCAGTAGGTAATGGTGGCGGAACAGCGATGGGCGCGATTGGCGATATCAAAGTACCCGTAGGGCAAGTGCCTGCTAAAGCTACAGATAAGCTGCAATTTACCGGCAATTTATCTGCCGATTGGCCAACGCCGATTACCGCCACTTTTAATAAAGACGAGGGCACCTCGTTTAATGCCTCTATGGTTTCGACGGTTTACGATTCCGTGGGCGCTAAGCACAACCTAACTCAATATTTTGTAAAAGGGGCTGCGGGCGTCACGGCCCATTACTCCTTTGATGGTGCAACGATTGCGGCCAGCAATACCTTGAGCTTTGATGCCAACGGTAAATTAAGCAGCCCAACAGCACCGGTTACATTGGCCTTAGGCACGCCTGCTAATGCTTTGCCACTATCGATTAACCTAGATTACGCAGGCACATCGCGCTTTGCTGGCGAAGTAACCAATACCGTAAACAGCGCCAATGGCTATGCATCTGGCACGCTAACCGGTGTGGTAATCGAAGAAAATGGCGAAGTGATGGCCAAATACAGCAATGGCCAGAAACAAAGCGCCGGAACGCTGGTGTTGGCTACTTTCCCGAATGAAAGCGCCTTGCAGCAAATCTCTAATACCAGTTGGGCAGAAACGGCAGCTACTGGTACCGCGCTGTATTCCGCGCCCGGTAGCGGCATGACCGGCAAGCTAACCGCTGGCGCACTGGAGCAATCCAATGTGGATATGACGGGTGAGCTGGTGAGCTTGATGACGGCTCAACGTAATTACCAAGCCAATACCAAGGTGATCTCCACCGAGAATCAAGTGATTCAAGCCCTGATGCAGGCGTTGTAAGCACCATGGATGCACTGATCTACACGGTAATGAGCGGCGCAGATCGCACCCTGCGCGCACAGCAAATTCACGCTAATAATTTGGCAAATGCTGAAACAACGGGCTTTAGAGCAGATATCGAAGTGGCTAGTGCACAAGCTGTGCCGGGCTACGGTTATGAAGCCCGCCATATGGCGCAGTTGCAAGCCAGCGCGGTGGATGCGCGTGCCGGAACGGTAACACCAACAGGCCGATCCCTCGATGTAGCGCTAAAAGGTGAAGGCTATCTGGCGGTGGAATACGCAGGCGGTGAAGCCTATACCCGCAGCGGCAATTTAAATGTGGATAGCCAAGGCGCGTTAACCATCAATGGCCGTGCCGTTTTGGGCGATGGCGGGGCAATTACTCTGCCTGCTTTTGCTCAAGTTTCGATTAGCGATGACGGCACGATTTCTGTGCTGCCTCAGGGTGAGACAGGCGCTTTACAAGAAGCAGGCAAGCTTAAATTGGTTCGTCCTAATGCCAGCGAGCTGACTAAAAATGAGGCAGGCCTTGTGGTGAGCCGCTCTGGCCAGCCCCTACCGGTGGACGACACCGTGCAAGTATTAGGTGGCCATTTAGAGCGCAGCAACGTATCGGCAGTCGAAGAAATGATCGCCACCATGACGCTAACTCGCAGCTTTGAAGTGCAAATGAAAATGTTTAAAAGTGCAGATGATATGGCCGACGCAGGTAATCGTTTGATTCGTGGGTAGTGAATGGTTAGTCGTAGGGTGGATGAAATCCTATGTGCGCTAACAAAAGTCAAAAGACTTTTTTATTAGTGCCTTCGGCACGTAGATTTAGGAGCGGTAGCCACCGCGGGGCCTTCCTTTCTTGAACGGCCAAGAAACGAAGCCAAAGAAGGCCGCCCCACGAAACACGAAGGCCCCTGCGCTGCGGACAATCGGGTCGGCGGCGGGCGGGATTGGCTCGTGCCTCGCTCCCTTGCCGAAACCCCGACCCGCTTGTTCCTCGCTCCGGCGTGTTTCAAGGGTACTTTAAAAAGCCCCGTGCAAAGTGCGTGGTTGTTATTTTTTTCGCTGTTTGCTAATGAAAAAACAATTTGGTTAGCGTGTATGGGGTGAAACCCGTCGCCCTTTAAATAAAACACCCGGATAAGGACTATTTTATGAATCCAGCAATGTGGATCAGCAAGACCGGTATTCAGGCGCAAGATGCTAAACTTAATGCGATTGCTAATAATCTGGCCAATGTGAACACCGTTGGTTTCAAGCGCGATCGTATGGTGTTTGAAGACCTGTTTTATCAGGTAGAGCGCCAGCCAGGCGCTAAAGTCGATCAGAACAACGCCGCACCTTCGGGCGTGCAGCTAGGGAACGGTACTCGCCTTGCCGGTACGCAAAAAGTATTTACTACCGGCTCGGTGATGACCTCTAGCCAGCCGCTGGATGTGGCGATTATGGGCAATGGCTTTTTGCAAGTGAGCATGGCCAACGGCGAAACGGGTTATACCCGCGCAGGGCAATTGCAGCTTAATTCTGAAGGCCGGATTGTGAACGCGCAGGGCGTGCCCTTGCAGCCAGAAATCACTATTCCCAAAGAGGCGGCTTCGGTCACGATTGCTGAAAATGGCCTCGTCTCGGTCACCATGGCTGGCAGTGCCGCACCGCAAGAAGTCGGCCAAATTACCTTGGCAAACTTTGTAAACCCAACCGGCTTACTGGCCTTGGGTAGCAATCTCTTTCAGGAAACCGCTGCTAGCGGCGCACCAACTTTGGGTAATCCAGGTGAAAGCTCGCTCGGCAAGCTGAAACAAGGCTCCTTGGAAGGCTCCAATGTGCAAGTGGTCGAAGAAATGGTTGACATGATTTCGGCCCAGCGCACTTACGAGATGAACACAAAAGTGCTTTCTGCTGCCGACAATATGATGCAATACCTAGCGCAGTCTGTGAGATGAAGCGTGTCTTTTTGATGTTGCTGCTCCTTAGTTTGCTCAGCGCCTGTGTGAGCAATCCTTTGGTCGAAGCACCGGAGCAAGATCCGCCTGCGCCGGTAATTATTCCTCCGGCGGCCAAAGCCAAATCGGGCGGAGTATTTACAGCAGATACCGCCAGCTCTTGGTTGGCGGATAGCCGTGCGTTTCGCGCTGGGGATCTGCTCACCGTGGTCTTGCAAGAAACCACGCAGGCCAGCAAAAAAGCCGGTACCAATTTTGATAAAAGCAGCGGCGTCGATATCAAGCCGACTATCTTGGGCACATCTAGCTATGCCACCAATGTGGGCGTGCAAGCCAAGCGCGATTTTGCCGGCTCGTCTTCTAGCACTCAGCAAAATATGTTGAGCGGTGCAATCACCGTGGTGGTTGAAAAAATACTCCCCAATGGCCTGTTGCTGATCCGTGGCGAAAAACAACTCTCGCTGAATCAAGGCGAAGAATCGATCCGCTTGGTGGGCTATGTGCGCAGCGACGACATCGACAGCGACAACCGCGTGATGTCACCCCGCGTCGCCAATGCCAGAATCAGCTATTCGGGCAAAGGCGCATTAAATGATGTGAATACCGCGGGTTGGCTGACCCGTTTATTTAATAGCCCGTGGATGCCGTTTTGATTATCGTAGGGCGGGTGAAACCCGCGAGCGGTGTTGAAAAATACGCGGGTTGCACCCCATACGTGCTAACCAAAGTCAAAAAGATCTTTTTAGTGCCTTCGGCACGTTGATTTTGGAGCGGTTGGCCACCGCGGGGGCCTTCCTTTCTTGAACGGCCAAGAAACGAAGCCAAGCCGCAACCTCAAAAACACGAAGGCCCCTGCGCTGCGGACAATCGAGTCGGCGGCAGGCGGGATTGGCTCGCTGCCTCGCTGCCTCGCTCCCTGGCCGAAACCCCGCCCCGCTTGTTCCTCACTCCGGCGTGTTTCAAGGGGACTTTGAAGCCCTACGCAGAGAGCATAGTTACTGTATTTTTTCGCTGTTTGTTAATGAAAAACAGTTTCGTAGGGCGGGTGAAACCCGCCGTTTTTTGTATTTAATGCCAAAGTCTGGCGGGTTGCACCCGCCCTACGGGCTGCACATCGTTGTTTTGAAGTGGAATCTATGAAGTTTAAATATCTGTTTTGGCTCTGCCTGCTGCTGCAAACTGCCCGTGCTCAGGAATTGCGTACTTTGGTGAGTGTGGAGGGGATTCGGGAGAATCAGCTGATTGGTTACGGCGTGGTCGTGGGTTTGAACGGCACGGGGGACAATTCGCAGGTGAAGTTTGCTGGGCAGTCGGTGGCTAATTTGCTGCGCCAGTTTGGCATTAAGCAGACGGGTGAAACCAAGGTTAAGAATGTGGCCGGTGTGGTGGTGAATGCAGTTTTGCCCTCGGGTTATCGCAGAGGGCAAACACTAGATATCACCGTCTCGTCACTGGGTGATGCGAAGAGTTTACGTGGCGGTGTACTGCTGCTTACGCCTTTACGTGCCGCCGATGGCGAGGTGTATGCCTTGGCGCAGGGCAATGTGGTGATTACTGGTTTGTCGGCTCAGGGCAGTAGTGGCTCTAGCGTGACGGTGAATACGCCGACCTCTGGGCGGATTCCGAATGGGGCCAGTGTAGAGCGCGAGATCGAGAGCGATTTTGATACCCGGCCAACGGTCACGCTAAGTTTAAAGCGGCCTAGCTTTCAAAATGCCACGCAGATTGTTAGCGCAGTCAACCAGCGCTTTGGCAAAATCGCCAGCACTCGTAATGCCACTAATATCGAGATTATTGCCCCTGTTGATCCAAGCGAGCGAGTCGCTTTTGTTGCCAAGCTTGAAGCCTTAAATATCACGGCCGCTGCCGAAGTGCCACGCGTGGTGTTTAATTCCCGCACCGGTACGGTGGTGATCAGCCAAGGGGTAACGGTTAGAGCTGCCGCAGTTTCGCATGGCTCATTAAGAATTGTGATTTCCGAAGCGCCCGCAGTTAGCCAGCCGGGTGCGTTTAGCAATGGCACAACGGCCACCGTGCCTCGGTCTAAAGTCGATGTGCGCGAAGGCTCGGGCCAGATGTTCCGCTGGCCACCGGGTGCTAGCTTAAAGACGATTATCGATACGATTAATAGCACGGGAGCATCGCCAGACGACATTATGGCGATCTTGCAGGCGCTGGATCAGGCGGGGGCTTTGGATGGCGAGCTGGTGGTGATTTGATGAATCCTATTTCTAGTTCAGCGATTCAGCTTGAAGTAGGGGCGGATCCCCTGCAAGCGCCTATTGCCGATAACGCGGCCTATCGTAAAAAAGCAGAAACGGCTGCAGTGCAGTTCGAGAGCTTTTTTATCCAAGATATGCTCAAGCAAATGCGTAAAGCCACGCGCGAAATCAGCAGCGAAGACAGTATTTTTAAAAATACCATCAATAGCGATATGCTTGATTTTGCCGATCAGGCCGTCTCGCAAGAGCTGGCAAAGCAGCGGGTATTTGGCGTAGCCAATGCGATCATGGCGCAGCTGATGCCGCAGTCTGCACAATATGTAAATATTCCCCTTAATAAAAATGCCAATGGCGTCGCCCTAGAACAGAGTGCGCTGCCGTCTACTGGCGCATTTTCGATTCCTCCCTTTATCCCTAAATAAAGCCCCCCGATGCGCATGATGCAAAATGCGCTGGCCGGAGCGCTGGCTGCACAAGCCGCGCTGAATGCCGCCAGCCAAAATATTTCTAATGTAATGACTCCCGGCTATTCGCGTCAGGGCGTGGTTTTATCCGCCATCGCCCCTTCGGTGGGCGATCCGCACAGTGCGGGCTCGGGCGTGGATATTCAATCGATTCGCCGTTTTAATGATCAATATCGCAGCCTGCAAATGTGGCAGGCATCGGCCAATATGGGCGAAAGCGCAGCCAAGCAGGGTTATTTAACCCAGCTAGAGCAGGTGATGAGCGCCTCGGGCAGCAGCATTAGCGGTGGCTTGGATAAATTTTATGCCGCTTTAGGCGCAGCCAGCGTAGAGCCTAGCTCCCTAGCGCTGCGCCAAGGCGTGATTACCGAAGCGGGCGCAATGGCGCAGCGTTTTAATAATCTAAACCGCGTATTAAGCGCCCAGCATGCCTCGATTAATGAGCAGCGCACCGCCTTGGTCACGCAGGTGAATTCCTTGGGCGGATCGATTGCCCGCCTGAATAAAGAAATCGTTGCCGCGACCGCCACCGGCGTGAATCCGTCGGGCCTATTGGACGAGCGTGATCGCAAAATTGATCAGCTTAGCGGCTTGGTTGATGTGCGCGTGGTGAATCAAAACGACGGTGCAATCTCGGTCACCTTGCGTGCAGGCCAGCCCTTGGTCGTCGGCGATAGCTCTTCAGTGATGAGTACCGAAGCGCAGCTTGATGGTAGCCAGCTGATTAAATTGTCCTTTGCTCAAGAAAAATTCACCCTAAATGGCGGCAGTATTGGCAGCCAGTTAGGTGGCTTAAATGAATACGAGAAAAACAGCCTGCGACCGATGGAAGACGCCATTCGCACCTTGGCAAGTGAAGTCGCTGGGCGAATTAACGGCCAGCGTGCTGCCGGTTTTGATTTAACAGGCCAACCGGGCAAGGCACTGTTTGTGTTTGACGCGCAAAACCCAGAAGCCATGCTCAAACTTCGCCCCGGCATCGTGGCTGAAGATTTGGCCTTTGCTAGTGACGCCAGCAAGCCCGGTGGTAGCGGTAATTTACAAAAATTGATTGATATTCAAAGCCAAGCGCTCACGGTGCCAGGCTTGGGTACGGTAACGCTGAGCGACGCCTATGCTCAGCTTTTGGGGCGCTTGGCCTCTGAAAGCCAGCAAAATCAATCGTCCCTCGCAACCGGCAAGGTAGTGCGCAATCAGGCCGAGCAGGATTGGAAAGGTACGAGCGGCGTAAATCGTGACGAAGAAGCGATGAATATCGTTGAATACCAAAAAATGTATCAGGCCAATATGAAGGTGATTGCGATTGCTAATCAGTTGTTCGATAGCACTCTGGCCGCTTTTGGCTAAGCTATGGAATATCCGGCAAGGGTGTGCGGGGGAAACCCAAATCTTGAGCCACAGAGAGCACAGAGTTACACGCAGAAATGCCGGAGAAGTGAGTCTAATGTCGTTTACTTAAGCCAATTAAGCATATCTGCATAAGTTTAATGCACTTGTTCCCCCTTTGAAAAAGGGGGGCTAGGGGGGATTTGGCACTGTATCTCTTTACAAAAAAGTGCCAAACCAATGCAAATCCCCCTTTTACTAAGGGGGAGGCTAAGGTCGAACCCCTTAGGTGTACGACACTAGCGTTATTTCGCTTGCCCAAGGTCTGTTTAAATTGACGGAGTTTTTATGCGTATCGCCAGTACCCAGTTACAAACAACCTTGAATGAATCTTTGCAAACAGCTTCCGGCAATATGGCCGAGTTGCTGCAAAAAATGTCATCGGGTAAGCGTTATTTACTCCCTTCAGAAGACCCGATTTCTAGCGTGCGTTTACTGCGATTAGAGCGTGAAGAAGCCGCTATCACTCAGTACAGCAGCAATATCGGCGCTCTGCGCTCGCGCTTATCCATGAATGAATCTTATCTGGATGGCATGACGCAAGATTTGATGCAGGCAAGGGTACTGCTCTTGGGGGCGGACGATACGGTTTCTAAAGAAGATGTAAAAGATATTGCAGCCAGCTTGGTCAGCCTAAGAGACAGCCTGTATTTCACGAGCAATACCAAGGATCAGGAAGGGCATTATTATTTCTCTGGCACCGCCAGCTCGACGGCTACTTTGGCCTTAGATAAAACGGGCGCTGCGGGTAGCCGCTACACCGCTCTAGGCAATAGCGATCAGCAGTTGGTGGTGGTGGGCAATGGCGTAACACAAGCCTCAAATGTAGCGCTGCCAGAAATGGCGGCGCTATTAAATCAGCTTGATCTGGCCATTACTGCGCTGCAAAATCCACCCGCCACAGGCTATCGCCCAGCGGTAGAACAGGGTATTAATGGACTTGATGCGGCGCTTAGAAGTGTGGGCAGCAAGATCGCCAATCTGGGTGGCGCGCAAAATAATATGCAGATGATGGAAGACAACCACGCCAATGTCAGCTTATCGAATCAGCAATCGGCTAGGCTATTAGGTAGCCTCGATTATGGTGAAGCGATGATTACCATGGATAGCTATAAGCTGGCTTTACAAGCATCGCAAAAGGCTTATGGCAAGATCAGCAGCTTGTCTTTGTTTGACGTGCTTTAACATTGGTTTCGATTCGAGCATTTTGCAGTGATTTAAAAGGATAAATGGGTATGGCAGCAGCGTTGCCCAGATTGGACAGCAGTCATAAATTAGGCAGCAGTCTAGGGATTAATAGCAGGCCTGTTGCGGCTTCAGTGCCCGCCGTATCAAGCGAGTTGGCGGCTGTGCGTGAGCAAAAAGGTGAGCGGCTTGGTGTATGGCGCTATAGCACTCAGCTAAATGAGCAGCTAACTGCTGGGCAGCGGGCGCTGGATTATGTGGATCAACTGAGCGGCCAATTGATCGACTTAAAGCTGAAATTAAGCCAAGAGTTGGGGCAACGCCGAGTCGATAGTGCTGATCTGAGTGCCAAAGTGGCCGATTTTTCGGCTCTCTGGACGGCGCGCAGCCAGCGCACTGGCGGCAGTGTGGATGGCCGCTTAAAGTTTCATTTGTCGCAGGATGCAAAAGAAGTCTTTCGTGTTCGTGGCTTAGAGCTGGAATCCTTGAGCAGCGGCCAAGCTGAAATGCTGACTTTTTATACCGGAGCACGCGGCACCGGCCCCGCTTCGGTGGCTGTGGGTGGGGAAATAAGCAGTGAAAATCTGCTGCGTCAGTTTAATCGCGCACTCGCGCCATCGGGCATTCGTACCGAAGCCGATCAAGGTGGCGCACTCACTTTTTCGGTGGCGGAAGACGCCTTAGCCCCATTACAAAACAAGCTGGCGATTCGGGGCGGGGGGATTCGTTTTCCTGCTGGGCAGGCGAATCGCTTAAAAATTGAAAGCGAAGCCGTCGCCATCTCGCCAACTAGCTGGGGCGTAGATGATCACGCCAGCGTGCGGCAGAGTTTGCAAAAAGTAGTGATGGCGCTCGAGCAGCTAGAGCAAACCCGTGCAGCAATTAGCAGCGCCATGGGTGAGGCGAAGCTGGCAATTGAGCAGCTATCCACCATGAACGAATCACAATGGGCACAAAGCTTTGTGGGTGATTTTAATGGGCGCTTTAATCAAAGCAGCGATTACCGCTTCTTCAGTGATATTGCCCCCGCCCTGATGGGGATGAGTCGTTATCGGGTGTTGTCTTTATTGGCGTTGAGATAGTGTATTGCTTTCATTGGTGTGTTTTTTAAGCCTAATCCACCTAGTTTACAACCTTGTAATTTAGTCCATTGGCTACTTTAATGGAAAAGGAGAGGTTTATATATGCCTAGGTTACTTGCTATTTACTGCCTGCTTTTGCCCTTATTTTGTTCTGCGGAAGCGACGATTCAGATTGGCACAGGTTATTCTAAGCCACCCTATGTTATTCCTGAAACCCAAAGTGGGTTAGAGCTTGATATTGTGCGGGCGGCACTGTCGGCTGAAAAGTTAAAAATGAAAGTCGTATTTTTGCCGCCAGCGCGGGCGTTACATATGTTTAAAAACAGCCAGCTTGACGCCATTACCACGGTCAATGAAGGCTCTCATTTAGTGGGTTATTGGTCTGATTCGCATGTCTTTTACCAAAACTATGCGATTACTTTGGCGAGCAGGGCGATTACGATCAAGAAAATGTCTGATTTAGCCGGGAACAGTATCGCCGCCTTTCAAAATGCCAAGCTGGCACTTGGTTCCGAATATGCTGCAGCGATTATGCAGGCCAGCTATCAGGAAATACCCAATCAGCTGACGCAAAATAAATTGCTTTATACCGGCAGAGTTGATGTGGTTATTGGTGATCGACTTATTTTTGAGTATCTGAATCGGCTCTTACCTAGTCGTGTTGATGCGCAGCAAACGCTCCAATTTAGCGCTATCTTTCCAGCCACTCATTATAAAGTCCTGTTTCGTAACCGTGATTTACGTGATCGCTTTAATCGAGGGCTTGCCACCATTCATCATAATGGTGTTTATCGTCAAATCGAGCAGAAATACCGTTCTGCCCGCCCTGAGCACTAATTCCTTTAGCTTCACGCTTCGTATGTAAATATTTACTAATATACTACTTAAGAAATTTCAGCTGCGTGTCGCCTTAGAAAGGTAGAGGCGCCCAATGGCGGGTGCCGTTACTTTGTCATTTGGAGTTCTTCCCCATGTTGAGCCTGCACACAAACGCCGCTGCCCTTTCTACCCAACGTAACTTGGGCACTAGCCAATCTGCCCTGACCACATCCATGACTCGTCTGGGTACAGGTCTGCGTATTAATTCTGCAATGGACGACGCTGCGGGCTTGCAAATTGCCACACGTATGGACGCACAAAGCCGCGGTATGCAGGCTGCGATGAAAAACACCCAAAACGGCATCAGCATGTTGCAAACAGCTGAAGGCGCTTTGGGCGAAGTAAGCAGCATCTTACTGCGTATGAAAGACCTTGCTACTGAAGGCGCCAATGCCACTGCGTCAGCAGATGACAAAACCGCAATGCAATCAGAATTTGATGCATTGGGTAAAGAAATGGCCAACATCATGAAGAATACTTCTTTTGGTGGTGAAAAATTAATGAATCAAGGCGCCGCTCCTGCATCTTCAGGAAAGCTCGCTGGTGCAGCAATTGACTTTCAAATTGGTGCTAGCGCAGCAGAAAAAATGACTGTTGATATGAGCGCCACCTTTACAGCTTTGGATGCAGGTTTGAAGGCGGCATCTAAGGCGTTCACTGACGCAACTGCTGCGACTCCTCCAGCAACGCCTGCTGCTGGTACAGAAATGACCACGGCCAATGCGCAAATCACCTTATTAGATACCGCGCTGAAAGCCGTAGGCACAGTTCGCTCCGACCTTGGCGCAAATGCAAATCGTCTTGACCACGTTTATAACAACTTGGGCAATATGGATAGCAATACCAAGATGGCTAAGGGTCGTATCATGGATACAGACTACGCTACTGAACAAGCGAAAATGACTTCTAACCAGATGCTGATGCAAGCCGGTACTTCGATGCTGAAGCAAAGCGGTTCAATGAGCCAAATGGTGATGTCTCTGATGCAATAATCCGGCTTATTCTGGATGAACTAACCAGCTGCACTTGCGGCTGGTTTTTTTTCGCTTAGGACTTAAAAAATGCTGGAAAGAGTGAGTGAGGTCGTTGTCGCACCGTTGTTGCGAGTGCAAGAATCCTTGCCCAGTCAGTTTAAAAAAAATGAATTACTGACGCTAGAAATTATTCATCGCCAGCCTTCGGGCGAGCTGCGTTTGCGTAGTGCAGAGGGCTTGGAACTTGATGTTTGTGTGCCCGATTTAGCGGCAGATTGGCCTTTAACACGGCCACTTTTATTGCGTGTATTGGCAAACCAGCCCCGCCTATTACTTGCGTTGGAATCAAGGCCTCAGCCGCCAAAGCACATAAATGATGGCTTGCTCGATGCGCTGGTTTTGCGAGACAACCCTAGGTTTTCTAAACATAAACCGCAGGTTTTTGAGCTAGCCAATGCCTGGCGGGTGCAATTATTAGGCACGATTTCCTATCTGGCGATGCGTGTGGCGCAAGATGGCGGACAATACGCACCGGGTAGTTTATTTAGCGCGCAATTGATGAGCCAGCAAGCACCCGCCGAATCGGCGAATATCCCGCTATGGCTGTGGGGCGGCCCCATTTTACGGCTGTGGTTTGCAGAAAAAGATGCCCCGCAAAGCAGCACTGTAAAGCCTGTACCACTTGAGCTATTGCTAGAAATTGTCTTGCCAAAATGGGGGCGAATTAAGCTGGTGCTTAGCCAAGAAGCCAAAACTTTGGCGCTTAGCCTGTGGGCAGATGAGCTTTGGTACGACGAGCTAAGCGCTTTGGAGTATCACTTTAAAGCGGCTGCTATTCGGCTTGGTTTACGCTTAGTCCGCTTTAGCGTCGCTGGGCAACCGCGCCCGCGCAGCATGCCCACCAGCAAAGCCGCCACCCTCAACGCCGCACAACTTCCACTCCCTCTGTTTAAATTTGCAGCTGAAGTGCTGGTTTTGTTGGAGGCGATGGATTGTTGAGTAGAAAAACCCAAATCTTGAAACACGGAGTTTGAGTTAAGCTGCGCGTTCTATTTACTTTAACAGTTTGATAAAAGCTTCCTGTAATATGCAATCGTTCTTTTTGCTCGTATATATTGCGTTGTTTATAAGGCGTCACTACTCGGAGGCCAGTCATTCAAAATGATTCCTTATTCTTTTGTTTTAGCTACCTTGGTAACCCTCCCTGCTATGGCCATAGATCTGACTTCTTTATGGGATTTTAATAAGCCTGAGATCAGTGAAGAGCGTTTTCAGAATGCGATAAAGACAGCCTCCCCTGATGATGCGCTGATCTTGCAAACACAAATTGCGCGTACTTACGGGCTTCGCCGTGATTTTGCTAAAGCTCAGGAAATACTTAAAAAGCTGGAGCCTCATCTTGTGAATGCAAGTGCTGAGGCTAGAGTGAGGTACTTTATCGAGCTGGGGCGGACTTTTTCATCTGCAAAGCATTCACCAGAATCACAAACTACAGAGGCGAAAGAGCAGGCGCGCAAAGCGTATACGCAAGCTTTTCAACTTGCAAAAAACGAGCGCTTAGATGATTTAGCCATCGATGCCTTGCATATGCAGGCTTTTGTTGATACCTCACCGCTTGATCAGCTGAAATGGGCGAATGAAGCTTTGGCGGTGGTGCAGGCTTCATCTCAGCCAGCAGCAAAAAAATGGGAGGCTTCTCTTCGAAATAATACGGGGTATGCCTTGCATCAATTAGGCAGATATACCGAAGCTTTGCCTGAATTTCAGCGTGCAGTTGTGCTGCGTAAAGCAGAAAAAGATGCTCAGGCGACCAGGATTGCTTACTGGATGGAGGCTTGGACGCTGCGTGCTTTAAACCGTGTTGACGAAGCGCTAAGTATTCAATTACGCCTTGAGCGTGAATGTGAAGCCGCTGTAAAGCCAGATCCCTATGTGTTTGAAGAGCTTGAGCTGCTTTATCGCCTGAAAGGAGATAAGCCGAAGGCGGTGCTTTATGCTGAGAAGAAAAAGGCTCTTTCTAAATAATGATGTTGCATAGAGATCCTTTTTTAGCGTCGTAGCCGTTGTGGAGGTGTTTTTTGAACAGCGCTGCTTCATAAACAAGAACCTGATTATGCCTCTTATTCAAACTCATTATAAATATCGTAGGGCGGGTGAAACCCGCCGAGCTTTGCAATGAAATATGAAAAACGGCGGGTTTCACCCGCCCTACAAATTCAAAAATCGAGCACCACTCTCAAGAAATCGATTTACACAGAGATGATTGAGCAAGAGGCATAGTCAGGAAAAAGAAAGCATCTGTGTTTAAAGAGGGGAGATTAAGTTAATCCTATCAACGTAAGCGAATTCGTAGGTTGGGTTAGCAGTCTGCGTGCGAGGTTTACCTCGCTCAGCGATAATTTGTGCAATCCAACATTCTTTTTCGCCTAAGCGTTGGGTTACGCTGGTTTATCCGCCCCAATAGGCGAATAAACCAGCTAACCACCTACAAAAGTATTATTTCTCTCAAAATTTGTTTTCCTCCGTGAAACTCCGCGTTCTCCGTGCCCTCCGTGTTTCAAGATTTGGGTTTGCAAATGCCATCACCCCATCGTCCCAATCAAGCTCACGTCGTAATTCTCTGGAATCTCGTTATAAGAAAGCACATGCAGCCCCGGTGAAAATAGCCGGCCGTAGCGGGCGAGGATGGGGCGGATTTGTGGCATCACTAGCAAGATAGGCGGGGCGCTTTGTTGTTTGAGCTGCTCACGCACCAGCGGCATATTGCTTTGTAGCTGGCTGAGCACATTTGGATCAATTGGGAAGCTATCCAGCGCTACCTTGCCGTTTTGCTGGGCTTGGCTGAGCGAGCCGAGCAGCATGTTTTCTAGCTCGGCACTGAGGTTAAAGGCCTTGATTTCGCTCTTATTGCCCAGAATGGCTTGGGCAATCTGCCGTTTTAAGGTGCAGCGCACTTCGGCGGCCAGCATGATGGGGTCTTTGGCGTTGTCGGCTGCGTCGACTAAGGTTGTAGCGATCGGCACGATGTCTTTGAGCGAGACATTTTCTTCCAGCAGATAGCGGTAAACGCGCAGTAGCTGGTTGGCATTCAGTGCGGTATTCAGCGCGCTGGCTAGCTTAGGTGCCAGTACGGTTAGCCGTTCAGATAAAGCGCTGACATCGTCGTGGCGAAATAGCTCGGCCAGATGGCTGCGGATCACTTTATTTAAGTGGGTGGCAATCACACTCGGGCAGTCAATGACCTGATAACCCAGCCCCAGCGCATTGGCTTTGTCGCCGCTGGCAATCCAAGTCACCGGCATGCCGTAGGCAGGGTCTACGCCGGGAATGCCGTCCAGATTGCCATACACTTCAGGCGAGGGAATCGCCATCAAGTGATCGCTAAATACCTCGGCCTGTGCCACTACGCTGCCATTGAGGCGAATGGTGTATTGCGATGGCTTGATGCGCAGATCGTCCCGCATGGCGATATACGGCAGCAAAATACCCATATTTTCGCTGAGCGTTTGGCGAACGCCACGGATGCGTTTACTTAGCGGCGCGCCTTGCTCCTTATCCATCAGCCCGACTAATTTATAACCTAGCGAGATTGCCAGCACGTCCACATAGGGCAGGGCTTGCCAATCCAGCTCGGCCTCATCGCTGCTGAGTAATGCCGATTCGATGGCTTTTAAATCTTGGGCAGGCTTAGGGTTTTTTTCTGCATTCAGATGCATTTTCCAGCCGGAATAGACCAGCAGGGCAGCAAAGGCAATAAAGGGAATAAAAGGCATGCCGGGGATAATCGCCAGCACAAACATAATGCCCGCTGCGCTGAATAGCACGGTGGGTGAGGCCAGTAATTGCCCTTTGATTTGCTCCTGCATATCGCCCGCATCGCTGACGCGAGTCACCACAATCGCAGCAGCGGCAGACAGCAGCAGGGCTGGGATCTGGGCAACCAGACCATCACCAATGGTCATCAAAGCATAGAGGCGGAACGCTTCACCCATACTTAAATCGTGCATCGCTGCGCCGATGGCGACCCCACCAATCAGATTGATCAGCAGAATCAAAATACCGGCAATGGCATCCCCGCGTACAAACTTAGATGCGCCATCCATCGAGCCATAAAAATCGGCTTCTGCCGCAATATCACGGCGGCGTTGCTGGGCTTGTTCCTGATTAAGTAGGCCCGCGTTTAGATCGGCATCAATCGCCATTTGCTTGCCGGGCATGGCATCCAGCGTAAAGCGTGCCGATACTTCGGCAATGCGCTCGGCCCCCTTGGTGACCACAATAAAGTTAATGATCATCAGGATGACAAACACCACCATCCCCACCACAAAGTTACCGCCGATCACCACCTTACCAAAAGCCTCGATCACCCTACCTGCGGCTTCCGTGCCCTGATGGCCATGCAGTAAGACCACACGGGTAGAGGCGACATTGAGCGTAAGCCGCAGCAGGGTTGTCGCCAGAATAATGCTTGGGAAGGCAGAGAAATCCAGCGGCCGTTTTACCGATACCGCCACCAGCATCACAATAATCGCCAGCACAATATTAAAGGTGAATAAGAGATCCAATACCACCGGCGGAATAGGCAGAATAATCATCGCCAGTAGAGCAAGCAAAAATAGCGGTGCTGCCAGCTTGAATTGCTTTAAGGCGCTTAAATATGGGGCGATTGATTTCATGCTGGTTCTTTAATCTCTGCAAGTTCTGGCGAAATGCCCGCTTCGTTAGCTAATTGGTGAGTATTAATCCCCTGTATGACAAGCAAAAATAGCCTTAAATAAGGAGCGAATAATTTCATGATTCTTCTTTTGAAAGTTCTGGCGAAATACCCAAATCATCGGGTAATTGGGGCGCAATACGGCGGCCGCCGCTGCGAAAAGCTTTGAGCTGTAATACATAGGTCAGCACCTGTGCCACGGCTTTAAATAAAGGCGCAGGGATCTGTTGATTCACTTGGGTGGTTTTATAAATAGCGCGGGCTAAGGGCGGAATCGGCACAATATCTATTTTGTGCGCGTCGGCCAGCTGGCGAATATACATCGCCATTTCATCCATGCCCTTGGCCACAATAAAAGGGGCTTGGGCGCGATTTTCGTCGTACTTTAAAGCCACCGCATAATGGCGCGGGTTGACGATGATTACATCGGCATTAGGAATGGCTTTGCGAATACTGCGCTGGGCTAATTGCTGCTGAATCTGCCGAATACGCTGCTTAATCTCTGGCCGGCCTTCACTGGTTTTATATTCATCTTTTTGCTCTTGCTTGCTCATTTTTTGTTTGCGCATAAACAAAAATATCTGCAAGGGCAAATCAATGGCGGCAAATAAGATAAATACAAAGCAAAAGCTAAATAGCGCATCAAATAATAATTGCGCCGCGCCGTTAAGCGCTTCGGTAAGAGTCAGTTCTTGCAGGCTAAAGAATTTAGGCAGGCTATCTCGGCTAACATAAAACAAAACCACAGTCAGAATCAGTACCTTAATAATGGCTTTGATTTGCTCGCTTGCATGCTGGGCAGAGAATATCCGCCCAAAATGAGAAAGCGGATTCATGCGCTCAAATTTAGGCATCAGCTGCTTGCCAGAGAATATCCAGCCGCCCGGATAGAGCGAGGCGATGATAATCATCAGCGGAATAATGGCCAAAGGCAGCAGCATTTTGAGCAGTAAAAGAAAGCTGCCGCTAAATAAATTAGACCATACCTCGTCCATACTGCCGGGCTGATCCAATGAGCTAAAAGCCAGATTAAATAGCGCATTAAAATCGACTAAATAGCTGGGGGCTAGGATGGCAAATACTTTTAAGCTGGCGAGCAAACCCACGGCAGAAGCTACTTCGCGTGAGCGGACAATTTGGCCTTCTTTTCTGGCGTTTTTTAATTTCTGCGGGCTGGCTTTTTCTGTTTTATCGCCATTAGACGCTTCAGCCATGCACGCCCCCATGCAGCATTTGCTCAATCATTTGCAAAATCTTTTCGCTGAGCTGGCTATAGTGGCCTGGAATAAAACGGCTAATCAGGCCAAGGGTAAACAGGCCAAATAGGGTGATGAGGGGAAAGCCTAGAGAGAATAAATTTAAAGCCGGAGCCACTCTATTTAATAAACCCAAGCCTAATTGCACAATAAAAGTAGAAAAAATACTGGGAATCGCCAGCAGCAAAGCCGCGGCAAATACCCAGCTTAAACTTTGCGCCAGCATCTTGAGCGATACAAAATTAATCCCGTCCGCTACCGGCCAAAGCTTAAAACTGCCGTAGATAATCTGCACAATCACCAGATGCCCATCCATCGCAAAAAACAGCAGCGCACCTAATAAATACAGCAGGGTGGAAATTACATCCGACGAGCTGCCGCTCATAGGATCATTCATCACCGCCATACTCAGGCCCATTTGCGATGAAATGAGAAATCCTAAGATGGATAGGATGGTCATCACCAGCTGAAACGCCATGCCAAAAATCAGCCCGATAATTACCTGAGTGAAAGTGGCAACAATCCAGTGCATCGAGAAGGGATCAATACTGATCTGGGTTTTTTGCATGATGGGCAGGGTGATCACGCTAAGTACCAGCGATAAACCAATCCGCGCACGCACCGGCACCATGGCCTCGCCAATCAAGGGCGCAAAACTAAACCCCGCCATATAGCGGCAAAAAGGCCACCAGAGCAGGGGTAGGATTGCGAGTAATTCCTTAATCAGGGAGTCCATTTTTTTCTTGTGGTTTTGAGCTTAGGGTGGGTTAGGCCGCGTGTTGTGTTTATTGGGGCTGTGGGCGTTTTCTGCCGTAACCTGCCATTGAGCGGTGATATGTACCAAGCAAAAAGATCTTTTTAGTGCCTTCGGCACGTTGATTTAGGAGCGGTAGCCACCGCGGGGGCGTTCTTTTCTTGAACGGCCAAGAAAAGAACCAAAGCCGCTACCTCAAAAACACGAAGGCCCCTCATCTGCGGACAATCGAGCGGCGGCTGCGGAACTCGCTTCGCTCAGACAGTCCTCGCCGAAACCCCGCCCGCTTGTTCCTCGCTTCGGCGTGTTTCAAGGGGATTCTTAAGCCCTATGCTGAGATCGTGGTGATTACGTTTTTCCGTTGTTTGCTGTTACAAAATCAAACCGCTTTGCGTTTATCCCACCAACATCGCTGCATTATTAAAAATCTCGATGCAAAACGTCATCAACTGCCCAACGATCCAATGCCCAGCGAGGGCGATGACGGCGAGGGTGACGAGTAGGCGGGGTAAGAAGCTGAGGGTTTGCTCGTTAATCTGCGTGGCCGCCTGAAACAGGCTGACCAAAACGCCCACAATCAGCCCCGGCAACACCAGCAAAATCACCAGTTTCACCACGACATAAAGGCTTTGGTTGACCAGATCAACCGCGGTATCGGGGGTGATCATTAATAGGCCTGTATGCTGGTAACGAGGGTATTTACAGTTAGCGACCAGCCGTCTACCAGTACAAATAGCAGTAATTTAAGTGGTAATGAAATCACCAAGGGCGAGAGCATCATCATCCCCATCGCCATTAAGACGCTGGAGACCACCAAATCGACCACCAAAAAGGGGATAAACAGCATGCAGCCGATTTGAAACGCGGTTTTCAGCTCGCTCAGCACAAAGGCGGCCAGTTTTACGGTAAAGGCGTGATCGCTGGGCTTGGCAACTGGGCCTTCGCCAGCGAGGCGTGATATTTGTGCCAATGCCGATTTATTCGTCTGCGCCAGCATAAATTTAGACATTGGTTTTTCGGCGATTTGCAGCGCGGCTAGCAGGGTTATTTTGTCCTGATCGTAGGGCAGCATGGCGGTTTGCCAGACCTCCACCCCCACGGGGCGCATCACCAGCATTGTTAAAATCAGCGCCATGCCGGTGGTGATTCGATTGGGCATGCCTTGTTGCAAGCCCAGTGCTTGCCGCAGCAGCGACAATACAATCACAAAACGGGTAAAGCAGGTCATCATCAAAACCAGCGTAGGAATCAATCCCAGCAAAGTCATAATGATTAAAACCTGCGTTTTAACCGTTAAATCACCCACCGTCGCGCTATTGGATAATATCTTGAGTGAGTCTTCGGCCCATGCGGGGGCAGATGCCAGTAGCAGGGCACTTAATCGCCAAAAGAACTTCATGAGGCCAGAGTTTGTAAATCAAGGTGATCTAATTCAACCACGCGCAGGCCATAGCTCTCGCCGGTAATGACCACTTCGGCCTTACCGATGGTGGTGCCATTTACCTTGATATCCAGCGGCTCACCCGCGAGTTTATTTAGCTCTAATACCGATCCGTATTCGATGGCTAATAACTCGGCCAAGGAAATATCGCTCGCGCCCACTTCTAAAGTCAGCGTGACGGGGATTTTTCTTAAAAATGGGTTCAGGTCGCGCTTGGCCGCTACCGGTGCTGGGGCTTCTGTGCTCGCTTCCATGTCTTGCAGCGCATTTTCTAAATCAAAATCGTCATTCATATTCATGGGATTAATCTGCATCTTCAAAGGATGTGAGGCATAAAGCGCCGTTATTTTCGGCGACGCTGGCGGTAAACAATTTGCTTTTGCCGATATAAACATTGGCTCGGGCTTGCAAGCTAATGGGCATAATTTCGCCAATTTTTAGCTTGAGGACATCATCCAAAGTCAGCGATTTTTCTGCCAAATGCACATGGCATTTTATTTTGAGCTGATCAAAAAAAGCAGTTTGGGTTTTGTTATTTGTTCGTGGCTTAGCCACCATTTTTAACAGCAAATCAAATAAGGCGTGGTCTAGCACTAAGCAGATTTGCGTTTTGAGCTGATCAATTTGATCGCATATTTCGATTTCAATTTGCCATACCGCTTCAGGGCGCTGCCCGCTATGTGCCTCAGCGTTTTGATTTAAAAATCCTAAAAAAAGCTGAGCCATTTTATTGGCGAGACTGATTTTTAAACGCTGTTCGGTGCTGGTTTCTTCGCTGGATAAAAGCGCTTCATTTATTTCTGCCGGTTTGGCTTTTGCGCCATAGCGGTAATCCAAAGTGCGTAGCAAAAATGAGCGCGACATTTCTACCGCTAATTGTCCGACACCTAAATCTATCCATTGCACAGGATTGGCTTTGCTGGCGGATTGGCTAATTTGGCTGATACCCAGCGCAGCACGATAGGGGCGATTGAATTCACTTTTGAGAAATGCATCGACTTCGATTTTTAGCCGCTCGTTTAGCCCTGCTAAAAGATGCAGAGGCCTACCCAGCGTGCTGTGATCCAGCGTAGTACTGTTTTTTTCGTGCAGAGCACGTTTTGCTTTTGCAATAGACACGCTGCTTTATACCAATCAGGAAAAGAACAAAGAGGGGGTGATTTGGCAATTCGCGCGTATTGTACTGCAACATTAGAATTTTATGATATGTTCATGTATCTGTTTCGCATGGTAAAAATTCACATCTCACTATGCCTGTGTACTGCTGTTAGAATCCGCGCCCTGTAAGTGATTTGTAAAAATAGCGTCGTTATTTATGGATCAAAACTGGATGTTTATATGGTAAATGCAATCGCTTCTGCGCTAAAAACAGAGCAGGCAAATATGCTGGGTGAGATGTCCGCCATCTCCCAAAACAGCTTCCACCCGCCTACTGACAATGGTCAGAATAGCGGCGGATTTATGGCCATCATGGCCGACGCGGTGCGTGGTGTGGATGCAAAAGATCAAATGGCGGCAGCCAAAATGGCGGATGTGGATAGCGGCGCCAGCAACGATTTAGTGGGCGCAATGTTGATGAGCCAAGAGGCCAGTTTGTCGTTTTCAATGATGATGCAAGTGCGCAATAAGGTCATGGCTGCTGTTGATGATCTGATGAAAATGCCTTTATAAAGGCAGCAGGAAAATATGTTTGCACAATTAAAAATGGGATTTGAAAATTTACGCTTAAAAAATATTGAGCGTAGTAGCAATCCTGCGTCATTTATTAAGCTGGTTTTGCCAATCATTGTATTGGCGATTGCCATTAGCGTATTGCTGATGCTGTATTTATGGCATGACGATTCTAATTACAAACCCGTGTTTGGTAATACAGAAAAAATTGCCGCCGCAGATATGATGGCGGTGCTAGATGCGGAGCATATTAAGTATCGCCTGCATCCGCAAAGTGGCCAAGTTCTGGTTGAAAACGGTGATTTAGGCCGTGTGCGTATGCTATTGGCCGCCAAAGGTGTGGTCGCTAAATTACCCGCTGGCCTTGAATTACTCGATAAAAACGATCCCTTAGGCGTGAGCCAGTTTGTACAAGATGTACGTTTTCGTCGTGGCCTAGAAGGCGAATTGGTCCAGAGCATTTTGGCATTAGAGCCTATTGCTAATGCACGGGTACATTTATCAATTGCCAGATCTTCTTCATTTGTTGATTCCGGAATTGATAAAAGCTCTGCGTCGGTGATTGTTTCTTTAAAGCGCGGACAAAAATTAAATCAGGAACAAATTGCCGCCATTGTTAATTTGGTAGCCGGTAGTGTGTCTAGTCTTAGCCCGCAAAAAGTCACCTTGGTAGACGAAGCGGGCAGTCTTTTATCTGCACGTCTTGAGGCGGGTGCTGCTGGTTTTTCAGGCAATGAAAACGATAGCGCCAGCCGTTACCGTGAAGAAACCTTGCGCAGCATCCGCGATCTGCTTGATCCGGTTTTAGGTGCGGATAATTTCAAGGTGAGCGTCACTGCCGATGTCGACAATGATCAAGTTGAAGAAACCCGTGAGCAATACGGTGCTGCACCCAAAATTACCAGCGAAGCCACGCGTGATGAGCAAACTAGCGAGAAAAGTGCCATTGGCATTCCGGGCTCCTTAAGTAATCGACCGCTTAATGCGGATCCAGCCAAGCCTGAAACTGACGATAGCCGCTTTAAGAAAAATGCGATGACTCGTCAGTACGCTTACGACAAGAGTATTACCAGCACTAAAAAAGCCCGTGGCGCGTTGCGTCGCTTAAATGTGGCGGTGGTTTTGAGTAATGCAGCAGCCCCTTCAGTGAAAGCCGGTTGGTCACCTGCGCAAATTGCCAATATTGAAAAGATTTTACGTAATGGTTTGGGCATCAATAGTGAGCGGGGTGATCAGTTAATGGTTTCTACTCTGCCGTTTACGGCCCGCCCAGTCGCCACACCTTGGTGGCAAGAGCGAAGCACCATTTACGATGCGATTAGCGCCTTGGCCTATGTGCTTGGTCTTTTGCTGGTGTTCTTCTTTGTGCTGCGCCCTGTGTTTAAGCTGCTTAAAGAATGGATGAGTAAGCCTGCTACACCGCTGAGCCTAGCCGCGCCGCCAAGCGAGCTGGATATCACGCCAGCCAGCCCCGCCCTTGCTGCAGAAGGCTACTCCAAATCTGCAACCGCCCATGGCACGGCAATGCCTGTGGTGCCTTTACTAGAAAACTATGATCTTCCTCCGGCTGGCTCGTCAGTTGACGTGCTGGTCGATCACTTAAAAGAGTTGGCCGCCAAAGAGCCAGAGCGCGTTGCCGAAGTCGTTAAACAATGGGTGCAAAAAGATGGACGCAATCAATAATCCGGCCGAAACCGTAATGACGCCGGTTGAGCAGGCGGCCATTGTTTTATTGAGCATGGGCGAAGAGCCTGCTGCCAATGTGCTGCGCTGCCTAGGGCGTGAAGAACTGCTGGCCGTCACGCAGGTGATGTCGCGGATGAGTGGTATTAAGGTTGATACGGTAAAGGTATCGATTCAGAAGTTTTTTGATGAGTACCGAGAGCAAAGCGGCGTGCACGGCGCTTCGCGCTCTTTTTTGCAGCGCTCTTTGGATTTGGCCTTAGGCGGCGATATTGCCAATAGCGTGCTTAACAGTATTTATGGCGACGAGATTCGCCCGAAAATGGCGCGGCTGCAATGGGTTTCCCCGCAGTGGCTGGCGGATCGAATTAGCCACGAGCATGTACGCATGCAGGCGGTGTTTTT
Source organism: Iodobacter arcticus (assembly GCF_042664895.1). Lineage (NCBI taxonomy): Bacteria > Pseudomonadati > Pseudomonadota > Betaproteobacteria > Neisseriales > Chitinibacteraceae > Iodobacter > Iodobacter arcticus. Next base: position 371,074 of record NZ_JBHTBQ010000006.1, read on the forward strand.
AGCTTTTCTGCCCCCTAACTTAGCAGGCCAAGTGATTGAAGCGCTGCCGGTGGCGACACAAGATCATGTCTTGGTTGGTATTGCCCGTTTAAAAGAAGTGGATAGAGAGTTATTGCTTGAGCTAGAAGAGCTGGTGAATCGCTGCTTGGATAATCTGCACACCCAAAGCACTGAAGTCGCGGGTATGCAGCAGACCGCCGACATCATTAACCGCTATTCGGGCAATAAGCAGCAAATGATCGAGCTGCTCCGTGCCCATGACGCCGATCTGGTGGCAGAAATCGAAAGCCGTATGTACGACTTCTTTATCTTGTCGCGCCAGACCGAAACAGCCTTGATGCGGATTGTGGAAGACGTGCAGCTAGAGCAGTGGGCGATTGCATTGAAAGGCGCAGAGCCGGAAGTGCGTCAGGCGATTACCCAAACCATGCCGCGCCGTCAGGCTCAAAGCTTCGAAGATATGATGCGCCGCTCTGGCCCTGTGCCACTCAGCCGAGTAGAAGAAGTTCGCAAAGAAATTATGGCCATCGTGCGCGAATTAGCCAGCACGGGCGAAATTGATTTACAACTCTTTCCTGAGGCGGTGGTCGAGTGAAATCGGTTCGCCCTCATCGTTTTCCTTCTTTGCAACGTTTGCAAGCCGCTCAGTCTGCCCATGGTGGAGAGGCTGCGCCCTTGTCCGCCGAGGCTTATCAGCAGGGTTGGGATAGTGGCCAGAGCGATGGTCATGCCGAGGGGCTAATCAGTGGCGAGGCGGCAGGTTTTGCCGAAGGCCACGCGGCGGGTCTTGCTCAAGGCGAGGCCGAAGCAAGGCTGGCTGCCTTAGCTCGCTTTGATGAGAAAGCCGCCCTGATGGAGCAGCTTTTACAACAGGTGCAGCGAGCGAGCGATGATTACCAACTGGCCTTGCGCCAAGAAGTGGTTGATTTGGTAGCCAAGGTCGCCAAGCAGGTGATTCGCTGTGAGCTGACTTTACAGCCGGTGCAATTGCTGGCCTTGGTCGATGAAACCCTCGCGGCTACATCGCAAATGAATACCTCGGTTGCCGTGCACTTAAATGCCGAAGAATGCCAGCGCGTGATTGAGCTGGCCCCAGAGCGCGCCGCACGCTGGCAACTGGTGGCTGATCCGGATCTTGCACCTGGCGAGTGCCGAATTCGCAGTGCAGAAATGGAAGCCGATGCGGGTTGTATGCAGCGTTTGGATCTGTGCATGGATCAATTGAAAGAGCAGCTGGTGCAGGTTGCCGAATGAGTGTGATTGGTGACGCGCTGCGCCGCTTAGATTTAAATGACGTTCCCGTTGCCACGATGACCGGACGCCTGATTGGCGTGACCGGTATCTTATTAGAAAGTATTGGTTGCCCCTTAGAAACCGGCCAGCGTTGCCTGATTGAAACCTCATCAGGGGAATGGATTCAGGCGCAGATGGTTGGCTTTCGCCGTGAAGTTTCATTTTTAATGCCTTTCAAAAAGCCGGTTGGCTTGCTGGCGGGCGCGAGAGTGCAGGCCGCACCGCAGACCAGCTCGTTGATGATTGGCGAATCGTGGCTGGGCCGAATTGTGAATGGCTTGGGCGAGCCGATGGATGATCTTGGCCCGCTGGGTGGAGACAAACCGTTGGCCGCTGCGCCTCCTAAAATTAATCCCCTGCGTAAACAGCCAGTGGTCGAGCCGCTGGATATTGGCGTGCGTGCCATTAATGGTCTGTTGTCTTTAGGCAAGGGCCAGCGTGTTGGTTTATTTGCCGGTAGTGGCGTGGGTAAAAGCGTGCTGCTGGGCATGATTACCCGTAATACTTCGGCCGATATCGTAGTCGTTGGCCTGATCGGTGAGCGTGGCCGTGAAGTGCGTGAGTTTGTTGATCACTCGCTGGGCGCAGAAGGCTTGGCAAAAGCCGTGCTGGTGGTGGCTCCGGCCGATGAATCGCCGCTGATGCGTTTGAACGCTACCGAGCTTTGTCACAGCATTGCCGCCCATTATCGCGATCAGGGCCATCGTGTTTTGCTGCTGGTGGATTCGCTCACCCGCTACGCCATGGCGCAGCGCGAAGTGGCTTTGGCTCTGGGCGAGCCACCCGCAACCCGTGGTTATCCGCCATCGGTGTTCGGGCTGTTGCCTAATTTAGCCGAAAGCGCAGGCAATGGTGAAAATCCGCAGGGCAGTATGACGGCGATTTATACCGTGTTGGCCGAAGGGGACGATCAGCAAGACCCAGTCGTTGATACCGCCAGAGCCATTTTAGACGGCCATATTGTGCTATCGCGCCAGCTGGCCGAGCGCGGGCATTTCCCCGCCATTGATATCGCCCAATCGGTTAGCCGTTGTATGAGCCAGATCAGCAGCGGCGAGCATAACGCTGTGTCGCGGCAGATTAAGGCGCTGTTATCACGCTACCGCGAAGTGCGAGATCTGATTCCCTTGGGCGCTTATGTGCCGGGCATCGATGCAGAAACCGACAGAGCAGTGCGTTTATTCCCGCGTATCGAAGCTTATTTACAGCAGGCCGTGAATGAAGCTGCGCCGCTGACTGATTCTCTGGCCGATTTAAAGGCGCTACTGCAATGAGTACACCACAAGCCGTGCAGCGCCTAGAGCTGATGCTGCGTTTACGCCAAAGCGATGTGGATACGCAAGAAACCGTGGTGCGAGATAAGCACCAGCTGACGCAGCGCTATCAAAAAAATATCAGCCGCATGGAATCGCTTTGCCAGCACTTGGGCGCAAGCGCTGTGCCGCACCCCGCTTTGGCGATCAATGCGGGTGCATTTAAACATTCGCTACTCAATCTCATCACCCTGCAAAAGCAAGACTTAGCCTTGGGCGATGCGGATCTGGCGGTGGCACGTAAAGATTTATTAGCAGCCGTATCGCGCCGTGAAGTGATGGATAAATTAGGTGAGCAAGAGCGTATGGCCTTGCAAAAGCTGCGTGAGCGAGCGTTGCAAAAGCAATCAGATGAAACGGCTACGCAGGCGCATTTGCGTAGAAGAGGCTCGATGTAATTATTTACATTTTTTAATGACAAGGCTTTGGTCGCCTTGTTTAATTAGAATCCTCTAATTTGCTTTTACGGAAAAAACGCCATGGCAGAAATTAACCCCCAGCAACTGGCTAGCCAAATTGCCAGTTACTCAGTACAGCAGGCGCAAAGCCGTAATGACACGCGGACCAAAGATAATAAAGCGCGTTCTGATGCCTTGGTTCAGCTGCAAAAAACACTGCAAGATTTTAAAACCACGCTGGGTGGTTTAAGTGGCAAGAAGTCCGTGCTGGCCCATGCTGCGGCTTTGAGTCAGGAAGGGATTGCCACGGTAACGGCCGGCGCTAAGGCGCAGGACGGTAATTACTCGCTGTTTGTAAAACAAGTCGCCACGGCAGAGCAGCAGGCATTTGCTCGCCTCGATGGAATGACAGTGGCCGCTGGCGACAAGCTTAATATCAAAGTGGGCACCGCAACCATTGCCATTGATTTAGCCAGCGCAGACAAAGACGCCGACGGTAAGTTATCGCTCACCGAATTGGCGCGCAGTATTAATCAATCTAAAGACAGCTCAGGCAAAGTGAGCGCCATGGTGTTGACAGCCAATGGCCAGTCGCAATTGGTGCTGACTTCCAGCCAAACCGGCGAAGCCAATAGCTTGCAAGTGAGCGGTAGTGGCGCAGGGGTCGAGGCTGCTTTGGCACTTGAAGCGCCCAAGGTTTTATCTAAGGCGCAAGATGCCTTGGTGTTTTTGGGGGATGAAAACACCGGTGTGCCGATCAAGCAGGCATCAAATACGTTTACTGGCATCGAGGGCGTAACGGTTAATTTAAGCCGCGCCATGAAAAGCGGCGACCCGGCATTAAAGCTCACCGTAAGCACGAGTAATAACGATACTGCGGCTAATTTACAGATCTTTATCGATGGCTTTAACGCGGCGAAGAAATCCTTAACCGCCATGCTGGCCAATGCCAAAAACGATAAAAATGACAGTGGTAAACGGGATGCCGGTGGTGCATTTGCCTCTGATTCGGGCATTCGCGCGCTGCGGGATAAATTAAACGGTTTGGTCAGACAAAGCTTTGACGGCGTGCGTCTGATGGACTTTGGCGTAAAAACCGATCGCGACGGCAATCTATCGCTTGATCGCAGCAAGCTCGATAAAGCGCTAATCGAAAACCCGGCAGGGCTAGAGAAGATTTTTAACGCCAGCACGGGTACCGATCTGATTAAAGAGAATAACGATTACCTGGGCAAATGGTTGAATGCCAGCAATGGCCTGTTAAAAACACGCAAGGAATCGGTTTCTAAAGCGGCGGGTGATTTAAGCGCTCAGGCCGATAAGATTTCCAAGCAATACGATCAGGCTTATCAGCGTGCTTTAAAGCAATTTACCCAGCTTAAACAGCTGCAAGCGCAAATGGGTGAGACATCCAATATGTTCAACAATATGTAATTGTGAGGTGGGGTGAAAAACGTGCTTTATGCATCGTGGCAGACCAATCGCATAGAAGATGTTTTTCGTAGGGCGGGTGAAACCCGCCGTTTTTTAGCTCGTAGATGCCCTAAATCTGGTGGGTTGCACCTGCCCTACGCCAAATATATACAGAGTACAGGAGCTTAGATTTTGGATTACGAAGCATATAGCAGTTATCACTCGGTGAATTTGGAAGCGCAGACTTCCAATGCCTCGCCAGTGCAATTGGTTTTGGTCTTATTTGATGGCCTATTAGAAGAATTAGCTCGCGCCAAAGCGCATATGGAACACAAGCGCTTCGAGCAAAAGGGCGAGAGCATCAATAAATGTATTGATATTCTGAATGGCTTATCCAGCGCGCTCGATTTTGATCAGGGTGGTGAAGTGGTCACCAATCTGGCGCGTTTATACGATTTTTGTGTCTACCGGCTTTACAGCGCTAGTAGCCAGTTAGATGTTGAAGGCGTGGTAGAAGTTGAGCAATTATTAGGCACCTTGCGCGGTGGTTGGCTGGGTGTGCGTGATGCCAAGGCTTAAAGCAATCAGCGCCAAAATGGCCGAAATGAAAATAGCGTTGGCTGGGCAAGATTGGGAACAACTTCTCACGCTAGATGCTCAGTTTGCCGCTTTGCTGGCGGGCCATGCTTGGAGTGAGCAAGAGCAGCAAGCCTTGCAAAATGTGCGTAGTGCTTATGCCACCATGCAGGAAGCCTGCCGTTTGGCGACCAAGGAGCTGGCAGATAAATTAGCGCAATTTGCCGAGCAGCGAGATGCCAGCCTTGCTTATGCAGCGGAGGCGCTATGAATCTGCTCGCAAGCATGATGGCAGCTCCTGCGGATTTAACGCCTCAGCTCATTCATACCTTACCGCTTGATCCTTTGCTGGCGATGTCTTTTAGCGGTGAAATGCAGGACTGCGCCGCGCCTATGCCTGAGGGTGAAGCGAAGACTGCTGATGTGGCCGATGCTACTGAGCAGCCCACGGCAGCGAGTGTGGATGCTTCTCTCTTGAGCATGCCTGCATTTTTCGCGCCCATTATTCCTAAAATGCCTGAGCGACAAGTATCCGCACCCACCGCTGAATTAGTTTTAGCGGAGCAGGTATCGGTAGCGCCTCAGCAGCTAGCTACTGTACCCGCACAGCTCTTAACTACATCTAATAGTGATGTAGATGCACCCGTGCTAAAAAATGATGCCGCAGCAGTGAGCGCGAATGATGTGGCAGATCATGTAGCCATTCGTCCGTTTGAATTAAATACGATGGCAGTAAGCAGCATGCCAGAGGCCAAGCCTTCAGAATGGGCTCCTATTAAGCTAGAGCCTACACAACCTGCCAGCTGGTCTCGTCATTTAGAAACTGCATTGAAAGATCGCCTCGATGTGCAGCTTGGGCATGGTATTGAGCGCGCGGTGATTAAATTATCCCCGCCTATGCTCGGCTCATTAGAAATTAGCATTAAACATGAAGCGGGCGCTTTATCGGTGCAATTGCACGCCAGCAATAGCGATGTCACTAAGCAGCTACACGCAATTACCGAGCAGATGCGTGCTGATTTAAGTCAAAAGGAATACAGCAGCGTGGCCGTTGAGGTGAGAGATCCATCGGCGAATAAAGATGGACCTCCCAAAAAACATGCGGCGGAATCGGATGAGGTCGGCCAGGCTTTGGCGGAATTAGACGAAGAAACGAGTGAGTTTGGCTCCATTCTGGCGCGCATTTAATCGATCTGGAAATCACTATGTCTAAGAATATTATTTTTATTATTTTGGGTTTGTTAGTTGCTGCCGGAGTGGGCGGTGGGGCTGCATATTACTTTAAGCAAGATAGTGCGCCTAAGGTAGCCAAGGCCGAGCCGGTTGAATATAAATTTGCCTCGGTAGATAAGATCATTGTCATGCTGCGCAATGACGATGGCAGCTCTTTATCGACCCATTATATTGCGGTGGATTTGGTGTTTAGAACCAGCAAGGAAAAAGAAGCCGAGATTAAAAATCATCTGCCTTTTTTAAAGAGCACCGCCGTCAAGGTCTTGTCTCATCTCAATCTGAATATGGCCAATAAAATGACCATTGAGGATTATCACGTGCTCTTAAATAAAGAGTTCGTCGCTGCCTATAAAGGTGTTGCATCAGATAAGCCTTTTTCTGATGTGATGGTCAGCAAATTGATTGTTGAGTAAATCGTGGATCTTGCCGACGCTTACGTCCATAGCGCTTTAGATAGCAAGCAAGAAGCCGCTCAGCTGGCAGCCTATATGCCGCTGCTCAATCGTGTGCTCCGGCAGCTTTCATCACAAGTGGGCTGTGTGCTGGATCGTGAAGATATGGAGCAAATTGGCCTGATGGCCCTGCTCGATTCATTGCGCCGTTATGGCACACCCGATGATCAGTTTGTTGGCTTTGCAATGCTGCGGATGCGTGGCGCTATTTTGGATGAGCTTAGGCGCTTAGATTGGCGGCCACGTTCAGTCAGGCAAAGCGCGCATCGTATTCGGGATGAGATCCGCGCCTTAAGGAAAAAACTAGGTAGAGAGCCAAGCGAGGCCGATGCCATCGCAGGATTGGATATCACAGCTAAAGAATACCGTGATTATCAAATGGCCGAAAACGCCGAAGTGCTGGCAAGCTTTGATGATTTGCTCAGTGATGGAGTGCATGAATCAGGCGGTGCAGAGTCGCCAGAAAACGGGGTGATTAATCGCCTGAGCCTAGCGCGGGCCTTATCAGGTCTGGATGAAAAAGAGCAGCGTGTTATTCAGATGTATTACGAGTTTGAGCTGAATTTAAAAGAAATTGCTTTGGTATTAGATTTAACAGAAGCACGGGTTTGCCAAATTAATAAATCGGCAATTAAGAAAATGAAAATAGCCCTAGGTGCCTGACAGGCTCCTAGGTAGCACTTTAAATTAGAGTTGGAATAAAGCATGCAGCTGTTCTTAGGTATCGGCATCGTGATGATGTGTGTGTTTGGTGGCTTTTTCTTGATTGGGGGGACTTTCCACCTGATCTGGCAACCGGTTGAGCTACTTATCATTATTGGTGCAGGTTTTGGCGCCTTGGTGCTGGGCAATCCTAAGCACGTGCTGGCAGAAATGTTGGGACAAATCCGCCGTGTGGTGATGGGCAAGAAGCAGGGGCCGGATTTTCAGCGCCAATTATTGTTATTAATGTACGAGCTACTGATAACTGCGGGCCAAGGGCTTAAAGCATTAGATCAGCACGTCGAATCGCCAAGAGAAAGTGCCTTGTTTCAGCGCTACCCGCTGGTCTTAGAGCAACCAAAGCTACTCGCCTTTATTGTGGATAACTTCCGCCTGATGGCGATGGGAAAAATCAATGCGCATGAATTAGAAGGCGTATTGGAGCAGGAATTAGAAGCGATTCACGAAGAGCTTAATCAGCCGTCCAAATCCCTACATAAGATTTCTGAAGGCATGCCGGGCTTTGGTATTTTGGCTGCGGTGCTGGGTATTGTAATGACCATGCACACCATTAGTGAAGGCGCTGAAGTCGCCGAAATCAGCGAGCGCGTGGGGGCCGCGATGGTGGGGACATTTATCGGGATTTTCCTTTGCTACGGCGTGCTCGATCCGCTGTGCAATATGATGCATCAGCAGGTCAAAGAAGAATTATCCAATTTGGAATGCGTAAAAGTGGTGCTGGTGACGCATGTATCGGGCAAGCCCCCTTTGCTGGCGATTGATGCGGGGCGTCGTTTGGTGCAGCTAAATATTAAGCCAAGTTTTTCTCAGCTTGAAACGTGGATCAACACGCTAGAGGGAACGGCTTAATTGAGTAATAAGAATAATAAGCATGAAGAAACAATTATCCGCCGAGTTTCACGCAAGCAAAGTTCTGAAGCACACGGCGGTGCTTGGAAAGTGGCCTTTGCCGATTTCGTATTGGCTTTGATGTGTTTGTTTCTAGTGCTATGGGTGCTTTCAGCCCGCGATAAAGAAAATATCGAGCGCGTATTGCGTAATGGTGCGGGGCGCTCTTTAGCCAGCAATGGCAATCGAGAGCTGATTGATCATCAGGGCAATCCTAAAGGTAGTTTAATTGCACGCGAGCCAGTGCCGGGTAGCAATCAATCAGGCTCGATTCAGACCGCACCAGGGCAGGGCGGTGGGGCGCAGGCCTCTTTGCAATATTCAGATAATGCTTCACCTAAAAAACAGTACGACACTCCGCGCGATATGCAGGAATTAGCACAAACGTTTCTACAGCTATTTAAAGAAGCTGGGCTTTCTGAAAATATCCAAACCATTATTACCCCTTATGGTCTGCGCATCATGCTGCACGATACCGATAAGCAGGGCATGTTTGAGCGTGGCAGCCAAGTGCCGAGCGAGCGCTTTCGGCGATTGCTGCTGAAAATGGGGGCGATCTTCTCCCGCATTGATCACCAGCTCTTAGTGATTGGGCATACCGATTCAATGCAATATAAGAATGCTAATTACGCCGCGTTCTCTAATTGGAGCTTATCCAGCAACCGAGCGATGGCCGCCAGAGTCGGTCTCTTAGAAGGCGGTATGCCGGTAGAGAATATCTTGCAAGTGGTCGGCATGGCCGATCGAGCCCCTTACGACGTACAAAACCCACAAGCGGCATCTAATCGCCGTATCGAGCTATTAGTACTCACGCAAGATCAAGCCCAACAAATGGCTGACATGTTTGGCATGCCCAATGGCGGCAAGAATGAAATCAGTGTGGATCAGCTGAATGCATCACTAGAAAAACCCAAAGCAACGCCTTAACTATATATATGTAGATTCGTGAGCTTGATTTTTACTGATTACTTAAATAAATGATCGAAACCCGCAGGTTCTTTGAGAACTTTTTAATATTAAAACGGCGCTGGTCTGCGGCTTTACTGCGGGGCGGTAAAAAAGAAACAAAATGGCTGTTATTTAAATCAATGACTTAGCGACTTAATTGGTTTTATCTCAGTAATAGTGTTGACCGAGCAGGGTCCCGCCGGTATAGTTCGGCCTCTCGCTGCAGCACACACAGCAACACGGTGTTCAAGCAGTAGCGAAATGATCTTTAAAAAAATACAGTCGATGAGTGTGAGTGCTTGGTTCGGAAGCGAAACAAGTGCTTACATGAGTAAGGAGTAACCAGCGATGGTTGCTCTGAATAAAGTAAGCCAGTAAGTACTAGCTTAGTGATTAAACTAAAGAGTTTGATCCTGGCTCAGATTGAACGCTGGCGGCATGCTTTACACATGCAAGTCGAACGGTAACAGGGTGCTTGCACCGCTGACGAG
>NZ_JBHTBQ010000007.1:0-78390 GCF_042664895.1 Iodobacter arcticus
TTTGATTTATGCGCCCTTATTCCCCGCATGCTGCATGCCTTACTCATTGCTAAGCCTTGCCCGCGAGGGCGATTAACTGAGTAAGAGACATAATCAGGTAAATTAAAGCGGGGCATTTTATCCATGGTTTATTTGAAATACCCCTTTTTTAGCCCCTCAACAAAAACCCCAAGCATCGCTCTTAATATGATTTCTTAGCTTTTTGGGCAAAAAACAAGGGGAGATCCCATTACTAATCAGGGTCATAGGCATTTTTGATTAGAAAGAGTGCCGTTAAAGCCGTAAACTTTGCCTAAATCAAGGCAATCCCCCTCTCCCCCAACACAGGACGCTGATTTATGGCTACGCAACACGCTCGTTTACTTATTCTTGGCTCTGGCCCTGCTGGTTATACCGCAGCCGTTTATGCGGCTCGTGCCAACCTAAACCCCGTCATGGTGACGGGTCTGGCACAGGGCGGGCAGCTTATGACCACAACAGATGTGGATAACTGGCCAGCAGATGCAGATGGCGTACAAGGCCCTGAGTTGATGGCGCGCTTTCAAAAACACGCCGAGCGTTTTGGTACTGAAATGATCTTTGATCACATTCACACCACTTATTTAAATGAAAAACCAATCCGCCTCGTGGGCGATTCTGGCGAATACACTTGTGACGCTCTGATTATTGCAACGGGCGCATCGGCTCAATATATCGGTCTGCCCAGCGAAGAAACTTTTGCTGGCCGCGGTGTTTCAGCTTGTGCAACCTGCGATGGTTTTTTCTATCGCAACCAGCAAGTTGCCGTGGTAGGTGGCGGTAATACCGCAGTTGAAGAAGCGCTGTATCTCTCTAATATTGCATCCCACGTCACTTTGGTTCACCGCCGTGATACTTTCCGCTCAGAAAAAATCCTGATTAATCATCTGATGGAAAAAGTGGAAGCAGGCAAGATCACGCTCGCAACCAACAGCACACTTGATGAAGTGCTGGGCGATGCCACAGGCGTAACCGGCGCACGTCTTAAATCTACCGTAGACGGCAGCACGCGTGATCTTGAATTAACAGGGGTATTTATTGCGATTGGCCACAAGCCAAACACAGACATCTTCAAAGGCCAGCTTGAAATGGATGCCACAGGCTATATCATCACCAAGGGTGGCCGTGATGGCGGCTCAACAGGCACCAGCATTGCTGGTGTATTTGCCGCTGGTGACGTGCAAGACCATATTTACCGCCAGGCTGTAACGTCAGCCGCGTCGGGTTGCCAAGCAGCACTTGATGCAGATAAATATCTGGATTCTTTACGCTAAGCAGCAATGAAATGACATAGAAATATCAAGGGGCGCCGAGCGCCCCTTTTGCATCGGATTCACATGGATACCCCCAAGCTTCGCCAGCTTAGAAAAGCGTTACGTGCCAAGCCGCAAGCCGTCGCCAAAGTTCAGCACAAGCCCATTGAGGCACTGGACGATCACGCTCTTTTTATGCGCTCGGTGCAAGGCGTTACCCCACTTAAAAACAGGCAATACCAGCACCCGAAGCCTGAAATTAGCCCCTGGCCGCGTAAGCAACATGCCGAGCACCTCAGCCCGCTCGATGATATGACCGATTTTTGGCCTTGGGATGAGCTAGCGCCCGGCGAAGAGCTGCTGTACAGCAAGCCTGGTCAAAAGCTTGACACCCTAAAACGACTGCGCAAAGGGCAGTGGTCAACAACTGGCCATCTGGATTTACACGGTTTAAGCAGCGATGAAGCCAGAATCAGCGTGACGCGTTTCTTGCAAAGCGCCAACGCTGCCGGTCTGCGCTGCGTACGGATTGTGCATGGCAAAGGTATGGGTTCCAAAAATGGCGAGCCGATTTTAAAACAAAAACTCAAAAATTGGCTGGCACAAAGAGATGAAGTACTGGCTTTTTGCCAAGCTCCGCAGCATGAGGGAGGAGGTGGCGCCGTTTTGGTTCTAATTCGAACACGCAGAGAATAGGACAGCCTACAAATTCTATACACCGCAGCGTTTCACCCATCCATGCGGCTTCAGGTACAATGCCGCACCGCTCAACCCCAATGAAAACCCATGAATAGTCTGATTAATCGCCCCGCCGCCAAGTGGCTGGTGCTTCTCCTCTTGGCCGTCCTCTGGTTTGGCACCTTAGGCTACCGCAAACTCATTACCCCTGATGAAGGCCGCTATGCGGAAATCGCTAGAGAAATGGTCGTGAGTGGCGATTGGAATACGCCGCGCCTCAATGGCATCAAATACTTTGAAAAACCCGCTTTGCAATACTGGGCAACGGCGGCAAGTTTTGAAGTACTAGGCGAATCAGACTTTGCAGCAAGGCTATGGCCCGCGCTGACCGGCTTTCTGGGCTTGCTGGCGGTATTTTTTACTAGCCGAAAACTCTGGGGTGAGGCCACGGCTTGGCTAGCAGGCGGCATTTTAGCGAGTAGCGCTTGGTGGATAGGCAACGGCCACTTTTTAACACTCGACATGGGTGTCAGTGCATTTCTAACATTTAGCTTGTGTGGCTTCTTGCTTGCCCAACGTGACGGAGCCAGCGCCAAAGAAAACCGCAATGGCATGCTCATGGCTTGGGGCGCGATTGGTCTGGCCGTTCTATCTAAAGGCTTAATCGGACTGGTGTTACCTGGCATCGCGATTGTGGCTTATTCCATTATTTGCCGTGACCTTAAGCTTTGGACCAAGCTCCACCTCGTTAAAGGCTTAGCGCTGGCCTTGCTGATCACCGTGCCTTGGTTTTTAACCGTATCGAAAGCCAATCCGGAATTCGCTCAGTTTTTCTTTATTCATGAGCATTTCGAGCGTTTTTTAAGCACCGAGCATCGTCGTGAAGGCCCGATTTATTACTTTCTGCCTATCTTAGCCATTGGGCTCTTGCCATGGACCAGCCTGTTGCCGCAGGCACTTAAAAACAGCTGGAAAATAGACGGGCAATTTAAAGTTAACCGTTTTCTATTGATTTGGGCCGTGTTTATTTTTGCCTTTTTCTCTAAATCAGGCTCCAAACTGCCTTCTTATATTTTGCCGATTTTCCCTGCACTAGCCATGTTGATGGCACAAACGCTGATGAACATCAGCAGCAAGGCGCTGCGCTGGCACCTGCTCTGGATTGCAGTGCCAGGCATTGTGCTCATTGGCGCCTATCCCTATGTCAGCTCAATGGCGAGTGCGCACACACCACAAATCTACAACGCGGCCTACGCGGGCTGGTTGGTAGCCGCAGGTATCGTGCTGGCAGGCGGAGCAATCGCTAGCTTTATATTGGCGGGCAAGGGCAAAAAAGAAGCCGCCATTGCGGTGATGGCTCTTTCTGGTTTGGTGGGTGGACAATTGCCTATGGTTGGGCACGAGTCTTATGCCTATACCAATTCCAGCTACCATATTGTTGCTGCAGTAAAACCACTACTTAAGCCAGATAGCAAGCTCTATGCCGTGCATTATTACGACCAATCACTCCCGTTTTATTTGAAGCAAACTCTGCAATTTGTTGAATATGTCGATGAATTTAAAATGGGCCAACAATCCGAGCCCGATAAATTCATGAGCATGGATAACTTCACCCTTCAATGGGAAATGGACAGCCATCCTGTGGCCTTTATCGATAGCGAAGCAGAAAGCGATACTTTCAAAAAGCTACAAGAGCGCGGGCTTAAAATGAAAATCATCGCTCAGGACGCTCGCAGACTAGTGATCACTAAACAATGAAAGCCCTTGAATTCGGATTGATTTTATTTGGCGTACTGCTCAATGCGGGTGCTCAGCTTTTATTAAAAGCGGGCACACGCACCATTGGGCAGTTTGACTTCTCCATGGCCAACGCATGGCCAATCGGGCTAAAAATAGCCAGCAATCCGCATATTATTGGCGGGCTCTCCTGCTATGTAATTAGCGTAGTGGTGTGGATTTTGGCGTTATCCCGCGTTGAGGTCAGCATCGCCTACCCTATGCTATCCATTGGCTATGTCGTGAATGCAGGCTTAGCTTGGTGGTTATTTGGCGAAGCCGTCACGCCGATGCGCTTAGTGGGCATTGGCATTATTATGCTGGGCGTATTGCTGGTGGCAAAAAGCTAATGCAGCGTGCCTATTTAGAAAGACTGGCTTGGGCCTATGTGGCGTTTATCTGGGTCATGTCTTTGGTCCCGCTTTCCATGCCTCCTGGTACGAACAGCGACAAAATCGGCCATTTTCTAAGCTACGGCTTGCTGGCGCTTTGGTTTGCCCTTGTTCGCCAAAAAAAACTGTCCCAAATCTGGTTACTGGCCAGCCTGATGGGCGTTGCCATTGAGTTTGCACAGGCACTGACGCCCTATCGTAGTTTTGACACCCTCGATATGCTGGCTAACGCCTGTGGTGCGCTGATCGGTATTGCTCTCGCAGCAATTGCACTTAAATTCTTGCCACATTCTTTAAAAATTCAAACGGATCATTCATGAGCGACTTCCTCCCCTTTACCCGCCCAAGCATTGACGAAGAAACCATTAATGATGTGGCCAATGTATTGCGCTCGGGCTGGATCACCAGCGGCCCCAAAGTAAAAGCCTTTGAAGCCGCGCTTTCCACCTATTTTGGCGGCCGCCCAGTGCGCGTGGTGAATTCCGCAACTGGCGGGCAAGAGATCGCGCTGCGATTAATTAATCTACAGCCTGGCGATGAAGTCATTACCACGCCCATGACTTGGGTATCCACCACCAATGTAATTTTAAATACCGGTGGCAAGCTGGTGCTGGTCGATGTCGATCCAGTGACACGCAATATTGACTTAGATTTAGTCGAAGCCGCGATTACGCCACGTACCAAAGCCATCATCCCGATTGATTTGGCTGGCCTGCCGGTGGATCGTGATCGCCTCTATGCCATCGCTAAAAAACATGGTTTACGCGTGATTGAAGACGCAGCTCAAGCGCAAGGGGCAACGTGGAATGGGCAAAAGATCGGCAGCTTTGGCGACCTATGCTCGATTTCTTTTCACGCCAATAAAAACATGACCACCACCGAAGGCGGCGCGCTAGTGATGAATAACGAAGCCGAGGCGGCGTTATTTGAAAAGTGGCGCTTACAAGGCGTAACCCGCTTCCCCGATGGCAGCATGGATGTCGATTTACCCGGCGGTAAATTCAATATGACCGATGTGGCTGCGGCCATTGGTCTGGGGCAACTCAAGCAACTAGACGGCTTTAATGCCAAGCGAAAAGAACTCGCTCAGGCTTATTTCCGTTTGCTAGACACCGATTTAGGCTTAGAATTGCCGCCCGCTGATTTTACAAATAGCAACTGGCATATGTTCCAGCCGCTATTGCCGCTGGCAAAGATGAAAATCAGCCGTGGCGAGTTTATCGCGCAAATGAAAGAAAAAGGCATAGGCATTGGCGTGCATTACCCCGTGCTGCATTTGTTTACCTATTATCGCAACTTAGGCTACAGCGAGGGCATGTACCCTCACGCAGAGCATATTGGTGCAAGCACGATTACCCTGCCGCTGTTCCCTGCAATGGAAGTGGCTGATGTAGAGCGCGTTTGTACTGCTTTACGCGAAGTGATTTCTGCGAGCTTGAATTAGCACCATAAATTACGTAGGGCGGGTGAAACCCGCCGCGTATTTATTTTGAGATATAAATCTGGCGGGTTTCACCCGCCCTACAAGTGATGCAATGCATCCCTTTTTTGCAGCACTTATGTATCAGGTTTTAAAAAGAGATATCAATGACCCCCATCGTTTCAGTAGTCGTACCGGTTTATAACGAAGAAGACGGCTTACAAGCTCTGTTTGATCGCCTTTATCCTGCGCTCGATGCTTTAAATACGCCTTACGAGATTCTGTTTATTAATGATGGCAGTCGTGATCGCTCGGCAGGCCTATTAAGCGCCCAATACGAAAAGCGCCCTGATGTAACACGGGTGATTTTGTTCAACGGCAACTTTGGTCAGCACCGCGCCATTTTGGCAGGATTTGAGCACTCCAAAGGATCACGCATCGTGACCCTCGATGCGGATTTACAAAACCCACCCGAAGACATCGGCACGCTACTGGCAGAAATGGATAAGGGCCACGACTATGTCGGCTCGATTCGTCGTCAGCGTAATGACAGCTGGTGGCGACATGTAGCCAGCCGCAGCATGAATAATCTGCGCGAAAAACTCACCAAGATCAAAATGACCGATCAAGGCTGCATGCTGCGCGCCTATAGCCGCCGCATTATCGACACCATTAATCAGTGTCAGGAAATGCACACCTTTATCCCTGCGCTGGCTTACTCTTTTTCGCAAAACCCTACCGAAGTGGTAGTGGGGCACGAAGAGCGTTTTGCTGGCGAGTCCAAGTATTCGCTTTACAGCCTAATTCGTCTTAACTTTGATTTAATGACTGGTTTTTCGATTCTGCCTTTGCAATTGTTTTCTATGCTGGGGATTTTTGTATCCTTAGGCTCAGGGGCTTTATTCTTATTGCTGGTCTTACGTCGTATTTTTATGGGGCCAGAGGTCGGCGGGCTATTTACCTTATTCGCCATCGTCTTCTTCCTGATCGGGATTGCGCTATTTGGTATTGGCCTCTTAGGGGAATATATCGGCCGTATTTATCATGAAGTACGCCAGCGCCCACGTTATTTAATTGCCAATATTTTACAGGCCGACCCAGATCAATATAAAAAGGATGGCGCGTGAAATCAGCTGTTGTTTTTGCCTACCATAATGTAGGCGTGCGCTGTATTAAAGCACTGCTGGCTGCGGGGATTGAGATCAGGCTGATTGTGACGCACCAAGACAATCCAAATGAGAATATCTGGTTTGGCTCGGTCGCCCAATTAGCGAGTGATTATGAAATCCCGTGCATTACGCCGGACAATCCAAACACGCCAGAAGTGGAGGCGCAGATTGCCGCACTCAATGTGGATTTTCTATTCTCATTTTATTATCGCAATATGCTAAAAGTGCCATTATTAAGTGCGCCAAAGCAAGGTGCGTTTAATATGCACGGCTCTTTATTGCCGCAATACCGTGGCCGCGTGCCGATTAATTGGGCGATTATTAAAGGTGAAACCGAAACCGGTGCCACCTTGCATGTGATGAATATCAAGCCAGATAATGGCCCGATTGTGGCGCAGCAAGCTGTGCCTATTTTTCCTGATGACACCGCACAAGAAGTGTTTGAAAAAGTCACCGTAGCGGCCGAATTATGCTTAAGCGCAGCTTTACCGCGTTTAATTGCAGGAAAAACTGATTTTACGCAGCAAGACTTAAGCCAAGGCGCTTATTATGGCGGGCGCACGGCAAAAGACGGCCAAATAAACTGGCAACAAAACGCTAAAGACATCCATAATTTGGTACGCGCTGTGACCGTGCCTTATCCGGGTGCATTTAGTGACATCGATGGCAAACGCTTGATTATCTGGCGCACACGGCAAATATTTACAGCAGTTACAACAGCCATCGAACCCATTACACCGCTGATGTATGCTGACGGCAGCCGAATCATCTTGCTTTGCAGTGATGGTGCAGCACTTTTAGTACTGCACGCAGAATTCGATGGGGAAACACTGAATGGCAACGATTTCATCCGTCATTTTGGTGCGTCCTCAATAGATTTACATTAATTAGTACCTTCGGGAAAACACAATGAAAAAAGTCTTAATCCTTGGCGTCAATGGCTTTATTGGCCATCATTTATCCAAACACATCCTCGAAAATACCGATTGGGAAATTTTCGGCATGGATATGTATAGCGATAAAGTTTCTGAATTTATGGATAACAAACGCTTTCACTTTTTTGAAGGCGACATCACCATTAATCAAGAATGGATTGAATACCACGTTAAAAAATGTGATGTGGTATTGCCATTAGTTGCGATCGCAACACCGGCGACCTATGTACAAGCGCCACTGCGTGTGTTCGAGCTGGATTTTGAAGCCAATCTACCAATTATCAAATGGTGCGTTAAATACAAAAAACGTGTGGTCTTCCCTTCTACATCCGAAGTGTATGGCATGTGTGAAGACGAAGCATTTGATCCAGAAGAATCCAATATGGTTTACGGCCCAATCAACAAGCCACGCTGGATCTATGCTTGCTCTAAGCAGCTGATGGATCGTGTGATTGCGGCTTACGGCCAGCAAGAAGGCTTGGATTACACCCTATTCCGTCCATTTAACTGGATTGGTGCGGGTCTGGATAGCATCCACACCCCAAAAGAAGGCTCTAGCCGTGTGATTACCCAATTCTTGGGTCATATCGTTCGTGGCGAGCCGATTAAATTAGTAGATGGCGGCGCGCAAAAACGTGCGTTCACTTACATCACTGACGGTATCGAAGCACTGGTTAAGATTATCGACAATAAAGACGGCAAAGCCACTCGCCAGATTTACAATATCGGTAATCCAGTAAACAACTACTCGGTACGTGAGCTTTCCACCATGATGCTGGAATTGGCTAAAACCTATCCTGAATATGCAGAAATGGCGGCTAAGGTAACTGTTCTGGAAACCACTTCCCAAGACTACTACGGCAAGGGTTATCAAGACGTACAAAACCGCGTGCCAAAAATCGACAACACCAAGGCCGACCTGAACTGGGCACCAAGTACCACGATGGAAGACTCCTTGCGCGGTATTTTTGATGCTTATAAAGATCAAGTGGCTGCAGCGCGTGAACTGGTTAATTAATTAACCGTCTTCACCCATAATAAAAGCCGCGCAAGCGGCTTTTATTATTTGCTGGCATCTAAAGCCAGCTCCAGCACCTGCTGTCGTTCAAATGGCTTTCTGAGCATTTTTAACTGGCCGGCATGCCCCAAAAGCTGAGTAATATCTTCCCATGAGTAATCGCTATAAGCACTGCAAATCACTACCGGCAAACGCGGGTCTTGCCGCCATAATTGTGTAATTGTTTCCAGCCCGCTCCAGCCGCCGGGCATACGCATATCAACAAAAGCCAAGTCATACAACCAGCCACAGCGCCACGCATACTGCACACGCTGACAAGCAGTTTCCCCATCGGATTCTAAATCAAGTACAAATTGTGGTGCATCCGCAGCTAGCTCAACAGTCGCAAAAAGTGTGGCTTCCAAAGCAGATAGACGTTCACTTACCACAGGCAAATCAGGCACCAGAATATCCCGGTACAGCGCCAGATTATCTTGATTATCATCCACCACTAAAATACGAATCTCAGACATCGACCACTCCCTGCGGCTGTTTGATTACTTCATCCAAACAAGCCGATAACTCCAGCGTAAAGCACGCTCCCAAACCAATACCTGCACTCTCTGCCCGTAATTTACCCCCCATCTCCAGCGACCAATTGGCGGCACTATGCAGGCCCCAGCCATGCCCTTCTCCCTTGCTACTACTACCTTGATCAAAGAGTGTAGCTAGCTGATCGGCACTCATTCCTACGCCGTTATCCTGAATACGCAAGCTAACCCGCCCGCCATCACTGCTCGTACGCAGAATAATTTTTTTGGGGCTGGCTGCAGACAGCTCTAAAGCCTGTAAGGCGTTATGCAATAAATTAATTAATAATTGCAATAATTTATGCCGATCAGCCAGCACGGCCACCGCATCTTGATAATTCCTTTCAACTTGCACGTCTTTAAAATCAAATAAGGAATCTGCCAGCAAAATGGCATGTTCAAGCAAAGCATCAAGCGGGATAAATTCACACAAATGGCCGTCTGATTTCACCATGCCATTTCTTTGATCGGTAATGACTTTGCTTGCATGATTCGCACTGCGGGCTAATACGCCTAATTTATGCTCGATATATTGATGCTCCAGCGTTAATTGCTGGGAAAGCTGCCGGATAAAAGCAGGGATGGCCTTGCCACGCTCATCGTTTTGCAAAAACTCAACCAGATTTTCACTGTTTTGATCCAATAAATCGGCAAGCTGATGCAGCAATTGCAGCTTTGAGCTACTTACATAATCCTGCAACCCACTGGTGGTCACCGTCACGCCATTCAGGGCGTTGCCCAAATCATGCAACATACCTGAAGCCAGCATCCTTACCCCGCCGTCGTGAGCCGCCTGCTGCAATTGCTGATGCATATGGCAGGTACGCAAAGCAGCCCGAACCCGCGCCCGCAGCTCCTCAGCAGAAAAAGGCTTGGAAATATAATCATCGGCCCCGCTGGCTAAGCCAGATACCCGCGCCTCGTCTCCGCCTCTTGCTGTTAATAAAATAACCGGCAGATGCGCTAAAGCAGGCGTGTTTTTAATTCTGGCCAGCAAAGCAATGCCATCTACTTCAGGCATCATCACATCGGAGAGCACCAGATCAAGCGCCTGATGCTGCAAAATACCCCATGCATCCCGACCATTAGCCGCTACAAATACGGTGCAATCATCACGGAGTAAATCAGCGATATAGGCGCACATATCGGCATTATCATCGATGACCAACACGCGATCAGGACTGGCTTGCCGGCGCTTATTGCCCGCCAGTGGTGCCAGCACTTGAAACCTTGCGCGGCGCAAAGTATCTGTATCTGGCAAGGGAGCAGATGCGGCCGAGGCTTCCACATTGCGAGGCAAGTTCACACTAAAACAAGCGCCTTCCCCTGGCTGACTGACCAATGCCACGCTTCCCCCCATTTGCTCTGCCAGCTCTTTAACTAAGGCAAGCCCGATGCCCGTCCCGTGATAACGACGGGTTTCTCCTGCATCTAACTGCTGAAAGCGCTTAAATAACAGCGCCTGTTGCTCGCTGGGAATGCCCAATCCATTGTCTGCAACCTGTAATTGAAAAGCAGCATCATTGATCACTTTGCCCGTGATATTGATTTCACCGCCATCAGGGGTAAATTTCAGGGCGTTACTTAATAAATTCAGTAGTATTTTTTCTAAGGCACTGCGATCAGCCACCACGATTTCTAAGGCAGGATCAAGCTTCACATTTAAAGTGCAAGCCTTACTTTTGGCTAATTCTTTCGCCGAATCAGTAAGATTAAACAGCATCTCCTGCAAATTTATTTTCTCAAAACGCGGCACAAAAGCCCCGGCATCTAATCTGGAGTAATCCAGCAAATCATTAACCCGGTTCATCAGCAGTAAGGCATTACGCTTTACCCGCTCAAATTGGCCACGCTCTGACGGCGGCAAGGCGCAAAGTAAGGATTCCAAAGGAGCCAGAATCAAAGTCAGCGGCGTGCGTAATTCATGACTTACATTGGCCAGAAAGCGCCCCTTGGCCTCATTGGCCACCTCAGCCTGCTCCATCGCCTGCTGTAAAGCCTGATTAAGCTTGGCATTGGCATCCAGCGTGATGATTTGCCGTATGACCACCAGTAAAGTGACCAGCGCGGTGCCCCACTGCACATCACTGGCTTGTGGCCCCAGCCACAAAAGCAAGCTATAGCACGCCAGCACGGCAAGATAAGGCAAGGTACGCTTAACCGGCGCAGCCAAAACAAAGGCGCGCTGCCAGAGCTTACGCGGCGACAGGCTGGTATAGCATGCTGCCGCCAGCAGACAATTAAACCCAGCCAGTAATAAATTAACCCAGGAAATCGTGAGATCTGTGGCGGAAGCCACCAAGAGGTAGTAACAAGCATCACCCACAATCGCCATACCCACCGCGGCGCTAAGCAGCAATTGATCAAGAGTAAGGGGAGATGACTGCAAAGCAAGATGGCGTAAAAGTAGTGCGAAAAACACCAGGTCAATCACCGGATAGGCGAGCGCCACCGAGACAGACAGCATATCCCCGGCCAGCGTTGTAAACGTTGGCTGCAAGATAAAGTGCCAAGAAAAAACAATCGCCACCGCCACGACAATCGCTACATCCAGCAGCTGATGCCCCGCATCCTGCCTACTCTTTTGCGGCAGAGACGCGATGGCAAAAATGATACATATATTGCTCGCCACATAAAAAACATCGGCAAAAGATGGAAAGGGCTTCTCGCGCAAAATAATATCAATGTAATTCCAGATCAGCGACGCCAGCAAATAGCAGCTCACCGCAAGCCCAACAAACAGAATACTGCGCTGATCCGGGCGCAGTAAAAAAACGCACCAGATCACTACGGCGGCAGGCACTAAGGGAAGGGTAAATAAAATATCTGCAATCGCCCTATGCTGCTCTGGCGCCCCCCAGCGAACACACATCCACACAAAGAAAACCGCATATAAAAACAGGCTTGCCAGCAGCATCCAAAACGCAATGCGCTTTATTCTGTACTCAGTATCCATCATGCGTACTCCAGCAGGCTGTAGTTGAGCAAATGCCACAGTAAGGGGAAAGACAAGCTGTATAAGACATGGTGCATGACAGAGGGGTGTTTGGCGTAAAACGCAGTGACAATCCCCCCTTAAAATCTCTTTATAAGCGCGGAACAACCACAATGATTTCTATCCACCCCAGCAAAAAATGCCAAACAAATAAAGCAATTTGTCGCCGTACAGTAAGCTGTTAAAATCAATTTCCACTTTCAGACGTGATTCCTATGCCTGCTTCTTTTAGCAATAAATGGCAAGGCCTGGGCCATGCTTTCCCTTTTCTTTTGCTGTGTGATGTATTAGCAGTGCTCTCGCTCACCACGGGTAGTGTGACAATTAGCTGGTGGATCGTGACGCATGGTGGTGCAGCCGATTTATCCATTTTTGGTATTACGGCCGCACTGACCATGCTGATTGCCCTGCCGCTACTTTCTGCACACGGGGATCGCCTGCCTAAATCCCGCATCATTGCCTGGGGTCTGCTTGCCGCTGTGATAACCGCGCTTGGCTTGGCCTTAATGGCAAGCTTGGGCTTGTATCATATTGGGCTGATTATTTTCATTTATTCTTTTGACGTCATTGCATTCGCAATGGTCTTACCTGCCGTATCCAGCATTGCTGCCGATTTAGTCAGCGCCAATCGCTTAGCGGATGCTTTAAGCCTACAAAAAAGTGCGCAATCACTCGGGCGGCTAGCCGGGCCAGTAGTGGGCGGGCTGGTCGTGGCCTTCAGTAGCATTTCTTTCGCTTTATGGGTTTATACCGCCACGCTGTTCATTGCAGCCCTCTCGGCCTTTGCCATTCCAGCCATTACGCCCTCAAATAAAGCCGCGCAAAGCCATTGGAGTGCCGAAGTTCGTGCTGGTTTACACGCAAAATGGAAAATCCCCATTGATCGCAGTTGGACGATTTTTGGCTTTTTTACCATGCTGTTTTTTTCCCCGGCTATCGGCATGTTACTGCCGCTAAAAATCCATTCTTTGCAATTAGGCGCCCAGTGGCTAGGTGGTACCGAAGCCGCACTAGGCATGGGGATGTTACTCGGTGCTTTATGGGGAGCGGCTAAAGTAATCGAGTGGCAGGGGCGATTTCGCGCGGCGCTTGCAGCTATCCTCACCTTAGCACTAGGCATCTGCGCCACCGCCTTCAGCAACCAAGGCTGGATGCTGGTTTTAAGCTTTGGCATAACAGGCTTTGCTTTATCCATCAGCCAACTTGTTGGCCAAACCCATCGACAACTCGCTGTACCGGACCATTTTCGCGCCCGGTTTTCTTCGGTTAATTTTATGGTAATGAATCTGGCAAGCATGCTAGGGCCAGCTATTGCAGGCATCGCGCTGGGCATCGTTGATATTGATGCGGTTTATGCCACATTTGGCCTCGGTATTTTTTTAGTCGCGATCACCTTCCCCTTGCTGCCTAATGTCCGGGCCTTTTTAGCCTTAGATCACCACGAAGTAAAAAACTGGTACGCCAAACAACATCCCGAGCTTTTTTCGTAGGGAGCTAATAAAACCAAGCGTTTTTTTGCTTGGCTGCATTACGCCGCATGGTGGTTTGCACGGATACGGCGCTGCATCTGGATAAAGCTTCAGACTTGTGGCGCTCTACAATAACGCGATGTTTGTAAATGCAATGGTCCACGACTAGCCCCCACCCACCGCCTCTTCTAAGCGAGACCCCAATGCTCACTTCCTTTAGCCGTAAATGGCAAGGCCTAGGCCATGCCTTTCCTTTTCTTTTGCTGTGTGATGTATTGGCGGTGCTCTCGCTCACCACGGGTAGTGTGGCAATTAGCTGGTGGATTGTGACACATGGTGGCGCGGCCGATTTATCGATTTTTGGTATTTCATCAGCGCTCACCATGCTGATCGCCTTGCCGCTCCTTTCTGCACTGG
Organism: Iodobacter arcticus; assembly: GCF_042664895.1. NCBI lineage: Bacteria > Pseudomonadati > Pseudomonadota > Betaproteobacteria > Neisseriales > Chitinibacteraceae > Iodobacter > Iodobacter arcticus. The sequence goes on from NZ_JBHTBQ010000007.1 coordinate 14,110, forward strand.
GAGACCGTCATCCCAAATCACGCTTAATGGCGTGGGGCTTGCTCGTTGCGGTAATGACGGCCATTGGCTTAGCAACAATGGCCAGCCTAGGCGTTTATCATATTCTGCCGATTGTGCTGATTTATATAATTGAGGTCATTGCCTTTTCAGTAGTACACCCTGCCGTATCCAGCATTACTGCCGATTTAGTGCCGCCCGATCGTCTTGCTGATGCGCTTAGCTTACAAAAAAGTGCGCAATCACTTGGGCGATTAGCAGGCCCCGTGGTGGGTGGTGCGGTTGTTGCACTCAGTAGTATTCCCTTTGCGCTATGGATTTACACCATCATTCTTTTTATTGCCGCGCTATCTGCTTTTGCGATTCCCCCCATCAAACCCGCAGCTAAAACCCGTGGCCAATGGCACGCAGAAGTACACGCAGGCTTACGCGCAAAGTGGGAAATTCCGATTGATCGCAGTTGGACGATTTACGCCTTTTTTAGCATGATGTTTTTCTCTCCCGCACTAGGCATGCTACTGCCTTTGAAAGTTCATTCACTCAAGTTAAATGCCAGCTGGCTGGGCGCTACCGAAGCAGCCTTAGGCTTAGGTATGCTAATTGGCGCTTTTTGGGGCGCTCAGAAAGTCATTCTGGCTCATGGGCGGTTTCGTGCCTGCATGGGGGCCGTTATGGTGTCGGCGCTGATTATTATTGGCGTTGCACTCAGCATGCAAGGCTGGCTTTTAGTACTGGGATTTGGTTTGGCTGGGTTTTCAATCTCAATTAGCCAGCTGGTTGGGCAAACACACCGCCAACTAGCTGTGCCCGATCATTTTCGCAGCCGTTTTTCTTCGGTCAATATGATGGTGATGCAAATTTCTGGCATGTTAGGGCCGGCCATCGCAGGCATTGCTTTGGGTGTTTTGGATATCAGCGCTGTCTATGCAGGCTTTGGGATTTGCTTACTTCTCATTGCTATGCTCTTTCCGCTCGTACCTGGCATCCAACACTTTTTGGCACTCGATCACCACGAAGTAAAAAACTGGTATGGCAAGCAACACCCCGAGCTATTTGATTTAGTTGCGCCAGAAAAACTGGATTTACAAAAGAACCCGTAATGCCTCAGGTAGGTATAAAAACACGAGTAATTTGGGCGCTTTTGCGCCTGAATGCCCTATAAAAAAGCGTTGATCTGTTTTTTAGCTCGCCCCACAAAAACAAGTGCAGTAAGCTCTGGCCTTTTTGCTGATTGGCGTTATCCCTGAGGAAGCGGATAATGCCGGTTCTGCCTATTTCTGCCGTCTTGGATTTGTAAAAACATGCCTATTCGATTCATTTCCCGAATCAACCACCTATTGCAAACGGCCCGTTTAGCTTGGCTTTGCCCTGCTTTTATTTTAATCGTGCTACTTGGGTTCAATCCGCACATTGGCCTCGCCGCCTGGCTTTGCGCATTTTTTGCATTAGAGCGGGTATGGAAGCCACAAAAACAATCCACAATTGCATATATCGGCTTTGCCATTACCCTTGCCACGCTGGCGGGTGGGCAAAGCTTATTGGGCTATTCGGCTATTTTATCGGCGCTGCTTTTTTCAGTCGGGCTGGGCTTGGGTGTACCGCTATGGCGACAAAAACCATGGAGCGACATCCTTGAGCGTACTGGCCTCGCCATTGAAACAGGCTGGCAAGCAATCATTGCAGGGATTAAAGCGCAATTTGACCCGAACCATCACGATGATTCTGACGCGCCTGAAGCAAGTGAAGAAGAAAGCGAAGCAGACTGGGATGATGAAGAGATCAAAGAAGCCGCCGTTGCAGAGCTTGCTGCCACCTCTACAAGCCCAAGCCCGCATCGTACTCAGCGTGGTGCAGCAAGCGCTGTGCCCACTCCATTGCCACCACATGCACAGCCAACCAGCCCTATTGCGCTCAATAGCCAGCCACCCATCCATAAGGACGAGCTATTTCAGCACTTTAAAAACACAACGCCAGCGGCTGCGCCAGCAGCCAACCCGCTGCCTTTGATTGATTTATCCCAAATCCGGCAACATTTACAAAGTGATCATCGGGTAAAGAGCCATATCGAACGGCCTCGCCCAAGTGCGCCTGCTGCCTTACCGCTGATTGCGAGTGAAGAAATTCATCAGCGCTTATCTGCCATACACGGCAAAACAACAGAGCCTGCACCGCTTCCGAGCCGCAGCCCCAAAGTCAGCACGCCCATTAAAGCCAGCCCGCGTTTATTTCAACTCGGGCCAAAAATCGCCCCGCCGCTTGTGACACGCACTGAGCCCACGTTCAGTGATTTACCCCTCTCCCCGCCGCTTGCAAACATAGCCGAGCAAGAAATTGCTCTGACCAGCGCATTATCGGTCGCTCCGCCCGCCGACACGATAGCAGCGCCTGTGCCGCTTCACTGGGAGCCTAGCGAAACCATTACGCTGCAAGCCATTATTGAGCCAGAACCTCTACCCAGCCCGACTCCGGCAGTCGTACTCTTGCTAGAAGAACCAGAGGCCATTAGCCCACCACCAGCGCTTTACCAAGCCCCTTTAGTACCAACAATGGCGTCATTGCTGATCGAGCCTGATGTAATCGCAACAAGCACGATTCCAGAGCCGCTGGAAGCAGCAGCTATTCCAGCGCCTATTCCAGCCAACACGCCTACCCCTATCGTTGCAGCAACAGTTCAAGCAACACGCCCTAGCACACCAGAGAATGCGCTCACTTGGTCTAAACCGCCTACACCCGCTCCACGACCACCTGCCGAGCCTGTGCACTATAGCGACGACTTTATGCCGTCCCTTAGCCTATTGCACCCGCCAGACCCTGCGATAGAAACCATCAGCCAGGACGATCTTTTAGACCGTGGCATTTTGATTGAAGAAAAGCTAGCCGAGTTTCGAGTAAAAGCCTCGGTGCTGGATGCTTACGCTGGCCCAGTCATTACCCGCTACGAGATCGAACCTGCCGTTGGGGTGCGTGGCGCACAGATTGTCAATTTAATGAAAGACTTAGCACGCGCCTTGGGACTCGTTTCCATCCGTGTGGTCGAAACCATTCCTGGCAAAACCTGCATGGGGCTGGAATTACCCAACCCCACACGGCAAATGATTCGCTTGTCCGAGATTTTATCGTCCGATGTTTATCTGCAAAATCAAAGCAAGCTGACCATTGCACTGGGCAAAGATATTACCGGCGCACCTGTCGTCACAGATCTTGCCAAAGCGCCGCATATGCTGGTGGCAGGCACAACGGGCTCGGGTAAATCGGTTGGCGTGAATGCGATGATTTTATCGCTGCTGTATAAAGCCACGCCCGAAGAAGTGCGCTTTATTATGGTCGACCCAAAGATGTTGGAATTATCGGTTTACGATGGCATTCCCCACCTGCTTGCGCCAGTAGTCACCGATATGAAGCTGGCCGCCAATGCCTTGAACTGGTGCGTGGCTGAAATGGAAAAACGCTATCGCTTACTTAGTACTTTTGGCGTCAGGAATCTAGCAGGCTTCAACCAAAAGATTCGCGAAGCCGAGCAGCGTGGCGAGCGGCTAACTAATCCATTCTCATTAACGCCCGACGAGCCAGAAGCGCTTGAGCATCTGCCGTTTATTGTGGTGGTAGTCGATGAATTTGCCGACCTGATGATGGTGGCAGGCAAAAAAATTGAAGAGCTGATTGCCCGCCTGGCACAAAAGGCCCGCGCCGCAGGAATTCATCTAATTTTGGCGACGCAACGCCCCTCGGTAGATGTGATTACCGGCCTGATTAAAGCCAATATCCCAACGCGCTTAGCGTTTCAAGTTTCCAGCAAGATCGATAGCCGCACCATTCTCGATCAAATGGGCGCAGAAGCGCTGCTTGGGCAAGGCGATATGCTGTTCTTGCCGCCCGGTTCTGGCTACCCGCAGCGCATTCACGGCGCTTTTGTTGATGACAACGAAGTACACCGCGTGGTGGAACATCTCAAGCAGTTTGGCGAGCCTAATTATATTGATGGCGTATTAAATGGTGGCTTTGATGCCGAAGCCAGTGCATCCAATATCAATAACAACAATGAAGGCAGTGAAAGCGATCCGCTCTACGACGAAGCCGTGGCTTTAGTGCTCAAAAGCCGCCGCGCCTCCATCTCGGCGGTGCAGCGCCAGCTTAGAATCGGCTATAACCGCGCAGCAAGATTGATCGATCAAATGGAAAACGCTGGTATCGTCAGCCAGATGGAAAGCAATGGCAATCGCACGGTATTAGCCCCTCCAGCGATGGAATCGTGATCATACAAAACGTAGGGTGGGCACAACGCTTTATCGTGCCCACGCGGTAGCACTGCCGCGTGGGCATAAAAACTTGCCCACCCTACAAGTGCGTTGCTTCTTTTGAGTTACCGAAAACCAAGTATTTCCCTGCTCGCGCCCTTGTTTTTTCATGGCCTAAGCTTTCGTTTTTTATGAGTAGTCATTCAATATGCTGACAATCCGTTTTAACATTCCCGAAGCCGAGATGGAGTTCTCAGCGATCCGTGCTCAAGGCTCGGGAGGGCAGAATGTGAACAAGGTATCGAGTGCAGTGCATTTGCGCTTTGATATCACAGCCTCATCCCTGCCCTTACCACTGAAAGAGCGGCTGCTGGCGCTTGGCGATCAGCGGATTAATAAAGAAGGCGTGGTGGTGATTAAGGCGCAGCAATACCGCAGCCAGGAGCAAAACCGCGCCGATGGTATTTTGCGTTTATTTGAATTAGTCGAAAGCGTCGCAACCGTCGCCGCCCCACGCAAAGCCACCCGCCCCACCAAGGGCTCGCAAACAAGGCGGCTAGATAGTAAAAATAAGCGGGGAAGTATTAAGGCCTTGCGGGGCAAGGTGAGTGATTAGGCGACTTGTTCCTTATCTGCATCAACTTGGCGATGCGCCTCGCTTTTTATTCTGCGGCCACGACAACGGTCTTGGCTAAATGCTTTAACACCTGCGCCGCAGCCACAAAGCCAAAGCAACCTGTTACCGCCACAGAGGCACCGAAGCCGCCTTCGCACCCTAAACCTAGTGCTGCTTCGCTACTGTCAGGTTTTTGACCACATACGCTGCCATCAGGCTGAGGGTAAACGAGCTGCTCGGTGGAATACACGCATTCCACGCCCATTTTTTTGCCCTGCTGAGCAAAGCCATATTCGCGGCGCAGGATCGAGCGCACTTTAGATGCCAGCGGGTCATTAATGGTTTTGGATAAATCGACGACGGCAATTTGTGTCGGATCCGTTTGCCCGCCCGCGCCACCGGTCGTCACCAGGCGAATTTTGCGACGTTTGCACCAAGCAATCATCGCCGCCTTGGTTTTAACCGAATCAATCGCATCAATAATCGCATCAAAGCCTCGGCCTAATGTTTCTTCAAAATTATCAATACTGACAAAATCTTCAATCCTATCCACGACGCATTCTGGATTAATCTGGGCAATTCGCTCCGCCAGTGCCGCCACTTTCATTCGCCCATAATTGCCTTCCAGCGCAGGCAGTTGACGATTGGTATTGGATACACAGATATCATCCAAATCAATCAGCGTGATACGGCCAATGCCCGAGCGCGCCAAGGCCTCTGCAGCCCAGGAGCCCACACCACCCACACCAACCACACAAACATGAGCCTGCCGGAAGCGCTCTAATGCGGGCAATCCATACAAACGGCCAATACCGCCAAAACGACGTTCAAAAGAAGTATCCAAAATTCAGCCTTTTACATAACAGCCGCTATTTTACCTGAGCCAAATACAAAAGCGCCCCTCAGGGCGCTCTTTAAATCGGATAAATAAGTTTAGCCTTTAGTTGCACGCCGCCGTGGAGCGGGCTTACTGACGGCAACTTCAGGCTCGGGCTGCTCTTTTGAAGCGGGCGGATCAGTCGGTTGTAATTCATCTTCAGATAAAACCGAACCTTCTTTTCCATAACCGGGCATTCCCATGCCTGTGAATAAATGTCGGGCGCGATCTTGTAACTGTTGCTGCATATCCACAAACATCGAGGTACTGCTTTCAAGGTAATTATTCATCATGCTTTGCATACCAGGGCCCTGAAACTTCATAAAGTCGCCCCAAAGGTTAGCATTCGAAAGCATTGGGTTTTCACCCGTCATCACCGACTTAGCCTGCGTCTGTAAGCGACCTTGCATTTCTGCAAACAATTGCATGTTTTTATCTAGGTAATTCCCCATCACACCTTGCATGGCGTTTCCGTAGAACCTAATGATTTGCGTCAGCACATCATAAGAAAACATAGGCATTCCGCCAGCTTCCTCTTCCATAATGACTTGTAGCAGCACACTGCGGGTGATGTCTTCTCCCCCTTTAGCATCCACGATCTGGATATCAATATTATCCAAAACCAGCTGTTTCACATCCACAAGCGTGATGTAACAGCTGGTGGCCGTGTCATACAGACGGCGATTCGGATACTTCTTGATCACGCGTTTTTCCACGCTCATTTTGCTGCCTCGTGTGTATATATAATTGTTGTGGGATGAGGATAGTCTGGACTATCTTTTCATGCAACATGTTGCGATGCACAATTTATTTGACAAGCGAATAATCCTCTTCCAGAATAAGCGCTGATTGTGCACTGCATCATAACTATGACGGCGTACAACTCGTTGGCAATACTTTAAATTAAACTGATCAACAGAAAGGATCCTTGAAAATGACTACTGCACAACAACAATTCTCCGCGTTCGCTACCGAGCAAGTTGAAGTGGCATTGCGTTTCGCACGCATTTCCATTGATTCTGCCGAACGGATCATGAAGCTGCAAGTTGAAATCGCAAAGAACAATCTTGAAACTGGTGCAAAAAACGCAAATGCACTGGTTGCAGTTAAAGACGCACAAGAAGCACTGACACTACGTCAGAAGCTCACAGAAGCATCTATCGAACAAGCAACTAACTATTCCCGCAGCCTGTATGAAATCACTTCGCAAGCACAAGCTGAAACATCGCAACTGATTGAAGAGCGCACAACGGCTTTTAACAAGCACGTTGTATCTGGCTTAGATCAATTTGTTAAATCAGCACCTGCGGGCACTGATGTTGCTGTTGCTGCTGTGAAATCAACCTTGCAAGCAACTGCAGCTGCGGTAGACAGCTTAACTAAAGCGGCTAAGCAAGTTGCTGATTTTGCAGATGCTTCAGTAAAAGCAGCAGGTACTGCCACTGCTGATGCAGTAAAAACCGCAGCAAAGAAAACCAACGGCGCAAGCAGCAGCGCTGCTGCTTAATTTGCTACGCTTTACCGTGTATTAATTGATACACGGACGATACAAAAGCCACGATTTTGATCGTGGCTTTTTTTGCATTTTAGAGCATCAAGCTTCACCCCGGATAAATAGCTAAAGCGCAAAACAGGGGATGTTTCAAGACCTTGCGCGCCACACACAAATGACAATCAATTAATTTCTTACGAAAAAGAAAGCATTTCTTTCAACAAATAGGATACAAAAACCGATGTTTTTTTGGTTTTTTTACCAAGAAAGACATTGAGTTGATGCAGTAAGTGAAAGAGCCTTATACAATCGCCCCCAATTTAAAGGAACAGCTCAGATTAAAACTCTACTGTTCAATGATGGGCAATATGCTCATACTAAGGACATCAAAAGTCCCCTTGATAGACGTCAGCATTGCATCCGCCAGCCCTAATCAACCTTTTGATCAATCCTTGCTAAAAAAAATTCCAAAATGAGCGCTTAGCGCTTATATATAAATGAATCACCCGCAGCTCATCATAGCCAGCCAAGTACCAGCCCGTTTAATGCGCTATTTTTAGCTACATTGTTTTCAATTCGCCATCGCAAGAAAACCCAAGATCAAAAGGCAAGCTCCTTTCATTTCCGATCTTTTATTCGATGCTTCTAAAGCCGATCTTTTTTGCGTATAGCACTACAAAGGCATTCAGTAATTTGAAAGACTTAAATCAGAAGAAAGTTCTTCCACACCCATCTGTTCTTTTCTACAGCCCCGACGAAGAACGTCCAGAACCAGAAGCCTGGCATGTCATGCGCCAAACGGATGAATCCGCCCTGGCAAAAAAACTGGCCCGCCAACAACTAAGGCGTGAAGTATGGGAAAAAATCAGCAGCAGAGCCGTTCAACTCTCCCTCGATGCTGATGATTTATATGAATGGGTGGTAGAACAAGCGGCACTTAAAACGCAAACCTCACAATTCCCTTGGTCTACGTTTTAAGTTTTATTTAATTAAACGATTTCTTCATCGCCCTGCTGTAGCTGCCACATGCGTGCATAGTTTGCTCCCAGCTCCAATAGATCACGATGTCGGCCCCGCTCTATGATAAGCCCTTGCTCCATCACAAGGATCTCATCAGCATCCGCCACTGTGGATAAACGATGGGCCACAATTAAAGTTGTGCGATTGGCTGAAATTTCCTTAAGCTCAGCCTGAATAGCTTTTTCTGTGCGCGAATCAAGTGCTGAAGTTGCTTCATCAAAAATTAAAATAGGCGGGTTTTTTAGAATAGTGCGTGCAATAGCCACACGCTGTTTTTCCCCGCCCGATAATTTAAGCCCACGCTCACCCACTAAGGTTTCAAAGCCCTCTGGCAAAGATTGAATAAACTCGTAAATATGCGCTGATTTTGCCGCTTGGATCACCTCGTCCCGCGTGGCATCGGGTTTACCGTAGGCGATATTGTAATAAATGTTATCGTTAAACAGCACCGTATCTTGCGGCACAATGCCAATATGCGCTCGTAAACTCACTTGATTAAGCTGGCGTAAATCCACACCATTAATAGTAATACAGCCTTGGCTCACATCATAAAAGCGATAAAGCAAGCGAGATAAAGTCGATTTACCTGCTCCTGAGCTGCCGACCACCGCCACTGTTTTACCCGCTGGAATCTCGAAATCCACATGGTGCAGGATTTGCCGGTTTGCCTCATAAGAGAAATCAACCTGCTTAAAATGAATAGAGACTGAATTCGTAGCAAGAACAATGGCCTTATCTGTATCTTTTACTTCTGCGCTTTGCCCCATTAAAGTAAACATCTTTTCCATATCGGCTAAAGAATGTTTGATTTCACGATAAACAAAACCTAAGAAATTAAGCGGCGCATACAGCTGCAAAAGAAAAGCATTCACTAAAACCAAATCACCCAATGTCATGGTGCCTTTTACTACGCCATCCGCAGCCAGCCCCACTAAGAGCGTGACACCAAAAGCAATAATAATCGCTTGCCCTGCATTTAAAAATGAAAGTGAAACCTGATTTTTAACCGCAGCCTCTTCCCATACCTTAAGGCTGGCATCATAACGAGCCGCTTCCCAGCGCTCATTATTAAAATATTTAACCGTTTCATAGTTTAGTAAGCTATCTACTGCACGCGTATTGGCCTTTGAATCCATATCATTCATAGTGCGGCGAAAGCTCATCCGCCATTCGGTAATGCCCAGCGTAAATGCGATATATAAAACAATCGTGCCAAACGTAATCAGCGAAAACAAAATATCGTATTTTTTTAATAAAATACCGGCAACCAGCAAAATCTCAACCAAGGTGGGCAAGATATTAAAAAGAGTAAAGTTAAGTAAAAATGAAATGCCCTTGGTACCGCGATCGATATCCCGGCTCATCCCGCCTGTTTGCCGCTCCAGATGAAAACGCAAACTAAGGCGGTGCAAATGCTCAAACACCTGCATGGCTACTTTACGGATAGCACCCTGCGTCACCTTGGCAAACACGGCATCGCGCATTTCGCCAAAAACAGAAGCACAGAGGCGCAGCGCACCATAGCTCAGCACCAGACTAAGCGGCAGCACTAATGGCATGTGCTTAGGATCTAAGCTATCGACAATGTCTTTTAAAATCAGAGGGACAGAAACATTGGCAAATTTAGCCAGAATAAGCAGCGATAACGCCAAAATAACACGGTTCTTATACTGCCAAAGATAAGGCAGCAGCGTAGACAGTGTCTGCCAATCGTTGCGGCGGGTTTCGCTCATGAAAATCCATTAATAAGTAAAAATAAAAAAGGGCGTTGATCAAGACTCAACGCCCAGCGATGCCACTTACAAGTAGCTACGACAATTAGTGCAAGATACGCGGCATTGCCAAAACAAACGAGGGAATTTCTGCATCAAACTGGCTGCCATCTGCCGCCTGCATTCGATAGTTTCCCTGCATAGAACCCACGGGCGTTGCAATGCTGGCACTGCTCATATATTCAAAATGCTGACCTGGCTCTAACACAGGCTGCTCACCCACCACACCGTCACCTTTCACCTCCTGCACACGGTCTTCCATATCCCGAATCACCCAATGGCGGCTCAATAGCTGCGCCGCAGCGGTACCCGTGTTGGTGATGGTAATGCGGTAGGCAAAAGCATATCGATCAGCGACTTCATCAGATTGCTCTGGAAGATAAAAGGCTTCGGCGTGAACGAGCACGCTATAAACAGGGGAATCACTCATTCTTAGCGGTTCTTTTTGTCATTGATGAAGACAATATTACCAAGCTAGAGGCTATAGAGGTAAGGTATCCGTTAAAATGGGGCATATACACTGACTTTAGAGGCTGTTATGTCAAATTTTCGCATTGCACCCAGCATTCTTGCTGCTGACTTTGCCCGCTTGGGCGAAGAAGTTAAAAATGTGATCGCAGCAGGCGCGGATATGATCCATTTTGATGTCATGGACAATCATTACGTGCCTAACCTCTCTATGGGCCCGATGTTTTGTGAGGCAATCCGCCCTTACACCACTGCTCCGATTGATGTTCATTTAATGGTCAAGCCGGTTGATCGCATCATTCCTGACTTTGCCAAGGCCGGTGCCAACATCATTACCTTTCACCCCGAAGCATCCGAGCATATTGATCGATCCTTGGGGCTGATTAAAGAGCACGGCTGTAAGGCGGGCCTCGTGTTTAATCCTGCCACACCTCTACATTATTTAGATTATGTCATGGATAAAATCGACATGATTTTGCTGATGTCGGTTAACCCGGGCTACGGCGGGCAAAGTTTTATTCCTGGCGTGTTAGCCAAAGCCAAACAAGCGCGCGCACGTATTGATGCTTATACCGCTAAAACAGGCCGTGAAATTTGGCTAGAAATTGATGGTGGCGTAAACACCAACAATATCGCCGAAATTGCCGCCACCGGTGTAGACACCTTTGTTGCTGGCTCGGCTATTTTTGGCAAGCCCGATTACAAGGCCGTGATTGATCAGATGCGCCTTGAGCTAGCCAAGGTTAAGGCATGAAGCTACTGCATAACCCACGCTGCAGCAAAAGTCGTGAAGCCCTTGCAGCGCTGACAGCTAAAGGCCTACAGCCAGAAATTATCAACTACCTCGCTCATCCTCTCGATGAAGCCGCTATTCGTGTTCTGCTTACCCAGCTAAGCATTGCGCCACTGGCGCTCGTTCGTACTAAAGAAGCGCTATGGCAGGAGCAATTTGCTGAAAGCTCTTTAGACGACGATGCCATTATTGCCGCCCTAGCCAAACACCCCAAGCTGATTGAGCGCCCGATTTTAATCCACCAAAATCGTGCCGCCATTGGCAGGCCACTTGAAAATATTCTTACCCTATTGGACACACCCGCATGAGCATCAAAGCCTTTGCTTTTGATTTAGACGGCACCCTTGCCGATTCGATCCCCGATTTGGCCCACGCAGCCAATGCCGCCCGCCGCGACGCGGGCCTTGCCCAGCTTGAAGAAGCACTGATTGAAAGCTATGTAGGCGATGGCACAGAAAGCCTCGTTGCACGTGCGATGGCCGCCGATATGGCCGCCAGTTTCACCGGCACAGCAGCGCAAACAGAAGCGCTTGCCCGCTTTGATCAACATTACCTTGAAGGCCTCACCCTTAAAACCAAGCTCTACCCTAGTGTGGCCAATACGCTAAATGAATTGCACGATTGCGGCTATCGCCTTGCTATTGTGACCAATAAGCCAGAACGCTTTACCTTGCCACTCTTAAAAGAGCTGGGTATTGGCAATGTTTTTGATGTTGTTGTTAGTGGTGATTCACTCGCCACCCGCAAACCCAATGCCGAGCCATTGCAGTATGTAATGGAAAAGCTAGGCGTAAGCGCGGATGAATTCCTTATGGTCGGCGATTCTAAAAACGACATCCTAGCGGCCCGTGCTGCGGGCTGCAAAGTGGCCTTTGTCAGCTACGGCTACGGCGCGGCAGAAACCATCCCAGAAGCCGATGTCACGCTGGCACGCTTTGATGAGCTGATGAATTGGCTGGAAGAGCAGGATTAAGTCATTTAGCAGCCAATAAAAAACCCGCCGTTTTATTAACAGCGGGTTTTTTATTGGGGCAGAGATTAAATCCGTCGATATTCAACATAAGAGAATTCAACGCCCTTGGCGCTTAGCTGAGGCACTCTTGCCACCTCTTGCCATCCAGAGCGATCAAACGCTGGGAAATAAGCGTCACCTTTTGGGTTTAAGCTTACTTCGGTTAAATACAGCGTATTCACCAAGGGCAGCGAACGGGTGTAAATTTCACCGCCGCCGATGATAAATAACTTTTCCAAGTTCGCCTCGGCCGCCGCCGCTAAAGCCGCTTCAACACTTAAGAACGCCCTTGCGCCTACCGCCTGCCATTCTGGATTGCGCGTTACCACCCAATGCGGGCGACCTGGCAAAAGACCTGGCAAGGACTCAAAAGTTTTGCGCCCCATCAGCATGGGCGAGCCCATAGTAAGTGCTTTAAAGTTTTTTAAATCTTCAGGCAAAGACCAAGGCAAACGGTTTTCTATGCCGATTACGCCGTTTTGCCCAACTGCAGCAATAATTGCAATATCCACTTTCATCTCACTCATCTCAACTCAACTCACTAAACTGCAATCGGCGCTTTAATCTCAGGATAAGGGCCATAAGATAAACGGTTCACGATGCCAATCACCCCGTTTTGTCTAATAGCAGCAATAATTGCAATATCCATTGTCATCCCAACTCACTAAACCGCAATCGGCGCTTTAATCCCTGGATAAGGCTCATACGCTTCCAAGGTAAAGTCTTCGTATTCGAAATCAAAAATATCTTTTTTGAGCGGATTAAGTTTAAGCACCGGCAAGGCGCGCGGCGTACGGGATAATTGCTCGTGTACCTGATCTAAGTGATTGCTGTAAATATGGCAATCGCCGCCCGTCCAAACAAAATCGCCTAATTGTAAATCGCAGACCTGCGCCAACATCATCACCAGCATGGCGTAAGAAGCAATATTAAAGGGCACGCCCAAGAAGATATCCGCGCTGCGCTGATAAAGCTGGCAAGAGAGCTTGCCACGCTGATCGAGATCATCTGCTGCGGCTGGGGCCACATAAAACTGGAAAAACGCATGACAAGGCGGCAGCGCCATGTTTTCGATTTCGCCCACATTCCAAGCAGAAACAATAATACGGCGTGAATCAGGATTGTTTTTTAGCTGCTGAACCACTTGGCTGATCTGATCAATATGACGGCCATCGTGCGTGGGCCAGCTACGCCACTGCGAGCCATACACCGGGCCCAGCTCACCATCGGGAGCGGCCCATTCGTTCCAGATTTTAACGCCACGCTCTTGCAACCACTTTACATTGGTCTCGCCACGCAAAAACCACAGCAGCTCGTAAGCAATCGATTTTAAGTGCGTTTTTTTAGTGGTGACCAGCGGGAAACCATCTGCTAGGTTAAAGCGCATCTGATGCCCAAATACGCTAATCGTGCCGGTGCCAGTTCGATCTTCTTTCCTGACGCCGTGGTCTAAAACATGTTGCAAAAGGTCAAGATAGGGACGCATAGCAGTGAACCGAATAATTTTTAAACAGGGGGCGAAGTTTATCAGATCGGCTCAGCTCGAAGAAGGCAGTTCAAGCACAAAGGTCGCCCCGCTTCCAAACTGGCTTTGGCAATAAACACGGCCATGCATCGCCTCAACCAAGCGCTTCACAATCGACAAGCCAAGGCCCGTAGTGTGCTCGCCGCCCGTTGGCAATGCCGAAAGTCGGCTAAACTTCAAAAACAGTTTAGACATCTCATGCGGCGCCACGCCGGGGCCCTGATCTGTCACCATAATGCGTAGCAAAGCCCCTTCTTGCTGGCTGCTTAACATAATCGTACTGCCATATGGTGCGTATTTAGAGGCATTAGAAAGTAAATTATCTAGGATCTGCCATAAAGCTTGCCTGTCTGCCTGCACGGCTGTCCCGCTTATAGAGAGCTGACAAATCTGCTGTTTTGCGGCTAAGCGCTCTTCCCAGCTAGACAATAACTCTTTTAATACATCATTCAAGCAAAGTGATTCAATATGAATTTGCACCGAACCACTTTCTAAAGCCTCATGATCAAGTAAATTACTTAAAATGCATTGCGTGCGATCTGCCAATAAACTAATACCAGAAAGCCTGTCCAGCACCCGCTCTCTTGGCCAGTCATCTAAACGCAGCGCAATTAAATGTGCCATACCCTGAATACTTGCCACTGGGTTTTTTAAGTCGTGAGCCGCAATAGCAAGCAATTCATTTTTCTCGGTATTAAGATGCCTTAATGAATCATTTAAGACTTCTAATTGCCCATTGCGTGTAGCCAGCTCGGCAGTACGAACATCAACTAACGCTTCTAAATGCTGGCGATGCAGCCGAACTGTTTGCGACATATCTAGAAAATTACGTGCCAGATCACCAAGTTCATCATTACGAGTAATATCTAATTCATTACTCGGCTTTCCATCAGCCACGGCATTCATTGCATTTTTAAGCCGCCTTAAAGGTAAGGCTACATCTCTCTTTAATACCCAAGCCATTAAAAACAATTCCAGCACCAAGGCCAGCATTCCCAGTAAAAGCACAACACTGGTGGTTTTAGCTGCTTTATCCTGCAATAGTTGCTTAGGGTATACCGTCACAAACAGCCAGTTGGCCCCCTCAATAGGCGCAACCCCCAGCCAGTTTAATCCGTCTGGTGTCTCTACAAAACGCCGATCACGTGTGGCCGTGAGCGTTGCCTCGTAAATCTCTTTTAATACTGGGTCTTGTTGAACACGATATTGGCCTTTACCCGCATGAATTCTATCCATTTTATCAGGGTGGGCAATAAGCGCCCCTTGTCGTGTCATCGTTATATTATAAGTACCGGGGATATGAACCTTATTATTGCGCTCTATAAGCTGATCTAATAAAACATCTTGCCCCACTCCGCCAATATATTGCCCTAGGTAATCAAGCGGCGTAACCACTGATACCATCCAGTGCAGTGCTTGCCGATCAAAATAAACCCCGGTCCAAAATGTTTTACGTTCTGGGTTTTTAGCGGGCGTTGCACCCAGCTCTACATCCAAATCCATTGCAAAATCAGCAAGGGATCCATTGCGGGCGTAATTTAAATCTGGCAAATACATTAAATTAGCATCCGACACATTTAAATCAATAAAGGTATCATAATAGCGATTTCTAAATGCGGGGCCATATTGGGATAACACTTCATAGCTTAATAATACTTGCCGCATAAAGATTGGTGTTTGTTTGGCCGTCGGCAATAAAGCCACCGTCGCTTTGCGCTCAAAATCATCTTTCTGCACCCGCACTCGCCACAAACCATCTTTATCTTGGGCAAGCAGAGCGTGAAATGCGGTATTGGGATCTTCATCGCCCAATAAAACATAACGGCGTAAAAATTCATCGCGAACAATTTTAGTATTGGCTTCTGCCTGCACAAACAATTCGCTTTCTAATTGGCTGCGGGCAGTGATGTATTGCGCTAGATTAGCCAGCGCTTCTTCTTGAAAAGTGACATAACTCCAGTAATAGCTTAATGCAGAAACAAATACGCCTGCGATGGCAATACGCATGACCATATTGCGAAATACGCGGCGAAACAGACTATCACGGGATTGACGTAAGGGCTCCATGCCAGAAAGATACCGCACACAATGCAATGTGCAAAGTACCAATTCAGCAAAGAGACTTAAAAGTTAGGTAGCTCAGTATCTAGAGCCTGATAGATAACGTCAGTAATCTCTAGCTCTTCTGTGCCTGCGGGAGTACGTAGTAGCACCACATCGCCTTCTCTGGCCTTAATGAGCGCACGGGCAACAGGGGAAGTCCAACTAATATAGTGGCGCTTCATATCCGTCTCATCGACGCCCACAATCGCTACCGTTTCACTGCGACCATCTTCACGCAAATAACTGACTGTTGCGCTAAAGAAAATTTGATCGGTGGCTTCACGTAATTCGGGGTCGATGACTTCGGCTAATTCAAGACGTTTGGTCAAAAAACGAATGCGTCGATCAATCTCGCGCAAACGTCTTTTGCCATAAATATAATCACCATTTTCAGAGCGGTCTCCATTGGAGGCCGCCCAGTTGATCATCAGCGTGAGTTCGGGGCGCTCTTTTTGCACCAGCTGGGCGAATTCTGCTTTCATCTTTCGCCAGCCACCCGGAGTCATATAATTTTTACTCCCAGCCGGAACGCGTAGCTCGGCAGGGATTTCGTCATCATCGGCGTCCGATTCACGAACAAACGCTTTACTCATCGTTTAAAGCCTATTCATCCGCTTGGCGACCGTTAATCTTCAGGCCAGCCCAACGCATAATGCCCAAGATTTCCAGCTCAGTCAGCTCATGGAACTGACCACGACGCAAGCGACCAGGTAAGTTCATTGTGCCAAAACGAATACGAATCAAGCGGCTAACAATCAGACCAAAGTATTCAAACATCCGGCGCACTTCACGGTTGCGGCCTTCTTTCAGAATAATATGATACCAATGATTAAAGCCCTCACCGCCGCGTCTTTCAATACGGGCAAAGCGTGCATTGCCGTCTTCCAGCTCAATACCACTTAGCATGGTGCTCATTTGCTCAGGAGTGAGCTCACCAAACACGCGCACGGCATATTCGCGCTCAACTTCAAAGCTTGGATGCATCATGCGGTTAGCTAATTCACCTGATGTGGTAAACAGCAATAAACCACTGGTGTTGTAATCCAAACGGCCCACAGCAACCCATTTACTGGATTTTAGACGTGGCAAGCGATCAAATACGGTGACACGGCCTTCTGGGTCATCGCGGCTCACCAATTCGCCTTCTTGCTTGTGGTACATCACGATACGCGGCAAACGATCCGGCCACTTCAGCACCACTTTTTTACCATCAAAACGCACATCGTCGCCAAGGCTTACCTTGCTACCCAATGCTGCAATTTTACCGTTAACAGATACTTTACCGGCGGCAATCGCGTCTTCCATAGCACGGCGTGAGCCGTAACCAGTAAAGGCAAGGGCTTTTTGTAAGCGCTCGGCAGGGATTTCTGTAGTGGCAACGCGGCGTTCACGCAATTCTTTTTGCATTTGCAGCTCTTTTACCGAGCCTTGACGCAATTGCATACGGCGAGCGCGGCTCACCGTTTTGTATTTGATTTTACGGCTATCGCTATCAGCAGAGACCAAACCACCCGCAGCCGCAACGGCCTTATAGGCTTCAAATGTTGGGCGCTCTGCCTTACCACCCTGTGGGTTTGGCTTAGAACGAGGAGCGCGGGGGACGCGTGGTGCTTCTGGCTCGGCAGCTACACCGCGGCCGCTACGGCCACCACGACCTGCTACAGGCATGGCTTCAGCAAACCCAGTACTCGCTGGGCGGCCCTTACCACGAGGATTACCATTGGTTTTTACGCCAGTAACAGCCGATTTGCCGTAGGCAGGACTACGCGTCGAGAACGCCTCACCGGAAGCTTGTCCACTGCGTGGTTTTGCACCCGTTGCAGCTGGCTTGTCATAGGCAGGGTTGGTTTTGCCGCCGCGCGACTTTGCACCCGTTACAGCGGGTTTGTCATAGGCAGGATTACGGTTCGTGAACTCTTCACCGGTGGCTTTGCCACCCGTACGTTTACCCGCACCAGCAGCCTGCGCGCTGCGCTCGCTCGCCTTACGTTCTGCTATGGCGGGCTGGGGGCGACGTGATCGGGTGGTTTTCATGTGCGTTTCTTTCCAAAAAAACGAAGGATTATAACCTGAATACGCGTCTTACAGCATATTCATCCCTCACAATAGCAAACCGCCGATAATTTAATCGGCGGCCGCGGGAATTATATTGACAATAAAATATGCTTTCAAACATTAATCAGCACTAAATAAACGCACCCCAAAAGGGTCATTTTAACTGCATTTAAAGACTAGACCAATCCGCTCTGACTACAGCACTGAAAAGAAAGCAACGCAGCCCAAGCTAGTCAAGCCCAGATTAAAGACTTGCCCCTCCAAGCTCTGCCCCGGGGCAAGCTCAGTGCGGCGTAAAATTTCATACATCACTTCGATTTCTTTATACCACTTCAAAAGCCGTGTGTTGTCATTTAAAAAGGCTTCAATCTCGGCCTTTAAAGCATGCTCACCAATAACATGCAACGCGCCAACATTGTCGCCCCTCAATTGCAAAGCAGGAGGAATCGTCACGCCAATCAGGCCTAAGTGTGATTGCAAATCCACGCCAAATCGCTTGAGCTCTGAAGCCGCTTTGGCATTTAACTCCGTTAAAGAAAACCCCTCCTCAGGGGATCCATCCGATAAAAATGAAGCAATCTCAAGCAGGGTACTTCCCTGTAGATCACCACTCACTGCAGCAAGATCAGACACCGTATTCACAGCCACTCCCCATTGGAAAAGCACATTGGCTTAGCAATTAATATTAGCAAACAGCATTGCATTCTAAGCGGTAAAATTTACATTCTTACTAAATTTTTTCGCTTCACTGATTAAAACAGAAAAAATTATACGTAAAAACTCAATTCATCGCCGAAAACCGCTTACAAACGGCAAAAAACCCTCGCGCAAAGTAAGGCTTTCTGATTATAGAAAATCACACGAAAAAACCTAATTTTTTGCGCATGATACTCAAAAGCATTCCCCTTACCCTGCACTGCGTACCCGTTAAAACTAAAGCATCGCGCAAAGACGGTAGAGCAAATCGTGCGCTTCTCTTGCACTTAAGCCATCCGGATCAACCTCAGCCAGTACATCAAGCAAGGGGTGCGATTCTGCCTCCCCATGCAAAATTGGCGCAGTTGCAAATAAATCACCCTGCATGCCGCCTTGCACGCTATTGGATTCTAGCTCGAGTAATTTTTTCCGAGCTTGACGTACAACATCTTTTGGCACACCCGCCAACTGAGCCACCGCCACGCCGTAGCTTTGCGATGCAGGGCCTTCTTGTACGGCATGCAAAAATACGATGCGATCTTTATGCTCAACGGCATCTAAATGCACATTAGCGACGACGGGATAATCCTGCGCCAAACGCGTCAGCTCAAAATAATGTGTAGCAAACAAGGTGTAAGCGCGATTTTTTTCGATTAAGGCTTTCGCAATCGACCAAGCGAGTGCCAAGCCATCAAAAGTAGACGTGCCGCGCCCTACTTCATCCATCAAGACCAAAGAATTTTCTGAGGCATTATTAAGAATATTGGCCGTTTCGGTCATTTCCACCATAAAGGTCGAACGCCCGCCTGCCAGATCATCCGATGCGCCGATGCGGGTAAAGATGCGATCCAGCTTGCCGATGGTGGCACTCTGCGCAGGCACAAAGCTCCCCACATGCGCCAGCAACACAATCAAGGCCACTTGCCGCATATACGTCGATTTACCTCCCATATTAGGGCCGGTAATCAACAGCAGCTTGCGCGCTACCGAGAAATCCACACTATTGGGGATAAAGTCATCGATCTGCGCTTCAACCACTGGATGACGGCCCGCCTCGATATGCAGAAGCTGGCCTTCCACAAATTGTGGCGCAATATAATTACCCCGCTCGGCACGATCGGCAAGGCTAGCCAATACATCGGCCGTCGCCAATGCTTGAGCTGCCAAGCGCAAAGCGCCCAAATAGGGCTGCAAACGCTGTAGCAAATCTTCATAAAGCGCTTTTTCTAAGACCAAGGACCGCTCTTTCGCGCTTAAAGCCTTATCTTCAAACAGTTTTAGCTCGGGCGTAATATAACGCTCAGCGTTTTTCATGGTTTGGCGACGGCGATAATCGTCCGGCACGGCCCCTGCGTAGGAGTTGGTAATTTCAATAAAATAACCCGCAACGCGGTTGTACTCGACCCTTAGCGTAGGAATGCCGGTGCGCTCACGCTCGCGCGCTTCTAGCTCCAGCAAAAACTCACCGCCATGGGTTTGGATGGTACGCAGCTCATCTAGCTCACTACTATAACCATCGGCAATCACCCCGCCTTCACGCAGCACCACAGAAGGCTCAGTCTGAATAGCAGCACTCAGCAAGCTAAGAATTTGCACATCTGGTGACAACGCTTTACCTAGCGACGCAAAGAAATCATCCTGCGGTAATACCGCAATCAAGGCCGGCAGCGCAGCGAGACTATCCCTCAAGCTAGATAAATCACGCGGCCTAGCGCTAGATAAAGCAATACGCGCCGTAATCCGCTCCACGTCGGCCACACAATCCAAGGCCGAATGAATGGGCGCAAAGGATGCTGTTGCCAACAAAGCCGCAATGGCATTTTGCCGCTGCATGATCTTGCTGCTTGACCGAAGCGGATGATGCAGCCAATGGCGCAGCAAGCGCGAACCCATGCCGGTGGCGCATTGATCGAGCAAGGAGAATAAAGTGGGTGAGCTTTCACCGCGAATGGTTTCAGTGATTTCCAGATTACGGCGCGTGGCCGCATCCAGCTCGATATATTGGCTTTGCGACTCACACCGCAGCCCAGCCAACACTGGCAATGCGCCACCCTGTGTGCTGCGAACGTATTCCAGCAGAGCCCCAGCAGGGCCAAGTGCCAGCATGCCGTCACTCACACCAAAGCCTGCTAAATCGTGGGTTTCAAAATGACGGGATAAATTACGCACAGCGGCGGCGATTTCAAACTGCCAAGGTGGCAATTTACGCACCACGGCAGAGCCCTGATCAAACAAGGCCAAGCCCGCATCGTCTGCCACTAGGATTTCGGCGGGGCGCAAACGCTCTAACTCAGAAGCCAGCTTATCTGCCGTGCTATCCATCAGGGCAAAATCACCTGAGGCAAGCGACAGCCATGCCATGCCCATCTTGCCGCGCGAGAAACTCAGCGCCAGCAGGCGGTTTTCAGTTTTAACATCAAGCAAGGCCGTATCGGTCAGCGTGCCGGGCGTGACCACGCGCATCACTTTACGATCAACCGGCCCTTTGCCTGTGACCTCGCCAACCTGCTCACAAATCGCCACCGATTCGCCCATTTTGACGAGGCGTGCCAGGTATTGCTCGGCGGCGTGATAAGGCACACCGGCCATACGAATCGGCTCACCCGCCGTCTGGCCACGGGTTGTTAGCGTGATATCAAGTAATTTGGCTGCACGAACTGCATCATCAAAAAACAATTCATAGAAATCGCCCATGCGATAAAACAATAATTTATCGGGGTGATCGCTCTTTAAACGCAGGTATTGCTGCATAAATGGCGTGTGCGTTGGTTTGGCGCTAGCGCTTGGTTTTTTTTCCGCCATTTTTGTATTCCCTTGCTGAAATATCAATTCAAAAAAACATTTATATATACGGCCGCCATTATCCAATCAGGGCAGCGGCAAGTCCACGAAGGCTAGCGGCAAAATAACCGCCAACCATAAAAAAAGCGCCACCTGAGATGACGCTTTTTTGAAAACACTAAGATAAACGCGCTAATTACTTATTATGCTGACGAATCACCGACAACATCTGGCCAAATACACGCGGCGTGCCGCAAAGAATATCGCCAGATTGCAAGAAGCCTTCTTCGCCATTTAAATCAGTCACCAAACCACCCGCCTCTTGCACCAGCAAGGAGCCAGCAGCGATATCAACTGTTTTAAGATCAAATTCAAAGAAACCATCGTAACGACCGCAAGCCACATAAGCCAGATCCAAGGCGGCAGCGCCCGGACGACGCAAGCCAGCAGATTTTTGCGTCATATCGCGGAAAATATTGATGTAGTTTTCAAGATTATCAAAGCGGGTGTACGGAAAACCAGTGGCAATTAGGCCATCGGTTAATTCACGCACTTTAGAAACGCGGATACGGCGATCATTCAGGTAAGCGCCCACACCACGCGTTGCGGTAAACAAATCATTGCGGCAAGGATCATAAACAACGGCTTGGGTAATCACGCCTTTATGCTCTAGCGCAATCGATACCGCGTACTGAGGAACGCCATGCAAGAAATTGGTCGTGCCATCCAATGGATCAATAATCCATGTGTATTCTGACTGACCACGATTACCCGACTCTTCGGCCATGATGGCATGCGTTGGGTACGCTTCGAGGATGGTATCAATAATCGCTTGTTCAGCAGCGCGGTCTACTTCGGATACAAAGTCGTTATGACCTTTTTTCTCAACGGCTAAATGGTCCAGATTACTGGAAGCACGTTGAATGATAGAAGCAGCACGGCGCGCAGCGCGCACAGCGGTATTGAGCATTGGATGCATGGCGAATTCCTGATTAAAAGTAAAAGATCGACTAACGACTAACGGGGTAGCGCAGCTTAAAAAACGCGACACAGCATGAATCACAGTATATATTCGTGCGAATCAAAATCGCATCCCAAGCCCATCACAGGGCTACCCGATATAAGATTGGCCGCTATTCTACCTGTGCTCTCAAAATGAATAAACAAGTGTTCTCAAAATGACCCAAGAAACCCCTAGTAATTCCTCTACCGAATGCCTCTCCCGTATTCGAGTGGTGCTGTCTCATACCTCCCACCCTGGCAATATCGGCTCCACCGCTCGCGCCATGAAAACCATGGGAATCAACAGGCTTTACCTGATTAATCCTAAGGAATTCCCATCGGACACCGCCACCGCCTTAGCCAGCAATGCCGGCGATGTGCTTAATACCGCTGTCGTCGTCAGCAGCATGGAAGAAGCCTTAGCTGGCACGACTTTGCAAATTGCCCTGACCGCACGCCGCAGAGAACTCGCCCATCCATTACAAACCCCAAGACAGCTTGCGCCAGAAATCATTCAGACCATTCAAGCGGGCCACGATATTGCGCTGGTGTTTGGCACGGAAATGTCTGGGCTAACGATCGACGAAGTGTTGCTTTGTAACCGCATGGCGACCATCCCCACCAATCCGGATTACTCCAGCCTGAATCTAGCGCAAGCCGTGCAAGTATTTGCCTACGAAATCTTCGCTACCCTGGCTGACGATGTGTCCTACCTCGCCGAAAGCCGCGACAGCGCCACGCACGATGCACTGGAACATTTCTTTACGCATCTTGAAGAAACACTGACCACAATTGGTTTTCTTAAACCTGACGCCCCCAAGCGCCTTATGCCCAGAATGCGCCGTATGTTTACCCGCGCCAATTTAGAGCGCGAAGAGGTCGACATCCTGCGCGGCTGGTTACGTGCGACCACCACCACGGAAAGATGGCTGAAGCCCCCGAAATAGTTTGGCTTGTTGGTTACAGCTTTCATAAAAAACGGCTTTGAACTTGAATAGTTCAAAGCCGTTTGGCTTACCATTTTCACAAAAGTCACCAAGCCACAGGTCTTGCCGCATCTGCACACCATTCACTCCAAGATCCCGCATAGAGCTTTGCCCCGCTTAATCCCGCCACTTCTAGCGCCAGTAAATTATGGCAGGCTGTTATGCCTGAGCCGCATTGTTGCACGGTGTGACTTGCGTCCACTCCCGCGAGTAGCGATTGCCATTCGACCTTCAGCACTTCAGCAGATTTAAAACGGCCGTCTTCCTGCAAATTATTCTGAAAAAAGCGGTTGATTGCGCCGGGGATATGCCCACCAAGCGGATCTAACGTTTCACCTTCGCCCATAAAACGGGAAGGAGAACGAGCGTCCACCACCGTAAAAATCGGCAGTTTGATATTCGCCAGCACCTCTTCCACTCCCACCATCAACGCAGGGCGCAGCTCAGTAATAAACCCGACAGCCACTAGTTTTGGCAAGTTTTTGACCAACTCCCCCTGCCAGGCCTTTATTCCGCCATCCAGAACCCGCACCTGATCGTGCCCCAGCCAACGCAGCAGCCACCACAACCTAGATGCATACATGCCACCCTGTGCATCGTAAGCCACCACTCGACTAGACCGACTCACTCCAAAGCTCGCCAATTTATCGGCCAAGACTTGTGGATCAGGCAAAGGATGACGGCCATTCGTCCCTGTTTTAAGCCCAGAAAGATCGTCATCCAGATGCAAGAAATGCGCGCCCGGCAAATGACCCTCTGCATAGGCCAAGCGTCCCGCCTCTGGATTAGTCAGATCATGACGGCAATCGATCAGCAGCACATCGGCCAGTTGTTCCTGTAATTGCAAAGCAGAAATAAGCGGAGTCATCGGCAATCCTTGCGGTATTCATCAAAAAACAGGCCCGTACGGATACGGGCCTGCAGAAAGGAAACGTAAAGCTTAGGTCTTAGGCAGCGTTACGCCACTTTGTCCCTGATATTTACCACCGCGATCGCGGTAGGAGGTTTCGCATACATCATCTGCATCCGCCTCAAAAAACAAGACCTGCGCTACGCCTTCGTTAGCGTAAATTTTGGCAGGTAGCGGCGTGGTGTTAGAGAATTCCAGCGTTACATAGCCCTCCCACTCTGGCTCAAACGGGGTGACATTCACAATAATGCCGCAACGCGCGTAAGTGGATTTACCCAAACACACCGTCAAGGCATTACGCGGAATACGGAAATATTCCACAGTACGCGCCAATGCAAAAGAATTTGGCGGGATAATGCAATATCCCTTACCAGAAACATTCACAAAGCTGCCTTCGTCAAAGTTTTTTGGGTCAACAATGGTTGAGTTAATATTGGTAAAAACCTTAAACTCATCGGCACAGCGAATATCGTAGCCGTAGCTAGAAGTCCCATAAGAAACAATACGTTCGCCATTCACTTCCTTAACTTGGCCGGGTACAAACGGCTCGATCATGCCGTGCTCGCTGGCCATGCGGCGAATCCACTTATCAGATTTGATACTCATTACTGTCACATCCCTATCACATATTTAGCGCTATTGTAGCTGCGGCTCATCTGCCACGCATCTATAATCATCACAACAACGGAGATTCTCTTGATGCCAAACAAGCTTTGTCCAGAATTAAAACTCGCCACCACATCCAATCTGCACTTTGATACCACCGCACTAAAAGGCCAGGCCTTTGTGCTCTATTTCTACCCCAAGGACAGCACCCCCGGCTGCACCACCGAAGGCGGTGATTTTCGCGATCATTATGCCGAATTCCTTGCCGCCCAATGCACCGTTTTCGGCATTTCCAGAGACAGCCTTAAAAGCCACGAAAACTTCAAAGCCAAACAAGAATATCCTTTCGAGCTAGTTTCTGACCCGGAAGAGACAGCTTGCCTCGCTTTTGATGTCATGAAGCAAAAGAAGATGTATGGTAAAGATGTAAGGGGAATTGAGCGAAGTACCTTTGTGATTAACAAGGAAGGAGAAATCGCCAAAGAATGGCGCGGCGTCAAAGTGCCGGGCCATGTAGCAGAAGTACTGGAGTTTGTAAAAACGTTGTAAGTTGAAATGCAGGGCAAGGCAGACTGTTGTTATCAAACACATCATTCTGCACTTGCCACGCGGGCAACAGCACATCCACTCTTCCGTTCCAGGAGTTTCATCATGGCAAGCCGCAAGACAAAAGCCGCGAGTGTCACCAAGCTCTTCGTTCTGGATACCAATGTTTTAATGCACGACCCCACCTCCTTATTCCGTTTTGAGGAGCACGATCTCTTTCTACCGATGATGACTTTAGAAGAGCTCGACAACAACAAGAAAGGCACCTCCGAAGTCGCCCGCAACGCCCGACAAGCCAGCCGTTTCCTGGAAGAACTCATTTCCGGCAAAGAGCTTGATCTGCATGGCGGTGTGTTACTCAATATCGCCAGCAAGGGGCAAGCGCTAGGTCGGCTGTTTATGCAGACCGAAGCCATTACCAGCGTACTACCCGCCCAACTCCCTATGGGCAAGGCCGACAACCAGATTCTGGGCGTCGTCCACCACCTGCAACAAATGCACACCTCCCGCCAAGTGATCTTGGTTTCCAAAGACATCAATATGCGCATCAAGGCGCGGGCGATGGGCTTGGCGGCGGAAGATTACTTTAACGATAAAGTTTTAGAAGATACCGATCTGCTTTACACCGGCATGCGCGAAATCAACCAGAAGTTCTGGGAGCGCAACGGCAAAGATCTGCAAAGCTGGCAAGAAGGCGGCCGCAGCTACTGGAAAATCAAAGGGCCAGATTGCAGCGAGCTTTACGTTAACCAACTGCTTTATCAGGCGGGCGACACGCCTTTATCTGCCCGCGTAGTCAATGTAGAAGGTAAAACAGCACTCATCGAAAGCCTGAAAGACTATAGCCACAACAAAAATGCCATCTGGGGCATCGTCGCCCGCAATCGCGAGCAAAACTTCGCACTCAACCTACTCATGAACCCCGATGTCGATTTTGTCTCGCTCCTTGGGCAGGCAGGCACGGGTAAAACGCTGCTGACACTGGCCGCCAGCCTTGCGCAAACGCTGGAATCCAAGATTTACAGCGAAATCATCATGACCCGCGTCACGGTTCCGGTTGGGGAAGACATCGGCTTCTTGCCCGGCACCGAAGAAGAGAAAATGATGCCGTGGATGGGGGCGCTGGAAGACAATCTAGATGTACTCAACCAATCAGACGCCGAAGCGGGGGACTGGGGCCGCGCCGCCACGCGCGATTTAATCCGCTCACGCATTAAAGTAAAATCGCTCAACTTTATGCGCGGCCGCACCTTCCTCAAGAAATTTCTGATTATCGACGAGGCGCAAAACTTAACCCCCAAGCAAATGAAAACCCTCATCACCCGCGCCGGCCCCGGCACCAAGGTGGTGTGCTTAGGCAACATCAGCCAGATCGATACCCCCTACCTCACCGAAGGCAGCTCGGGACTGACTTATGTGGTCGATCGCTTTAAAACATGGGAGCACTCCGGCCACATCACCCTCACCCGAGGCGAAAGATCCAGATTGGCGGATTACGCGGCAGAGGCTTTGTAGGGTTTTGGTTCTTTGCAAGAATAAGGGTCTGCGCTGGCAGACCCTTTTTTATTGCATATACGAAACGTGGTTCGAGACTATGGCATGGCTTGGTCAGCGCGGGTTGATAAAGCCTTAACCCGCCCTACAAGGCGACGAAAACCCAAATCTTGAACCACGGAGGACACAGAGAACACGGAGTTTCACGGAGAAAACCAGCCGATTTTTATAGGCTGTGCAAGTCGTTTTTCTTGCGCGCCGTTTTTCTGCGCAGAGGCTGAATGCAGTAAACCGTAGGGCGCAATAAGTCTGAGGCTTTATCCAGACGCATTGCGCCGTATCTGTGCAAACCACCTTGCGGCGTAATAAAGCCAAGCAAAAAACGCTTGGCTAGCGCCCTACGAATGACATGATTAAAAAATGGCTGATTGGGACATGACAAAAAACAACTAAAACAACTGGCTTCGAAAGTGAAAATTCGGGGTGTAAAAAATAATACAAAGCCGGTGCCGAGAGAATCTGGCACCGGCTTTGTCTCTCAATGGCGCACTACGCTTCGCTTTGAGTGCGCCCTACGGAACGCTTACTGGAATGCGACTTCGGCAAAGCTTCTTAGCTTACGACTATGCAGCTGGCCTTCGCCTTGATCGCGCAGCAGCTCCATTGCTCTGATGCCAATCCGTAAATGCTGATCGACCCGCTCGCGGTAGAAGTGGTTGGCCATGCCGGGGAGTTTGATTTCGCCGTGCAGCGGTTTATCACTCACGCAAAGCAAAGTACCGTAAGGCACACGGAATCTGAAGCCGTTGGCAGCGATGGTGGCGCTTTCCATATCCAGCGCAATGGCACGACTTTGGCTAAAGCGTCTTTGCGGGCGATTATCGGGAAGCAGCTCCCAATTGCGGTTATCGGTGCTGGCCACGGTGCCGGTGCGCATAATGCGTTTGAGCTCGGCCCCTTTCATTTCGGTGATTTGCGATACGGCGGCTTCCAAAGCGAGCTGGATTTCTGCCAGAGCGGGCACCGGCACCCAGAGTGGCAAATCTTCGTCGAGCACATGATCTTCGCGCACATAGCCATGCGCCAGTACGTAATCGCCCATTTGCTGCGAATTCCGCAGGCCCGCGCAATGGCCGAGCATAATCCACGCATGGGGGCGCAAGACGGCGATATGGTCGGTAATGGTCTTGGCATTAGCGGGGCCAACGCCGATATTTACCATGCTAATACCGGTGTTGTCTGCCCGAATCAAATGATAGGCTGGCATTTGTGGCAGGCGCGGTGGCGCTGCACCCAGCGCATCAATTACCTCGGCACTCAAGCCAACACGGCGGGTAATGACATTGCCCGGCTCTACAAAGGCAATATATTCGCTTGAGGGGTCTTCCATGCATTCATGGCCAAGGCGCACAAACTCATCGATATAGAACTGGTAATTGGTGAACAGCACAAAATTCTGAAAATGCTCGGGCACGGTGCCCGTGTAATGACGCAAGCGGTGCAGGGAGTAATCCACCCGCGCTGCAGTAAACAAAGACAGCGGCTCCGGCTCGCCCGGCTTAGGCTCGTAAGTGCCGTTGGCAATGCCATCATCCATCGCGGATAAATCCGGCAAATCAAACATATCGCGCATCAGTTGGCGGCGCTCGGCCGTGAGCGTGCCTTCAATATGATCGTGCTCGGCAAAAGAGAAATGCACCGGCATGGGCTGGGTGCTCACGCCGATTTCCAGCTCGTTCTGATGACTTTGTAAGAGCAGAGTAAATTGTTCAAGATAATATCTATCGTAAAGATCAGGGCGGGTTAAGGTGGTTTCAAAGCTGCCCGGCCCCGCCACAAAGCCATAGCTTAAATGCGCACTTTCATTAGTGAGCCTAGCTACGGTATCGGTTTGAATTCTTACAAATGGATAATAGGCACGAACATGGCCGGGTAAGGTTTCCCCAGTCACAAAACGCTGCATCGCCTCGCGCAAATGCGCCACACTGCTTTCATAAATCAAGCGCACTTGGGCAAGGGCATCGCGTGGATCGGTATGACGGGTCGGTGCAATAAATTCAGGTAGATAAGGCATACGTCGACGGCTCATTGGGGCGTCTCCAGCTTTTTTTCATTGAAAGTACCAGACGAACAAATCTTTCTAGTCGCTCTATTCTACTTTTAAATAGATTACGTTTATCTTCTTTTATTGAAATTCAAGGCTCTGACTTGACCCTATGCAAGCAGTTCACACAAATCCAAAAAATAGGTCTGTAGCCCACCTAGCAACCAAAGCGAAATGTTTCTCGTAGGGCGGATGAAACCCAATCCTATCAACTTAGCCATATCTCATGCCGTTGCCGCACAACTAACAAACATTGAGTCATCGTAGGGCGGGTGCAACCCGCCATTTTTCGTGTTTCAGTAAGGCTCGGCGGGTTTCACCCGCCCTACGATAATTCAACCTTTATCGTGGGCAGTCGTACCATCACCAACAACAAAATCAATAAGATTGAAACAAGCACCCTCTATTTAGACCAAAAAAAACCGAGCAAAAGCTCGGTTTTTTTAGAAAAGTACAATTACGCAGCCAAATCCTGAGCCTGAATGGCGGTCAAGGCGATGGTAAAGACAATATCGTCGACCAAAGCGCCGCGCGACAGATCATTTACCGGTTTACGCAAGCCCTGCAACATCGGGCCAACGCTCACCACGTGGGCGCTACGTTGCACGGCTTTGTAAGTGGTATTGCCGGTATTTAGATCCGGGAACACAAACACCGTCGCTTTACCCGCCACCGCACTGCTTGGCGCTTTTTGAGCTGCCACTTCGGATACCGATGCCGCGTCATACTGCAATGGGCCATCTAATACCAGATCAGGATAAAGGCTATGCGCCAGTGCAGTGGCTTCACGCACCTTATCAACATCCGCCCCAGCGCCTGAGATACCGGTACTGTAGCTAATCATCGCTACCTTAGGATCCACACCAAAAGCTCGAGCGCTATCGGCGCTTTGCTTGGCGATTTCTGCCAGTTGTGCGGCATTTGGATTAGGGTTGATCGCGCAATCGCCGTAAACCAAGACTTGCTCTGGCATCAGCATAAAGAATACCGACGACACAATCGACGA
This sequence comes from Iodobacter arcticus, assembly GCF_042664895.1. Classification (NCBI taxonomy): domain Bacteria; kingdom Pseudomonadati; phylum Pseudomonadota; class Betaproteobacteria; order Neisseriales; family Chitinibacteraceae; genus Iodobacter; species Iodobacter arcticus. Next base: position 44,206 of record NZ_JBHTBQ010000007.1, read on the forward strand.
GCCCGGCGCTGTTTTAATTAGCTGCAAGGCTGGGCGCACGGTGCTGGCGGTAGTGTGAATGGCGCCCGACACCAAGCCATCAACCTTATTTACGGCCAGCATCATTGTGCCCAGCACCACGGTATCTTCAAGCTGCTGCAAAGCCTGCCCTGCGGTCAAGCCTTTGCTCTTACGCAGCTCAACCATTGGCTCTACATATTCATGGCGCACTACATCGGGATCAAGAATTTCCAAGCTTGCAGGCAGTACTACACCTTGAGCTGCAGCAATGGCTTCGATGGTGGCGCGCTTACCGAGCAATACGCAGTGGGCAATGCCTTTTTCTTCGCAAATAATGGCAGCACGAATGGTGCGTGGCTCTTCACCTTCAGGCAAGACCACGGTTTTGCGTACAGAGCGCGCTTTTTGAATCAGCTGATAGCGGAAAGCTGGTGGCGACATTCGCGTGGATGGCGGCACGTGCACCGCATTCATCAACATCGCCATATCAATTTGCTCGGCTACTGCATCCAGCACCAGATTCATGCGCTCGCTATCATCCTCGGCCACAGCAGGGGGTAGCTGGGTGATCCGAATCGCGGTATTAAAACTATCGCTATCGGTACGCAGCACCGGAATACCACTGGTTAATGCCTGACGGGCCAGCTCCAGAATCCGATCATCAGGTTTGCTGGAATGCGTCAGCAGCAAGCCAGCCAATTGCACACCCTTACTTGCAGCTAAGGCCGTTGCCAGCATCACATCGTCTCGGTCGCCCGCGCTAATCACCAAGGCACCCGCTTTGAGGCGCTCAATCACTTCGGGCACCGAGCGCGCTGCAATCACGGTTTCTAATACGCGGCGATTAGCGATATCGCCCTCGATCAGGATTTCAGCATTTAGATGGCGAGCAATATCCAAGGTGCGTGGGGCGAGCAAAGCGGGCTCAAATTTAATCACGCCCCATAGCGCAATACCATCCAACTCATACTGCACGGATGCCGCATCAAACTGAACTGGTGCTTTATTAAAAATCACCCCGGCCACTTTGCAGCCTTCATTTTTAAGCTGGCTTGCCGCAAGGCGGGACTCTGCAACGGCACCTGGCGCGCGGGCATTAGCCACCAAAATGACTTCTGCTTGTAAGCTACGCGCTACTTCATTATTTAGCCTTGCTGTAAAAGAGTTGCTTGGATCAAGGTGCATCCCTTCCACAACCAATACATCTACATCGTGGGCAGCGCCCATGCAAAGGCTAACAATATCTTCCAATAACTCATCATTCTGCCCGGCAGATACGCGGGCAATCACTTGCGCAATCGATAAGGATTGCGGGCATTCAATCTGGCAAATTTGTGCGGCAAAATGCGTGGAGCGCTCAATACCCTGCTGCTCTTGGGATACCGGTTTTACAAAACCGACTTTTAAGCCTTGATGTTGCAGGGCACGAACCACACCCAAAGAAACCGAAGTAAGTCCGACATTTTGTCGGGTTGGAGCCACAAAAAAGGTTTGCATAGATCATCCTCAGCACGTAACAAACTTTGCTACTAAAAAAACAAATTCAATAAAGAAAAAGACTGGCGGCGCATGGCAACAGACTGTAATGCCCGCAAAGGCCGTCAATGTAGAACAAAGCGCCGCTTTTAGGTCGGCAACTTTCACACCTCGCGCACGAACTTTGTTCCATGTCATAAAAAAATGCTGCAACGCACCTAAATTTGCTTAAATGAAGAGAAATCTATGGCCGCCTGATGAGTTTAGCAGCCCCTCGTGTAAAAACAGCCGCGCCTTAGCAGCGCACTCCAGCACGAAGAAAGCTTAGCAAAAACTTAAGTAACCCTGTCACCCTGCTTTAAAACAAAGATTCGAGTTAGAATCGCATAGCACCATTTAGCACAACAGTCGCCTAGTCGACTAATCAGTCCTTCAATCAATCAGCCCGGTGAGATTTATGACGGTTATTGTCGTTTTTAATCAAAAAGGTGGCGTAGGCAAAACCACAGTCAGCGCCAACCTAGCCGCCGCCATCGCCAAAAATGGCGTAGAGCCGCTGCTTATTGATTTAGACCCGCAAGCCCACCTCACCTCGCTCTACGGCATAAAACCCAAAAGCAGCCAAAGTATTTATCGCTTCTTTCAGGGCGCAAGTTCTTTATCTGATCTTATTATTAGCAGAGATGATGGCATCAATTTTGTGCCTTCGCATTTAGAGCTTGGAAAAGTAGACGCGCAGCTTACACGCCACAAAGATCATGTATGGCGGCTGAAGCTGGCACTCACCGCAGAAATGCTCTCTGGCTTTGGCCTGCCGATTATTATCGACTGCACTCCCACGTTGGGCGTGTTGTCATTTTCGGCCATGTTTGCCGCCGACATCATCCTAGCCCCCGTGGCCGCTGAATACCTGGCCCTGAACGGTGCATTACAACTGGCGCAAACCCTGAAAGGGCTGGAGAAGTTTCAAGCCAGAAAACCAAGGCGTTTTCTGATTAACCGCTATACGCCAGGGCAAATCACCGCTGAAACGGTAGCAGGCCAGCTCACCAAGCATTTTCCGGGCGAAGTGCTTAAAACGCGGATCAGGGAGCAAGAGGCGCTCTCGGCGGCGGTGGGCAGCGGCGCAAACATCTTCGACTTCGCCCCTACTTCTGGCGCAGCGGCAGATTTTACTTTCTTACTGGATGAGCTGATCGAATCAAACCTCATCTCGCTATCGCTGGATTTGCCGTTTGAGTGAGGCTTTTTGATAAAGGCAGAAAGATCTGTAGACACAGAGAACGCAGAGTTTAAAAGCAGAACACTGAGAAAACCCTATTTTTCCCAGAGCGTCACAAAGCAGGGCGGGCACGTTTTTGTGCCCACGCGACCTACATACCCACATGGCCATCACATTTGCCGCGCGGGCAAGCTAACCCTTTTGCCCACCCTACCCGCTTATGATTCCTCAGCTTTTTTTCTCTGTGTGCTCTGTGTCCTCACCGATCTCTGTGTCTACAGACCTTTTTGACCTTACTCCCCACCGTCATCATTAGTACTCCACCGGCACCGGATCCAAACTTCGCCATAGATACCATGTGGCGACGGTGCACCAAGGCTGCCACTTTTGCGCCAAGTCACGAATATTGTCTCGTGGTAGGCACTCTCCATCGTGGTAGAGCAGTGCAATGGCTTTGAGTAAGCCGATATCATCCAGCGGCAGCACATTAGGGCGGAGCAGGTAGAAGATTAAAAACATCTCGGAGGTCCAGCGGCCTATGCCGCGAATATCCACCAATTTGCCAATCACCGCTTCGTCATCCAGATCATGCCAAAGCGCGACGTCTAAGAGACCGGCTTGCTGGTGTTTGGCCAAATCGTAGAGGTATTCCACTTTGCGGGCCGATAAGCCGCAGGCGCGTAATTCTTCTACGCTGCTTTCTAATACGCGCTGGGCTTCGATTTTTTGCAGATGCGCAGCAAAGCGAGCCCATACCGAATCAGCAGCTTTTACAGAGATTTGCTGACCGACTATGGCGCGGGCTAGCGTATGAAACACTTCGCCACGCCCTTCTAGGCTGATATTGGGATAGCTGGCAATTAAACTAGCCATCACAGGATCGACGGCGGCTAGCTCGGCAGTGGCTTGGTCCCAATAGGCAGGCTTTCCGTAAATAGCGCTCATTAGATCCTTTTAGGGCGTGGGGTTTTAGACTCAGCAGACAAAAAAATGGCGGGAGATAAGATTAAGCTTCGCTCATTCCTCTTCCGCCAACTTAGAACACTCAGTAGAATTGTCATTCCCGAGCGTTTCTGTCGGGAATCCAGTGAATCTACTGGATTCCCGATATGACAAGCAGCTTATTTCGGGTCATTACTATGAGCCAAACTTACTCGCCAGCAACCGTCATCTTGTTCACTAAAATCGACCCCACCTTGCGGCTAGACCAAGGCTGGCTGTCGTCGCCAATGCCGACGATATTTTTAAAGATGTCACGCAAATTACCGGCAATGGTAATTTCTTCTACCGCGTATTGAATCACGCCGTTTTCTACCCAAAAGCCTGCCGCACCACGGGAGTAATCGCCTGTGACCATATTAGTGCCATGACCAAGCAATTCGGTCACAAATAAACCTGTGCCCAACTCCGCCAGCAATTGCGCAAAAGTATGCGTAGCGGCAACGATCAGATTGTGCGAGCCGCCTGCATTGCCGGTGGTGCTCATGCTTAATTTGCGTGCGGAATAGCTAGATAAAAAATAACCATTCAACACGCCTTGGCTGACCACATCACGCGCCACGGTGGCTACGCCTTCGGCATCAAATGCACCGCTGCTCATGCCTTTTTTAAGGAAAGGATCTTCTTTAATGCTGACACAAGGCGCAAAAATGGTTTGCCCTAGGCTATCTGGCAAAAAGCTTGATTTACGATAAAGGCTACTGCCGCTAACGGCCTGCACAAAGGTGCCGATCAAGCCAGAGGCTACTGGCGCTTCAAATAGCACCGGATACTCACCTGTTTTAACGCGTCGCGCGCCAAGGCGGCGTAAGGATCGCTCGCCTGCTCGCTGGCCCACTGCAGCAGCCGAATCCAAATCTAAGTGCGATCTGGCCGAGCTATACCAGTAATCCCGCTGCATGCCGGATTCATCTTCGGCAATCACCGCAGCCGACAGGCTATAGCGTGAGCTGCATTCCGTACCCATAAAGCCCAAGGAATTCGCATACACAAAGCGGCTTGCTCCCGTTGAAACGGATGCTCCTTCCGAGTTACTAATACGCTCATCCACGCCACGAGCGGCATCTTCACATTCAGTCGCTAGGGCAATAGCGCCCTCCACTGATAAATCCCATGGGTGGTACAAATCAAAATCAGGAAAAGAAGTCGCTAGTCGATCGGCATCTGGCAAGCCCGCAAAAGAATCTGCTGCGGTAAAGCGAGCAATGGCCAGCGCGGCCTTTACCGTTTCTTTAATTGCATCAGGTGAAAAATCACTACTACTGGCGTGGCCTTTTTGCTGACCCAGATAAACAGTCACGCCCACGCCTTTATCGCGGTTGTATTCGATGGTTTCCACTTCACCCAAACGCACCGAAACGCTTTGCCCGTAGCCTTCGGACACATCGACATCACAAGCGCTGGCACCTTGGCTGGCGGCTTGTTCAAGCACCATAGTGGCTAAATCACATAATTCTTGCTGAGCAAAACTAAATTCGGACACGTTGATTTCCTGTTTAGCGGTTCGTTATTTATAAGGCATTCGACGAAGCGAGGGGCGTCGAAATAAATATTCTGAGTAGGCTAAGCGCCCACTTTGACATGACATTTATACTCAAAGCTTTAGTCTCTGTTCTTTTTTCTATGCACTCTATGACAGAAAAAGAGGCAGTCTTTGGTATCATACCGGTTTTGCAAGCAAGTAGCCCTATCATGGCAAGACCAAAACACGACCTTCCTGACGACGACATCGAGTACGTCAGCAAAACAGAAATGAAGTCAGAAATGACCGCCCTGCAAAAACTCGGCGAAAAACTGATCCCGCTGGATAAAAAACAACTGGCCACGCTCAAGCTACCAGAACGGCTTTATGACGCCATTATTGCAGCGAAAAAAATCACCGCAAATGGCGCGACGGCAAGACAAAAGCAATTTATCGGTAAGCTAATGCGCGATGTCGATCCAGAGCCAATTAACGAGCTACTGGCTAAATTAGCAGGCCTTTCTGACAAGCACAGCGCTTGGTTGCATCGCTTAGAGCGTTTACGTGAAAGCATGCTGACCGACCCTAAAGTCGTTGAAAATTTTGTCACCGATCATCCAACGGTAGAAATTCAGCAATTGCGCCAGCTGGTTCGTAATGCTTTAAAAGAGCGCGAGCTGCAAAAGCCAGCCAAAGCGTTCCGCGAATTATTTAAGCTCATTAAGCAATATATTCCAGAGCCAGCCTTACCCGGCCTTGAAGTATCTGCCCCTGAAGAAGAAGACGAAGAATAAATGACTTGGCAAATCGAATGCACTGCACTGCTGTTCGATATGGACGGCACCTTAGTTGATTCAACTCCCTGCATTGAAGGGCTGTGGCGACGATGGGCTGTTCGCCAACATTTAGATCCGGATTTTGTAATGCAACATGTGCATGGGCGGCGCGGCATAGAAACCATTGCCCTTGTTGCCCCGCACCTTGATGCCACCGTCGAAGTGGCCGTATTACTACAAGAAGAAGCCCGTACATTAGACGGCACGGTGGCCATTGAAGGTGCTGCCGATTTCCTCGCTCAGTTGCGCCCCGATCAATGGGGCGTTGTCACCTCTGCTCCACGCGACATCGCCTTAGCTAAATTAGCTTATGCGGGCCTGCCTGCGCCAACAAGGCTGATTTCGGCAGACGATGTGAGCCAAGGCAAGCCGCATCCCGAAGCTTTTTTAAAAGGCGCGGCGCTGTTTGGCTTAGATCCGCAGCAATGCGTGGCATTTGAAGACGCGCTCAGCGGCGTGCAATCGGCTCAAGCGGCAGGCATTGCCGTGATTGCGCTTACTACATCGCATTCTGCACAAGCGCTCAGCCGCGCCGAGCACATCATTACTAATTACCACTCGCTTACCCTCAAAGCAGGCGAGCGTATTGTCATTTCAGGACTTGCCCAGCAATGAATACGCTAAAAATCGGCCTTGTTTCTATTTCTGATCGCGCCTCAAGCGGCGTGTATCAAGACTTAGGTATTCCAGCCTTAGAAGAATGGCTAGGGCACGCGCTAAGCAGCCCGCATCACACCATTAGCCGCCTGATTGCAGACGAGCAAGATCTGATCGAGACCACGCTAAAAGACTTAGTTGATACAGAAGGCTGTCACCTTATTCTGACCACAGGCGGCACCGGCCCTGCGCTGCGCGATGTTACACCGGATGCCACACTAGCCATTGCAGATCGCGTGATGCCTGGCTTTGGCGAGCAAATGCGCCAGATCAGCCTGCATTATGTGCCCACGGCAATTCTTAGCCGTCAGGTCGGTGTGATTCGTAAGCAGTGTTTGATTTTAAATCTGCCTGGCCAGCCTAAATCGATCAAAGAAACGCTGGAAGGCGTAAAAGATGAAAACGGCAAAGTCTTAGTCAACGGCATCTTTGCCGCCGTACCCTACTGCATTCAGCTATTAGACGGCCCCTATATCGAAACCCACGCCGCCATCGTTGCGAGTTTCAGACCTAAATCTGCCATTAAAGCCCAATAAACAGCCATCCAAATATTAAAAACGCAGCCGAGTGCCACACAGGCACTCCGAGCACCTGCAAGATAACAAAAAGGAACAAATCATGAGTAATGCTGAATTACTACAATGCGTAGAAATTGAAACGGCCGATCAGCCCACTGCCAGCGTAATCTGGCTGCATGGCCTTGGCGCGGACGGCAATGATTTTGCGGGCATTGTTCCTGATTTGCAGCTACCGGCACAGCTAGCGGTGCGTTTTATATTCCCACATGCGCCGCATATGCCGATCAGTTGCAATAACGGCTATGTGATGCGGGCTTGGTACGATATTTTGCATTTTGATCAAATTAGCCGTCAGGCCGATGTGGCCGGTGTAAAGGCTTCGGTAGAAATGATCCGCGCCCTGATTGCGCGTGAAAACCAGCGCGGTGTGCCAAGTGATCGCATTATTTTGGCTGGCTTTTCACAAGGCGGCGCGATTGCCTATACGGCAGGCACGCTGCACCCAGAAAAACTAGCGGGGATTGTGGCGCTATCGACTTACCTGCCTGCGCCTGAGCTGATTCAAGTTGGCCTCGCCAACCAAGACACCCCCATCTTTGCCGCACACGGCAGCGCCGACCCTGTTGTTGGCCTTTCCCTTGGCGAAGCCGCAAAAGACACGTTAAGCGAGCTAGGTTTCACCATTAGCTGGCAAACATGGCCAATGCAGCATTCAGTTTGCATGCCAGAAATCCTGGCCATCGGGCAGTTTATTCGCCAGCGTCTGGGATAATCTCTCTAAGGCCAGCTCAAGCCTTAAGCCTGAGCTGGCAACACCATTAAGGCTTAGCACCTAAGCGAATCGCCTTCATTTTGATCGGCGAATCGCTCATCACATGATCGACACCTAGTTTTTCTGCTGCCTGATAGGCGGCCGGTGTATCCACACCAAAGACAACAATTTTCACATCAGGATTGGTTTTAAAGCAGCTCACCGCTGCGGGCGTCCACCAGCGCGCCTTCACTTCTGAGCGCCCCTCGCCTAGGGTAAATTTCTCTACTACCGTCACCGTTCGCTCTAATTCCATCCCTACCCATGCGCCTGCCACTGGCGGGGTATCACAGCTACCGCTTAATGCCACGCCACTTAAGCGCTGCCGCGTTGCATCTCTGGATTCAAACACCCTTGCTTCAGGGTAATGGGCGAGCAGGGTTAAAACTTCTTTCTCAGTCGAGTAAATGCGCACTCGCTGCCATGCTTTTTCTTCATCCAATACTTTCGCCACGCTAGCCACTAGGGGCGCAGCGGGCAGCTGCTTCATATCCAGCAAGATAGGCACTGATTTTGGAATGGCGTGCAATGCCTCTTTAAGCGTAGGAATACGCAAGGGCTGCTGGCGATAGGGAAATATTTTATGACCTGCGGCGTCACTCTGGCTAAAGGCATAGCCTGCATTTAAACCCGCCAACTGAGCCGCACTCAAAGCATTCAGCGGGCCACGTCCATCGGTCAGCGCAGATGCATCAGCAGGGCGATAGAGCACGGGCACGCCATCGCTTGAAATTTGCACCGTAATCCACAGCATATCCGCGCCGTTTTCCAGAGCGCTCTGCAAGGCCAGCAGGGTATTTTCAGGTGCGTCTGCCGTACCGCCCCGATGCGCAACCAGTTGGGGTGCGGCGAAAGCGGTGTTCACCAGCCATGAGGCACAAAAAACGACGACTATTTTTAAAAAGGGCTGAGCCATAGCGTTGACGATCCTTAAATCACTCAGACTAAAACGCTTAGATGACAAGAAAGTGACTGCTAAATTTATACATCAACACCTTCATTTAGAAGTATTTCTTATTAACCCCCAAAAAGTGATTATTTCATTTGGCATAGCCCCTCAGCTAAGGCATTATCCGCCACCTTACCCTGTACACTTTGTAAGCTAGGACAAAAATGAAAATCGGAATTATCGGAGCGATGGAGCCTGAAGTGGCCCACCTGATTGCCACTATGGAAAACAGCAGCAAGGAAACCGTCGCCGGTATCGATTTTTACAGCGGCACTTTGGCCGATCACCAAGTGATCGTTACCCGCTCTGGCATTGGCAAAGTCGCGGCCAGCATCGCCACCACGCTTTTAATCGCTAAATATCAGCCCGAAGCCATTATCAACACTGGTTCCGCAGGCGGTTTTGTTGATCATCTATCGATTGGCGATATTGTGATTTCATCCGAAGTACGCCATCACGATGTAGATGTCACCGCGTTTGGCTATGAAATTGGCCAGATGGCCCAGCAACCTGCTGCTTTTACGCCCGATGCGAGCCTCGTGGCCGCCGCACACCGCGCCGTAGCCAGCTTGGGTCAGGTACGTGCCATCGATGGCCTGATTTGCACTGGCGATAGCTTTATTTGCGACAGCACCCGCACAGCCGCCATGCTCAAAAACTTCCCAACGATGGCCGCCTGCGAAATGGAAGCCGCAGCCATTGCCCAAGTTTGCCATCAGCACGATCTGCCTTTTGTGGTAATCAGATCGCTATCAGACAATGCAAACAACGATTCACCAGTCGATTTTGATCAATACATCATCAAGGCGGGCTATCACTCTGCACTCATGGTGATTGCCTTACTGAGCGAGCTAGGAAATAAGGCGCATAGCGCACCCAAATCTAGGCAACAAGCAGCACCCGCCCTAAATTAAAAAAACGGCCCGGATCATTATCCGGGCCGTTTTGTTTTCTAGTGCAATAAACAAAATGTCATATCACTCGGATCATGATCCAGCTTACCCAGCCAGCAGCTCCCTCCTAGCTGAACCACAGGCTCTTCAGTAAGTTCTGCATCGGGGATATCACGCTGATCCAGAATCAAAGTCACATCACACGCCAAGCTATGCCCCAGTGCAAACTTAAGCAGCTCTCTAAGCGAATGGGCAGCGGCCGCATTGGGCTGCAAAGCAGAAAACTGTGACCAGCGTAGCGGCCCCAAGCGCAAATTAAGCTTAGTCTGCCTATCCCACACCCGATCACCCGCAAAAGCGGAAACGCCTAGCTCGCAAGAAGCACCACCCAGCTGGCTCTGTTCTTCTTCCGGTAAGTTCATCCACTGGCCGGTAAACTGCACCAGCTCGGCCCTAAAGCCAAAAAAGCCCTCAATCAGCGTCACCAAGGCCTGGCTAGACATCGGCTTCTGGCTTAATAGCCCTGCATAATAAATAAACAGGTTTTCATTCTGCAGCGCGCCCTGCCCCATTTGTGCCCGCAGTGCGCTTAGCCCCATTCCGCCCAAATCAAGCAGATTGCGGCTAAAGCCATCTTGCTCGCCCCCTTCCACTTGCAGCCAGAAGCGATATTTTTTCCACGCGCCATAAAACAAGGCAATCGAGCGATGGCTAAAAATATCTAAAAAAGCATGCAGAGTGGGATCGCGAAACTGCTGGCGGCGCTCGATCAGTAGCTCGGTATAGCTAGTGGGCAAAACACCACTTGGCCCCGTCAGCCCCATAAAAGCGACTTCCAGCTCATGTAGCTCACCATCTTCGGTTTGCACGGCGGTATAACGCGTCATTTCACTGGCAGGGAAAGCTAAATTAGCTAATGTGCGAAATCGCAAACCGGCAGGCAAAGGACCACGTCGATCGCCCCGCTTTCTGGCCGCAAGACCCAACAGCCTGACGGCCTGAAAAAAACCGTAGCCTGTAGGGTTGGCTAACAGCTCCTCATCTAAGTGACGAGGCAGTTTAGAGCTGGCCATGCAGCTAATTCCTTATTATTTGTTTTATCCAGCGCGGCGCAAGCAAGAAGAGCCGCAAACCGCTGAGCAGACAACATCCACCTCGCCACAGCACGATGCAAAGAAGCACCGTAGTTCAGCGAGGCAGAGGACTAAATCACCAAAGCTTCACCCGCCCGGGCTGGCCATGCAGCCAGCTCTTCATGCTTGGTTTTAACCCGCAAACGAGTAAAGCTATTGGGCGAGCAATAAAGCGCGAAAAAACGCTCTAACACGCTGGCAAACAGATAAATACTGCCGCCCACATAGTATTCCTCATCCAACGTCAGGGTGATTTCGGTGCCGCGTACAAAGCCCGCAAAATCACGCCCCAATACACGGGTAACGGCGGGTGCGCTGCTAATGGCGCTAATCCCCTGAATCTGCCTTGTATTCACCGGCGAATCGGTTTGGTTATAGAGCACCAGCATTTCTTGCAAGGCAGAGCGGCCAGACTCGATCAAAGATAAATAATTAAGCGACAGGTGCGAAACCAGACGCCATTGCAGACCACGTTTTTGCGGCGGGCGTAAGCTGTTGCTCGGTTTACGCAATAGCTTCACACGTTTAACCACCGAATGCCCCGGCAAGCTGAAATCGATATGCTGGCCGGACTGGCTCCCCCCAAAAGGAATCAACTCGGGTAAATCACGATTGCTGCAAAGTAACTCTAAGCTCAACACCTCGGCCCCCGGCCGCACGGCATTAAAATCAAGATCAACCAGATGCAGCTCTAAATCTGTGCCCTTATCATCCTGACGGGGCGATGCTTCACGGCTGGCATGCCAGTAAAACTTTGGCCCATCTTTATTTACGCCATGCCGGATGGCATAAAACGGCAAGACTTCTTCGCTACTTTCCTGGCTGCCGGTTTTTTCTACCCTTACTACACGCCTGAGCTGCATCACTTCAAAAGCATGTTGCTTGCGCGCATCGGCCACCACGGGGTAACTGGCTTTTTGATGGGTCACCCGAATCGGCTCGCCCGCCTGCACAAACAGATTAACAATCGGCGTGCAGCCCAGCTTAAAGTGCGAAGCCTGCAAATGATGCAGCAAGCGCGCATGGCGCTCGGTATCTGGCCAGCGTTGAATCAGGCACTGAATCACCAGCTTACTACCCTGAATTTTAAGCGCCACATCGCCCAACTGCTGAATATCAACAAATAGAAATTTATCCGGGCAGCTAAAATACTCAGTGAGCAAGCGATAGCCCAGAAAAGAGCGCTCATCGTATTCCAGTACGCCCTCATCCCGGCCAAAGCCCACCGGCGCAATCGCAGCAGCAGGCAATGATCGGGTGCACGCAGGATCATCGCTTCCATCGCCCACGCGCAAACGCGTTGTGCCCGATAGCAAAAGCTCATACACCAGATGCATTAAAGCGGGCTCGCCATCCAGAAATAAACGCAGTGACTGCAAATTAATCCCGCTGATCGGCAAATTGCCGTGGGTATTGAATTCCAGCGTTAATACCGCCGCGGCATCCGGTGCGATACGTCGTAAGTTGGGCGAGCTACTGCTGAGCTCCAGCTTGGCATCCGATAAAGACAGCGGGTAAAGATCAACCGGGTAGCAGGTTCTGAATTTGCACGTCACCCCCTGAATAGCGGGCGCATGCACCGGCTGGCCGCGCTCAATCACATAGCGTTTGGCAATTTCGGGGCGCAGCGGATCACACTCAAACTGCACGATGCTGGACGATGGAATCGGCCGCAAATAATGCGGATAAAGCACGTCCAGAAAACTAGATGCGATTTCCGGGTATTCGTCATCGAGCTTTTTATGGATACGTGACGCCAGAAAAGCAAATGATTCGATCAGACGCTCGGTATGCGGATCCTCGCACTGATCCCCTTCCAATTGCAGACGACCGGCAATTTTGGGGTAGCGGCGAGCAAACTCACCCGACAATTCGCGGAGTAAACTGAGCTCGCGCTCGTAATAAGGCAATAATGAATCTAGCATGCGGACACTGTCTTTCTGGAGTGAATAAGTAGAACCAGCAGATCCTGCACCAATAAATAGCTTAGCGGCCTGCATTAAGCTGACATTATCAGGCAATACTGAGTAATAATGAAAGCAATTGTTAACCTTGTTACTTTTTAAAGCATTCGTTTCACGACAAGTTCAAGTAATTAAAACACCATATTGACAGACTCATTTATTATCACCAAGAGCCCTTTAAACGCCATGACGACCCAAGAAAAACTGGCCACATTACTGGCCCCCATTAGCCCGGATCAACCCGCAGGCGAAGATCTAGGCTATTCGACCCTCTTCGATCAAATCCGTGAAGCACGCCGGGCGGATGATCCCAGCCTTTCTCAAGGCGATTGGGGCCAGCAATTAAAAAGCGCCGACTGGAGCAAAGTTATCCAGCTTTGCAAGCAAGCCCTCAGCCAACAAAGTAAAGATTTACAACTGGCCGCATGGTACGGCGAAGCCTTGGTCAAAACGCGCGGCTTTGCGGGCGCTCAGCTGGCTTTACAGGTACTGGACGGGCTACTTGAGCATTACTGGGAAACCGGCTACCCCGAGTACGACGTCAACGACTTAGACGAGCGCGTGGGCAAGCTGGAATGGTTTAACAATCAAATGGGCATTGCACTACGCGAAGTACCGCTGACCGATCCGCTGCACGGCGGCTATAACTGGCAACAATGGCAGGAATCCCGCGAAGTAGAAAACATGGGATTAAAAGACAGCCAGTCCAAAGAAGCGGCACTGGCCGAGGGCAAGTTGGCCGGGGACGTCTTTGATAAAAGCGTAAATGCCAGCGGCGCCAGCTGGTTTAAGCAGCTACATACACAGCTGGAACACACCCAGCAGGCTTATCAGGCTCTTGATAGCCGCATTGATGCCCGCTTTGGCTTTGCCGCGCCCAACTTTGCCGAGCTACGCAACGCACTCAATGCTTGCCTCGAAGTTGTCAACCGCCTGCGCTTGCAATGGGGAGAACCAAGCACACACCACGCCCCCGCCCACAGCCCGGAAAGCCCCATGAGCAGCCATGCAGCCCCAGCGCCCCAATATGCCGCCACATCCCACAGCACATCCGCCGCCCCAGCCCGGCAAGGCCCGCTACAAAGCCGCACAGACGCCGTGCGCCAATTGGTAGAAGTAGCCCACTACTTCCGCCAGCACGAGCCCCACAGCCCCGTAGCCCTCCTTGCCGAACGCGCCGCTAAATGGGCAGAAATGAGTCTGGAAGAATGGCTGGGCTCAGTGATCAAAGACGATGCAACGCTAGGCCAGCTCAATGAATTACTAGATATTAAACGCGATTAAAACCATAGAGGCTTGCGGTGCTGCGGCACGGCAAGCCCCGCTTAAATCAAAGCCCTTTTTCTGCCTTTGCTAAATTCTGCCTTGCTGCCTCTAATTCTTTAAGCTTTTGAGTATGGGATTGGCTAAATCCACCGCCCCTTTGGTTCCCTGCCGAGATGTTTACCTCATCTTGTTTTTGTTTGACTTTTTTCTGTGCTTTCTTAAGCTGCCCCTCAGGCGATAATGCCGCGTGTGTAAAGATTTCATCATCGCCAATATAAACAGCTCTGGGGTCTGAAGTGCGGGTGTCATCGGTAGCAAATGCAGAGAGCGAGTCATGCACATAGCGATCAAAAAATCGAATAATCACCTCATCGCGCAAGCCTTTTTTATGAATAAATTCATCCGAATAGGCTTCCATCAAAGCACGGTAATGCACCCTGATTGGCTCTTTGGGGCTGGCCTTATGCCAAGCCAAAATTTGTTTGGCGTCACTCAATAGCTGAGCATCGTATTTTTGAATGGCTTTAGCCAGCGCCGCATCATTGGCCGCCGTGTCATTAATCGCCACTTCACGCAGATATTCATCCTCTTTTTTGGCGTAATGATCGCGCGATTGGTTTGCCTTAGCCTCATAACGAGAATTCAGCGGCGCACCAGAAACAAGGCTGGCATGACGTGCTCGCTGCAAAGCTAACTCATCCGCATTAAGCTGCTGCCTTGCCCGCCAGAGCGCTTCTTTCTTTTCTTTCATGAGCGGGTCACGTTTTTGCTTTTCTGCCGCCTGTTGCTGAGTATTCTTCTGCAAGGTTTCTTGCTCAGCGGTCGGCTTGCCCTGCTGCCCGCGAGAAATCGCATAAAAACGCCATTTAAAGTAGCACCGCATCTGGGCCAGCATACATTGCCCAATATGCCCCGCCCCCCAACCAACAACGTTCATATAATGTTTGAAATCAGCTTGTAAGCGAGCAAAGTCTGCTGCACCTTTAGAGTCAATAGCAAAATCTTGAAGTTCATCTATCCGACGTGCGGATGTCATTGATAACAGAGGAACCCCCGCTTTTACTGCCGAGTCGTACATCACCTTAAGCGGGATCAGGCTCAGTAATTCACCCTCATTGGGGCTACGCGCTCCCTCACCCGGCGCATACCCCCCGCCAATATCAGAATGCGCCCCCGGATAAATCATTTCCCGCATTCCTGAGGGGTAAGTCAAATCATGCAAAACACTATCCACAGGAAAAGAATTCCGTACTTCATGCGCCGCAACCAAGTGCAGGCCCTGCTTAACCATGGGAGGAATAGCTAAATCGGTTGCCCAAGAGCCATGGCCATCAAATACCCCCGCAGAAGGATCGACTCCCCCTTCACCAAAGGCCAAGCGTTTTAATTCGGGCGTTTTTAAAGCTGAGCCAATAAACGCGGCAGGTGAAGTCCACTTTAAACTTCGATTAATTACATCAGAAAGCGCATTAATATTACGCGTCACCACATTATTTGTGGCCAAAGGCAGCCCCACCGACGCCACCGTATCAAACAAGCCCAAGAAGCTAACTTCAATCGGATAAGCGCCCTGCTTTAATTGAAACCCACCCCCCGCAGCGGGGCGGCACAGCTTAAATAATTCACGGCAAAAAGCCCTTGCTAAAGCAGCCCCGCGTGAAAAACCAAACACCGCAATCTTAATACCAAGAATTTTATTACTCGGATTTGCTGCCATTTGCTCGGCCGCTTTTAAACGCAGCATAAATTGCTTGAGCGCCCAAGCTAAACGCTCCTTGCCCATCGATCCAAAGCCATTCCCCCAAACCGAGCCACCTCGGTCACCGATTTCTTTGAAATAGGTACCGATGCCGGGAATGTAGATCCTAAACAAATTAATGGATTCATTATCACGCTGATGGGCACGAAATAAACGGGCCACATTGCTATGTGATCGCATCCCGATATCGGCATCCATATTATTGCCCGTGCCATCAAAAAAGAAACTTAGCGTCAACGTTTGCTTGCAGCTTCCTTGAGTGGGCAGGGCTTGGGAAGCCGCCGCTTTTGCCGAAACAGTCGCCTGCTTTACTTGACTAACAGGGCATTCTGTAGAGGTGGCGGTTGCTAGCTTTGCATCGGCCAATGAAGCCCCACATTGCAATAGCTCCCCCTGAAGTTTCATACTAAGGCCGGCCATTTTGACACCTCGACATTTTCTCGTCGTTATTTACATTACCTTCTTTATGCCTATCAATGCGATTAAAGCGATCCATGTTGGGGAAACGATTTTCAGTTCCTTCACTCACACTAATTTCAATATGCCCATCCTGATAGAAATGGACATTTAAATAATTAGGATTAGCTGGAATGGGGCCGGCCAGTATTGCTTCCTGCTGACACCAATAATTTGAACTACTACTTTTTGTCCACTGCACCGTCATTTTATAAGGTATCAATACTGGATAAACAGATCCACAACATACTGTGCCATCTCCAGAAGAAGAGGCATCACTGACCTCTAAATTCATCCCACCAGAGCCATTTACGGAGAAATGATCAATATAACCATCGGTATAGTTATATCCATGAACCCCCAAGCCTTTTATTTCAGTACGCTGCTCCACGCCCGATGCCACAGGCGTCAGTTTATTAGGATCATGCAATTTCTGTGGCTTGCACGCTTGCAGCATTAGAGCGACTAAAATCAATATAAAATACTTCAAAGGGCCATCCTTTTATCTAATAAACAATACATATCCGCATTGCTATCTATCAATTTTAATCTTCATTACTTAATTCCAAAGCTTCAGCAAATGAAATCTTGCCCGCTTTAAGCTGATCGATTAACTCGGTCCAAGGCGCTTGCTGGTAAATCGCCCCCTTCGTAGCAAAACCAAAAACGCAAAAAGCAAGCCATTCAGGAATTTGCTGAATACCATTTTTAACCGCCATCCTCATTAAGTGAATAACCACTTCATACTGCTGATCTGGCCGCATTGAGTACATGATTTCAGGCGGGTTCTGCTGCAACTGGCTTAAAATCATATCGCCATTGGCCGCATCCAGCAGACCAGCCTCTTGCTCTGCACTAAAAACAATCTGTGGCTTAGTTTCGGGATCTGATCGCCCTTCATTATCTAAGCAAGCAACAATCAGCTCAGCAGACCGATTTACATACCACCATGATTGAATATCATTGCTTAATAATTTAATTTGCTCTTTAGCGAGTATCGTCAGCAAAGAGGCAAAAATACGGGTGTCGAAATAGCGCAATAATACGGTCATATTGTCTGGCAGCAATGCATCTGAACGCTCTGCCAGCTTTTCTGCTAATTGTTTTAAAGGTAGCGAAGATTTCAGAACATGCAGCCCATTGGCATAAGCGCCTTGGGTGCAAAACCATTGAATAATCTCTTCATTTAAACCATTTAAATCGAGCTGAATCAAAACCGGACTCGCCGCATCCATAGGCTGATTAGCATTTGTATCTAATATATTAATAATATGCAGCGTTGCCATTTTCTTTTTAATCTTTGTAAGATAAGGAAATGCACTTTGATCCACTAACAAATAATAATTGCCGCTAGAATGAACCAGCAGCTCCTTCATTTTAATAAATAGATCAGTCATTTGAATCTCTCTTATTTCATAGCAAAAGGCGAACCGCTTGCTCTTGCGCGCAACAAGCACTCAATACATACACTATTAGGGAATGGTGGCATGGTTAAATTCATGCTTGCAGGCCCGCTCAACTCATGGCTCGCCCCTTTAATGCTTACCGTTCCCGGACAATGAATCTCGATATTGCCGCCTTTTAAGCGGATATAGCCGCCACCCGCCGTCATCAAAATTTCATCTTTAGCCGTTACGGTGATGCTTTCTTTGCAAGCAGTGATTTTGATGCTTTTATCACCTGTAATTTCAATATCGTCGCTCTGCGCTTGCAGCTGGATTTTACCTTTGGCAGCGATCAGTTTCAGTGCGACTTTATCTTTTACCCCAGCCACAAACAGGCTGATATGTTGGCCGACGTTGTGAATCCAACGGCGGCCGGAGGTTTGGTTGCTGTCTCTTTGGGCGACTAGATCTAAGTTGGTGCCTGCGGCGATGGTTTGGCTTTGCGGGCTGGTGATGGCGATGCCGTCTTCCCCGTGCAGCAGGATGATTTTTTGCTGGCCTGCTTGATCTTTGGATTTGCTCTTGCCGTCTTTATCCGTATTGCTGCCCGCTTCAAGACTTTTGCTGGCGTGCACATGGTGGTGCAGATGGCCGGTGGTGGCTTTGTCGCCTGCGCTATTGTCTGGCTTAACGGTTTTATCGCCATCGCCAGTTTCTATCGTGTCGGCGAGTTGGTTGGTTGCCGTTTCGCCTAGACTTTGGGCAAGAGCAAGGGCGGACTCCAGCTGGCTTTGGGCTGGGCTGTGTTCGAGCTGCTTGCCGCTGGCTCCGCTTTTGGCTTCGGTACTGATGAGTAAGCCGTTGGCGCAGATTGCGCCTTGCTTGTCGGTGCGTAATTCAAAGCCTTCACCACGAGCTTCGCCTTTTCCGTCAGTGCGCGGGTGGATCAGATAGCCAAGGTTAAGTTGGGTTTTTCCATGCTCGCTCGATAATTTAGTACGAACTTCGCCTTTTGTATCGTCAAACAGCAGCTCGCCGTATTGGCCGCCTTCATGCTCTTTGGTTTTGATGCCCGATAGCGTTTTATTGGCAGGCAACGCGCCTGCACCACTAAACGAGGGCACAGGGTGGCTGCCGTTATAGACCACTCCAGTAACGATGGGGCGGTCGATATCGCCTTCGATGAAATCCACCAAAACTTCCTGGCCGATGCGCGGGATAAACTGATGCCCAAAGCCTGCGCCCGCAGATGGGTAGGCGACGCGTATCCAGCATGAAGACTTATCGTCGAGGTTTGCGCCAAACTCGGAATGTTCTGCGGCACGCTGCCAGTGTAGCTGCACCTTGATCCGGCCTTGCTCGTCGGTATGGACTTCTGATCCGGCAGGGCCCACCACGGTAGCGGTTTGTACGCCTCGGCTTTTGGGCTTGCTCTGCTCTGCATGGGCAAAATCAGGCGTGATCGGCTGGCCGCGTCTTTGGGCGGTGAAGTTGACTTGGTAAGGTTTGGCGGCATCAGCTGCTAACAGGCTAGGTGCGACCAGGCCCAATTGCTGAGTCAAATCCGCTGGTAAATTATTGTTCGCAGTGAATTTTAGCTCGGTGACGGCGAATTCTCGTTGTTCGGCGGCATCGTACTCGTGGGCGGGGTGGTCTTCTAGGCGAAACCACTGCCCCGCTTGCAGGGCGCGCAAAGTGCCAGAGCCGCTGAAGGATTTCTTTTTTGCATCCGATGCTTGCTGACGCAATTGTGCGTAATGGCTGAGGCCCTCCGCATCGCTGGCGTAATACAAGGACTGAGGGTCGTAATCTTCAAAGCTGGCTTGCAGCTGTTGCCCGCCGTCGCCTTGATCGATCCGGCTCTCATCAAAGCTTTGATTCGTCGTCGTGGCTTTGTAATCAAAACTCGCCAAAGACACCGAGCTGCTGCCCACTTGCCGCTGACTCTTCCACTGGGTGAGTGCATCACTCTCTTCCGTCGCATCAGCACGGTGGAAACGCACCTGCATTTCCTGTGCTTCAGGAATAGCGAAGGCGTCGTCAAAAATCACCAGCTGAACTTGCGGATTATCGCCGGCTAAATGTTCGAAGCGCCAAGACAAACCTTCCTCGGCTAATAATCGCGTCAGGAAATCAAAATCCGATTCTCGGTATTGCAGGCAGTAGGATCGAGGCGCGTGCGTGCCGGATAGTTTGAAATCCAGTGTTTGCACTGAGGCAAAGACGGGGTTTTTAGCCTGATGTTCGGTCAAAACCTGCTTTACGATATCCGGAACGGATAATTCCTGAAACACGCGCGAAGTGCGGCGGTATCTAAGCAGGGCAAACGGTGGTTCCACCGTTAGCGCATATTTAGCAAAGCCACCATCCGAGCCGAGTAATTGGGCTTGCGAGATCACACCACAGCGCTCAATCTCGCTGCCATTGGCATCAGCTACCGCCAAAACCACCGGCAGGCCAAGTAAGGATTTAAGCTCTAGAGCGCCATCAGGCGACAAGCAATCGATTTGGTAACGGTAAGCTTGGTTAATCCCCTCGCTACCCTCCACTCGCTGCGGCAACAGCTGCTCGCCCCATGCCCCGCCATCGCCTAACTGTAAAGAGATCAAGCGCTGGTCTTGATTAAATGCAGCAGCAAAGCTGCTCAGTAATTGCGACAGGGACATGGGGGCACTCATTAAGAGTCAAAAAGAGCGAGCAAGGGAATACTTAGTACAATTAACCGCCGATTTCCAGCTCAACAGCGTGCTCTGCATCATCGGTGTTGTAACGCAAGCTCATTTTGTGATCTGGCACGCCTTGGCTTACCAGGAATTTTTCTACATTAACGGCACGAGCCAAGGCAGAATCTTTAGCATTGCCAATGTCTTTTTTATTGCAGTACCCGCGCAAAATAATGCTTTTAACGTCTTTAAGCTGAGGTAACAGCGCCATCAGCTGCTCTTCTTGCTGTGGCGTTAGCTTGGCAGCCATTTTTTCAAACTGAAGCATATATGGCTTGCCTATCGCCACAATAACGGGGGGCTTTGCCCATGATGTAGCTGATGCAGAATCAGTTGCAGCAGGTGGGTTCTCTGCGCACCCTGTCAAGACAGCCGCTGCAAGTACAGCGGAGCAAGCCAAAATAATCCCTGAGTTTTTCATCGTTAAATCCCTTATTTAAAACAAGCGAGCTGCTTTGCAGCAGCTCAGTTTAGTACTCATCGCTTATCACCCGAATTAGTGATATTTAAAACATTTAAGCAATGATTTAAATACTAACAAGATTCATCTTGTTAGCAACACTAAAGTATAACGGACACTCAGATGATTTTGCAGCCAAGCGGTGTACACCGCTAACCTTTTCCCACTTCTGGCATCGACGAGATCAATACGGCGCCACACGCTGTTTTATGACCTTCCAGCGCCACAGGCTTGCCATCCACCAGCCAGTTGGGATCACCCTCAACGATCGGGCATACGCCATGCCCCGGAATAGGGCAGCTTACTTTATCCCCTAATAGTGCAACGACCTTGCCAAACAACACGGTTTTGGAAGCCCCACTAATCACCACGCCGCCATGGCTACTCTGATCGCCGATACGAATCACTTTTTTCATGCTGACTGCTCCTGAGGCTTGATCATTGCCACGCTAAAATGCTCTGTTTCGCCACGACGATCAAACTCAATTAATACGGTGGGTGCGGATAAACGGGCGCTGTGCACCACGGCAATGACCGTTTGCAACACAGAACGGGCCGAGCCCACATCGCCCCATTCGCGAATAGAATTACTGGCATCATCAATCGCATTCAAAGGCACCGCATACTGCTGCAATGCAGTAGAAACAGCGGCAAGACGTGTCGCCCCCACATCCACATCGCCGCTGTTATGAACCAGCCACAAAATGCTTTCTGCCTGATCTTTCGCTTCGTCTTTATCCTCGCTGCTAAAAGGGTAATCACGCAGACCGGCATTCACCAGTGCATTATCAAATAAGGTATGGATTTGCCTTGCCATAGGGAGCAATTGTTTTTGCTCAATAATGGCTTGCTCAGCAAGGCGCAGCTCGGCCAGCACCGGCAGTTGCGCCAGCGTATCCTGCCATTGCAAAGGCACCCGGCCCCAGCGCTCATCACCGTAGTGCTGCTGTTTTTCCCAATAAGGCGTGTAAGCATCCTGACTGGCTTCTTGCGTGCTCGCCGGCTCTGGCACGGGCAAATTATCGCGCAAGAAGATCATGGCCGCAGCCGCATAGCCCGGCATCCCGCGCCATTTATCCATATCGCCCTGCTCTGGCCCCGGCTCATCCCATTCATCTTTTAGCACGCCACGTGTTAAGAGCGGCGCGTCAGCGGCATAGATCACCATGCCGGGCAAGCTAGGATCTTGCTGGAAAAGTTGCTGCACCCGGCTCATTAAAGCGCCAGAGCCAGGAAAAAAACGTGGTTCCGGATTAGGCGAGCTTTCTTCAAAGCTCTGGTTTGCAATCGCTTGCAGCTGAGCCTGTTTCAGCATTTCCAGCTGCTCGCGCCCTTCCTGCTCTGGATTGGCTTCAAAGTAATGCGGCAACCAGGCCGCCCCCGGCGCTGCGGCGTAAACGTCACTTAATAGCTGCTGCAAGGCCTGCTGAACTTGCTCAGTAGATTCTGCATCACCAGCGACTTCATCCCGCTCTAATGCTGTCCAGTAAGCCCCGTCCGGTATTTCTTCCAGCCACGCGGGCACGTCTTTTACCGGCAAAGCCTGTGCCCACGCGCCGCGGCACAGCACTTTTATTTGTCTTTCTGCCAGTGCGGCATAATGCTGCTGGCGAGCCGCATCACGCTGGGCTTGCCGGTCTGCTTCCGCCGCTTCCTGCCCTGCCGTTTGCGCCTGCACAAGCCGTGATTCACGTACCCTTTGCCAAATACGCCAAGCCATGCCAAACATCACGGGCGGGGCCAGATGGGTAAGCAACATGGCCGTTGGGCTCATTTTCTGAAAGCTAATCGGTAAGCCCCACCATAGCAGCAGCCACCAACCAGCAAAGAGCCCGCCAAACAGCCCCAGTGTTCCCAACATATAGAATTCCTTAAACGAAACGCCACCAAGGGCAAGCAGTTGATGCCACCTGCCCCTGTTTTGCGTTATTAGCTAATTTTTACTTTCACTTGATCATTTTTCAGTGACAGCACAATCTTTTTCACCGGTTTACATGCCGACATTCTGGCCAGTAAATCAGTAGAAATCTGTGCCAACACCGTGCGGGTCAGAATCGCATCAGCATCCCGCGCGCCGCTATCCACATCCATGCAGCGGTTGGCAATTGAATCAACCAGCTCGCTTGGGTACTCCAGCAGTGCACCGTGGTTTTGTGCGATACGACGGGCGATTTTTGCCAACTTCAGCCCTACAATCTTACGCAATACTTCATCCGAAATCGGGAAGTAAGGCACGATGGTTAAGCGGCCCAGAAACGCTGGTTTAAAGGCTTTTTGCAAGGTTGGGCGCAAAATTTCAATCAAATCATCAGCCGTTGGGTCACGTGTTACATCTTCAACCGTTACGCCATGCTCGCAAGCACGCATCACCAGATCGGTGCCGGTATTAGATGTCAGCAGGATAATGGTGTTTTTGAAATCGACTTCGCGCCCTTCGCTGTCTTCCAGTAGGCCTTTATCAAACACTTGGAAAAACAGCTCCATCACATCCGGGTGGGCTTTTTCGACTTCATCCAGCAACACCACCGAATAAGGCTTACGACGCACCGCTTCTGTCAGCACACCGCCCTCGCCATAACCCACATAACCCGGAGGCGAGCCTTTAAGGCCCGACACACTATGCGCCTCTTGGTATTCTGACATATTAATCGTGATCAGATTACGCTCGCCGCCGTATAAGGACTCAGCCAGAGCCAGCGCAGTTTCAGTTTTGCCCACGCCAGATGGGCCAACCAGCATAAACACGCCCTTAGGCTTGCTTGGATCATCCAGATTGGCCTTGGCAATTTGCACGCGCTCGGCAATTTGCTCCAAGGCATGATCCTGACCGATCACCCTTTCCGCCAGCAAGCTCGCCAGCTTTTGCACCTGCACCAATTCATTGCTCACCATGCGGCCCAGCGGGATGCCTGTCCAGCCGGAAATCACATCGGCAATCACGCTTTCATCCACGCATTCGTAAGCCAGCTGATGCTGCTTTTGCAGCTCGCGCAGCTCGGTGCGCTTGGCTTGCAGTGGGCTAATTTTCTTGCCTTTGGCTGGCTTTGCCTCAGCAGCCTCAGCTTTTAGTGCTTCAATTTCACTAATTACCTGCTGCTGCACTGCCCATGCGGCTTGCAACAGCTGTAAATCACCTTCTAAGATTTCACGCTGGCCAGTGAGCTCGGCAATTCTTTCGCCGTGGCCTTCTTCTGTTTGCAGCGCCTTAATTTCGCGCTCGATATTGGCGATCAGCACTTCTACATTTTCGATAGGCGCCGGACGGCCAGAACGCGACAAAGCCACGCGGGCGCAGGCGGTATCGAGCACGCTGATGGCTTTGTCAGGTAGCTGACGGCCCGTGATATAGCGGCTGGATAGATGCACTGCGGCTACCACCGCCTCATTCATAATCACCACTTCGTGGTGCTTAGCCATCGCATCGGTCAGGCCGCGCACCATTTGCACCGCAATGTCTGGTGCTGGTTCGTCCACTTTTACCACTTGAAAACGTCGCGCCAGCGCAGCGTCTTTTTCAAAATATTTTTTATATTCTGCCCATGTAGTGGCCGCAATCGTGCGCAACTCACCACGCGCCAAGGCGGGCTTTAATAAATTAGCCGCATCATTTTGCCCTGCCGCACCGCCCGCACCAATCAGCGTATGTGCTTCATCAATAAACAGAATAATGGGCACAGGGCTGGCTTTAACTTCATCAATCACCTGGCGCAAGCGGTTTTCAAACTCGCCTTTTACCGAAGCACCCGCTTGCAGCAAGCCCAAATCCAAGGTACGTAAAGTCACACCGCTCAGCACCGGTGGCACTTCACCGCTCACAATTTTAAGCGCCAGGCCTTCCACCACGGCGGTTTTACCCACGCCCGGCTCGCCGGTTAAAATCGGGTTGTTTTGGCGGCGGCGTTGCAGAATATCGATCATCTGGCGAATCTCGGTCTCACGCCCCAGCACCGGATCAATCTTGCCTAGGCGCGCCTGCGCAGTTAAATCAATCGTATATTTATCCAGCCCTGGGCTACCACGGCGTGGCGCAGGCTGATCCAGATTCATATCTGGCGCTTCATCAGTTGGCAGGTTTTCTGAATTAGTCGCCGCCTCATTGCCATGCTGGCGTAAAGCCACATAGCCCTGCAAAGCGCGCTTGCCATCCATTTTGGCCAGCGTAGCCGAGCTGCCCTGCAAAGTGGCGCGTAAAGTATCATCCTGCACCAGCGCCAGCAGCAAATCCAAAGTAGAAACCGAATCCTGCCCCAGCTCTGCACTAGCCAGCAGCCATGCTTTTTCAAGCCACTTTGGCAGCCAGACAGACAACACCGGATTGCGCGTGTTACCCGTGCGAAAGCGATCCAAAGCCGCATCCAGCTCTTTTTCTAACTGATCCAGACTCAAACCCAGAGAATGCAAAGCCGCCACCCCCGCATTATCGTCCTGAGCCAGAATCGCCAGCACAACGTGTTCAATTTCAATCTCAAAATGAGTGCGCGACAAAGCACGACTAGCCGCCTCCTCCACCGCACGGCGGGCTGTAGGGGTAAGGCGGGAGATAAGAGCTTTAAGGGGGGTAGACATGGGATGGGTCCCGAAGAGTTATAAGAGTCTGAAATGAATGACCGCAACAAATACACAAATTAGAAACAGCAAGCAATAATTTAATCTATTTACCAAATTTTTTGCCATCAGCTATTTTCACTGATGGCGGATATTTTGTAAAAACTTACAACAGTTATTCCATCATCTAATAATCATTATGTACAAGCAAAACTTAAACCTACTTCATTATATCTCTTGTTTTAATCACAAATTCTTCAGATTCTAAATTCATTGTTGTGATCTGCACAAGCTTACAATAAATCGCATCATTTTTTTTAAGCATATCAATTAATTCATCTTTGAAGTAGCTATCTTTTTCTTTATCCACAAAACTAACTTCAACATCCATACCGTTTTTATTAAAAACCAAACCATCCAAACTTCCTAAGCCTTGAATAAAATTAGATTCGGTATAGTGCCTTCCTTTATCGGGAGTCGTACTACAAAAAAAAGCAGTTGCCGGATTTCCCCATGTTGTTGAAAAATTTATGGATATTCCAGACTCAGTCAAAACAGCCTTATTCACCTTCACTGTGCGCTCAAATGGCCGCACACCACTTAAATACCACACACAACATATTACAAACATAGCAACAGAAAATTTAACAAAACCCTTGCATAATTTTGCCATGCTCACCAAATTATTCCAATTCAATTTTTTTAATAAATTTAAACATACAATTCAAAAACCACATACGAATACATATCCATTTAATTTTAGAAAATAAACTCCGCACACATAAGAAACTAAGGATTTATATTATTTTCAACATACAAATATCAATTAAATTTCACATTAAAATTTTACTTAATATCGTAAAAATTACGGCAGGTTAGCCACAGGCGTAACCCGCCATTCTGTAACAAAAGCCGATCCGTTGATCCCTCTAATAAACAGACTTGATTCACCAATCACTTTGCGCAGATCAAGGCCTACCCTACACAGCTAACCCTACTTTTTTCGAGTCACTTTAAATTAATTTTATTTTGCACATTGCCGCAAAGCTTTTCTAGCAGATAAAATGTCTCTAATTTCATTTGGATTACCAAGACAATTATCATCTTGTGTAATAAAAACCTTACCATTTTTCTCACTAACTTTAAGTAAGATAGTCATTTTTTTCTCATTTTTTACATCAGCATCTACTTTCTGAACTGGCTTTACACTTTCTAATAAGTATCCAATCGTCATCAATAATGCATCCTGCCCTTTTGCTGCCCCTAACCCATAAATACTACTACAGTAATTATGCTCTGACAGGTTAACTCTAAATGATGCCACTTTAATCATTTCATCGTCATGGACATATAACTCACAAACACCATTATTTTTTATATTTGAACCCTTCTCAACAGTGTTTTTTTCTTTAGAAGCAAGTAACTTATTAACTTGATACTGCTGAGCCCAAATATAGTATTTTTTCTTATTTAAAAACATTCGGGCACGATCCTCGCCACCCGATGTTTTTTTATTCGTTAATTCAGCATTAACTCCAATATCACGGGCAACTGCACTTTCCCATTTCTCCATAAAATTTCTAATATCATCCGCCTCTTCGGGCGACATAGAAATATATGGTTTATTACTTGCATAGCCTTGATCAAGGGAAAGTGCAGCATAAGCAGGAGCAGTTACTAACAAACAATAATTAAGTACCAAGATTGCAATAGTTTTCATGCCCCTCCTTTACTCCTTCATTATATTGATACGTTCTGTATATAGGTTTATTATGATTCATAGCCATGTATGGTGGGTTAGCCGCAGGTGTAACCCACCATTCAGTAACAAGAGCCGATCCGTCGATCGTTCCAATAGACAGGCTTGATCCACCAATCACTCTGCGCAGGTCAGGACCCACCCTACACGGCTATGAAATTTAAAATCCATCACCAGACTCAACGCTCAACCTAAAAATAGTTGCTCTTTTTTCCATATCTTTATCAAACGTAACAATACGACCCAACTTTGTACTAGGGTCATTTCCAATTGAATATGTGCATGTAAAATACGCAGAAGTTGTCCTCGGATGCTGGCACTTCCCATATTTTTTAATTACTCTTTCATTCATTCTATCGAATGAATCCAAGCTGGTTACCAAAATAAAATCCTCAATCAATTTTTTGGATGTTTCATCATTAAGACCAATCAAAAATCTTGCGCTATCAATTTTGCATGCATACGCATAAGAGTAACCATTATGTGAAAAAGGATAAAGTATTTTCACCTCATCTCTTCTGCATATATTTTCCAAAATGCGGTCTATTCGCCCAATTTTATTGCCAAGTATATTTTTATAATTTGTAAAATAGCCTACAAAGTCATCCTTATTTAAAATATCAACAACTCGATCATTCGCCTCAGCAAATGAAGAATAAACCATCATCAGAAAAATTAAATTTTTAACCATTAGCAGCTGGTCCAATGAGAAACGCATCTAAGCTAGACTTAGCATTCCAACAAAAAATAGAAAGAAAGTAACCATGTAGGGCGGATTAGCCGCAGGCGTAACCCGCCACTTTATAACAAGAGCGGATCTGTCGATCGTTCTAATAAACATACTTGATCCATCGATCACTCTGCGCGGGTCAAGACCCGCCCTACACGGCTTTAATCAACAAAGAACTCTTTTTATTTTTTACTTTATTTTAAATTCTCTATGCTCTTTTGCTTTACTAAATAATTTAATCTGACAACCCTCGTCCCAATGGCGAGAACAAGCAATGATATTTTTACTGGTCTTTTTATCAAAATCTATAGAAAAATCATAAAAAACATGGGCTATGCCGTCGCCAGTAGTAACATCTACACCTTTCCAATTAAATTGATACTTCCCATTTTTTAAAAGTAAAATTGGTTCTTTCCATTCTTTATATGGTCCTTCAAAACCAAATAAGCCAATTAATACCGAATACTTCCTATCATACAAATAATATTTTTTTTGCAAACTAGCCTCTGCATTCACATGCAGAGAAGAATACGCCAGCGACTGAAAGTAAATATATTCAGGAGTGCTATATAAGACGTTTATCTTAGATGATTTCCCCCAAATAGCAGAGTCCAGAAAAAAACCATGAGTAACGTTATTTTCTACAATCTGTACTTCATTAGTAAAACCATCACTCTTCTTATCTTCTTTTTTCTTCTCTCTTTTCATTTTCCCATCAAGGCTATAGTTAAATGTCAACAACCTAAGCGATAACCCTGTTTTCTTATCAACCAATGTATCAAAATCGTTAAGAACAGCCTCTCGCTTCCTTTTATTGTCATCCAATTTATCATTTATTCTCTTTGCCTTAATGAACTCTTCATAATTATTACAAGCCCCCAGAGTGCCAATAGTGCGACACTCTTCTTTATCAGATTCAACTTGTTCCTTGTACGCTGAATATGTAGGTAAAGAAAGAAAACTTATAAAAAATAAAAAAATCATTTCTATAATCATTAACACGCAGGGGGTGGCAGGTCTAACATTCCAACAAAAATGTTGGAATGTTAGACCTGCCACCATTTTCTTGGTCATTTGTTTTTATTCAAAATAAAAGACCTGCCCCAAAGGTACACTTCTCAACAATCACAGCTAAATCCAATTAATTAATTTTTTGATGAAATTGTTAATTTAAATTTCTTATAAAATTTAAATTCCAATGGAATTTCATCCCCTGTTTCATCATCGATAGTACCAATTTCCATAAAACTCCCAACCTGGGTCACAGATGATTTCGCCCCAGATGATGGCCTAAACACATGATTAACACCTACAGAATACATTTTTGCATTCACGCAAAGACCCTTTTTTGCTGAGAGAAACAAGCAACCATCCATAGAGCAAGCAGTCCCGATTGGCTTTATATTTTTTCCAATAAGTAATTTATATTTAGAATTTATAACCTTTGACTCTGCTCTACCATCATCGTAAATTGCACCAAAATCTGCCTGCCCACTTACAATTTGATTATTCTCATCAAGAAGATATACCGCTAATTCACGTCCACTCTTAAACTTCAAACAAGGATCCATGATTTCATCATTAGCGAAACAAGATGCTATTAATAAAGAAAAATAAAACAATACAAAAATAAAATATTTCATCATTACGCACTCAAGACTACTCATGTATGGCGGGTTAACCGTAGGCGTAACCCGCCACTCCGTAACAAAGCCAATAACACAACATGGACAAACTTGTCCCCCAACAACTCTGCGCGCATCACCACCACGTCCTGCACGGCTAGTTTATAGGAGCAATTAAACACTGCTCGGACTTGAATTCCTTCGCAATCAGTTAATGATAAGGATAGTAAATTTATTTACTTTGGCTAATTTTCTTTCCGCACTTTAAATTTGTTGACATGGTTGAAATATTGCCACCAAATTCGCACCCATTCACTTTTCCACTAACTGGGCAGCCGAATCGCATTATTGGTGGTTCAATTTCCGAGAATCGATACTCGGTTTTATTATCGATCACCAGAATAAAGTCAGCATTTATTGGCAACCGAGCCGTTTTTAGCTCTGAGAAATCGATTTCTAACGTTGGTAAATATTCTGGCTTAGGCTGATAAAACTTTATACTTGTTTTTTCGATAACTGATTTTTTTTATCAAAAAATTTACTATCACCCTTGTATATTTGCAACTCCGCTTGCTTGGGCAATTCGCCAACCCAGTCATGAATCAATACGGCAGCAGGTATAGATTCGCATTCACTTGCATGGGCTAAAAATGTCATAGCCATGAAGATACCTGCCACGGTCATAGTTATCTGTTTCAATCCAGACATAACATTTATTATTTTTGCATTATTTTCTTTCCGCATTTAAATTCCGCAGACATAACTGGAACACCGCCATAAAAACTACAAGCATTTACTTTACCTTCTAAGCGGCACCCAAGCCGTACTTTTGGCGGTTCAAGTTCAGAGAATCGATACTCAATTTTATTATCGAGCACCAGAATAAAGTTAGCATCTATCGGCAATTTAGTTGTTTTTAACTCTACAAAATCTATTTCTAAAGTCGGTAGAATTTCCGGTCTAGGCTGATAAAACTTTATATTATAATTCTCAACAACCGACTTTATTTCACCAACAAACTTGCCATCATTCTTGTATATTTTCAATTCAGCTTTTTTAGGCAATTCACCTATCCAATGATCGATCAATATAGCAGCAGGCATAGACTCGCATTCACTTGCATGGGCAGCAAATGTCATGCTCATGAAAATACCTATTACGATCTTAGTTGTATGCTTCAATATGGCCATAATGGTTACTCGTAAAAGAGGAGAATAAAATACTGTCACTTGTTTTTATTGGGTTGCGTTCCTTTGATCTAGCTTCACCGTTCTTGATGTCATAACTAATTCCAGTACTAGGGTCCCACCCCCAGCTAAATACTTTAAATTTCACGCGTTGGTTGATAGAATCCTTTGCCATACCACCTTCATAAACAATCCAGTGTGATTGAGCAATATCACTTAGTTTGTAGCCGGATCTGTCAGATAGCATACTCGCATCGATCATCATTAATACTTGCTTTCCCTCGCGATAGCTCTTGTCCATTTCATCCAACTTGGGCAAGTCTTTTGTAGGATCACGGCTATTACTAAGGAATGCGTTTTGAATAAGTGGTGTTGCCAAACCAACATCCACGGCTTTAGTTTGTTTATATCCGCCAATTTTTTTGACTAACTCTTCCATCATCCCTGGCCAATTAATAGCGGCATATTGATCCCAGCTACCCGATTCCAACCCGTGATAGCCTAAATTGCTCTCCGAACTGCGGGTACCGGCAAGCACAATCCAATCAACTTCCCACATTCTCATCCGCTTGTAGCCATCATGATTTGCGAGATCAATTTCATACATTTTGGCTGAGGGTTTTATTCGAAATCCATCTATGGTGCATTCACCCATGCGATGCAGGTCTTGAGCAATCTTTTGATAGCGATCGGCACTATTTTTGATAGTGACATAATAAAGTGCGGCCATACCGCACAGGCTACTCGAGCCTTGGTCTATACGCCATGGTTCGCTTTTTCGCTCCTGAATTTGTTTATCGATTCTTTTTTTATCAACCCAGTAAAAACGATGGTGAACCAGCTGTTTTAACTCGATAAATTTCTCGGGCGAATCGGTATACGCCTGAATTGAAAGCTCGCAACCGCAATAATCGATGTCATCAATTTCCAGCCCAATTCGCGCCCCCTGTTGTTTAAGATCGCGGCGAATAGCTTTGCCGGGTGTAGAAGGAGAAACATATTCAATAGCCCATTTATAATCTTCGCTATTAGGTAGTTTTTCGCCATTAAACAGGCACACCTCAATATTATATCGATGATCATATAGCATAGCTTTTGATATGCTATTACCTGTTCCATCGTTGCCTGACCCTTTATCAAGCTCAGTCAGAAATTGAATCTTCTTTGGCATGCAAATGGGCTTAATATTATCCTTACCATTGGCAGCGCCAAGAGAATCTGTTTGTTTGCACTCCAGATCCGCATTATTCGGCGTTGTCATTATTAATCCTCTGACTTTTTTCTTTTTTCATAGGTGTTGCTACCACCTCAATTTGAATGCGCTCAGAGGTATCGGGGTTTTTAATCATATGAGTAAACCCGTTGCCATCTGTTTTACCGAATTCCACTTCACCTGTAGCACGCGTAATTTTAAATCGCTGATTAGCAAGTGGTTGACCCGATTCTTCATCCTTGATTTGATACTTCCGCTCAAACTTGCTCACGGGCATTTCATTATAAGTTTTTGCCAGGCTGGTAGGCCCACTCAAATCATGACTCGCCCCTTTAATACTCACTTCCCCCGGACAATGAATCTCGATATTGCCACCCTTTAGCCGGATATAACCGCCACCAGAAGTAAAGAGCACTTCGTCGCCTGCGGCGATTTCTACTTTTTCTTTGCAGGCGGTGATTTTGACATTTTTGTCGGCGGTGATTTCGATATCGTCACTCTGCGCTTGTAGCTGAATTTTACCTTTAGCTGCGATGATCTTCAGCGCGACTTTGTCTTTTACCCCCGCTACAAATAGGCTGATGTGCTGGCCAACGTTATGTATCCAGCGGCGGCCGGAGGTTTGGTTTGTGTCTCTTTGGGCGACTAGATCAAGGTTGGTGCCTGCGGCAATCGTTTGGCTTTGCGGGCTGGTGATGGCGATGCCATCCTCACCATGCAGCAGGATGATGTTCTGCTGGCCTGCTTGATCTTTGGATTTGCCCTTGCCGTCTTTGTCGGTATTGCTGCCCGCTTCAAGACTTTTGCTGGCGTGTACATGGTGGTGCAGATGGCCGGTACTGGCTTTGTCGCCTGCGCTGTTGTCGGGCTTGACGGTTTTATCGCCGTCGCCGGTTTCTATGGTATCGGCGAGTTGGTTGGTGGCGGTTTCGCCAAGGCTTTGCGCCAGAGCAAGCGCTGATTCAAGTTGGCTTTGGGCTGGGCTGTGGTCGAGTTGCTTACCGCTTGCGCCGCTTTTGGCTTCGGTGCTGATCAGCAGACCATTGGCGCGAATTGCACCTTGCTTGTCGGTGCGTAATTCAAAGCCTTCGCCACGCGGCTCGCCTTTTCCGTCAGTGCGCGGGTGGATCAGATAGCCAAGGTTAAGCTGGGTTTTGCCATGCTCGCTGGATAATTTAGTACGAACTTCGCCTTTTGTATCGTCAAACAGCAGCTCGCCATACTGGCCGCCTTCATGCTCTTTGGTTTTGATGCCCGATAGTGTTTTGTTGGCAGGCAATGCGCCTGCGCCACTAAACGCGGGCACAGGGTGGCTACCGTTATAAACCACGCCAGTGATGATCGGGCGGTCGATATCGCCTTCGATAAAGTCCACCAAAACTTCCTGGCCAATGCGCGGGATAAACTGATGCCCAAAGCCTGCGCCCGCCGATGGATAGGCGACGCGGATCCAGCATGAAGACTTATCGTCGAGGTTTGCGCCAAACTCCGGATGTTCTGCGGCACGCTGCCAGTGCAGCTGCACCTTAATCCGGCCCTGCTCGTCGGTGTGGACTTCTGATCCGGCAGGGCCGACTACCGTGGCGGTTTGTACGCCTCGGCTTTTGGGCTTGCTCTGCTCTGCATGGGCAAAATCAGGTGTGATCGGCTGGCCGCGTCTTTGTGCGGTGAAGTTGACTTGATAAGGAGGGTTCTTCGCGGTTGAAGCCGCTCCTACGAGCAGGCTAGGTGCGACCAGGCCCAATTGCTGAGTCAAATCCGCTGGTAAATTATTGTTCGCAGTGAATTTTAGCTCAGTGACGGCGAATTCTCGTTGTTCGGCGGCATCGTACTCGTGGGCGGGGTGATCTTCTAGGCGAAACCACTGGCCTGCTTGTAAGCTGCGCAAGGTGCCAGAGCCGCTGAATGATTTCTTTTTTGCATCCGATGCTTGCTGACGCAATTGTGCGTAATGGCTGAGGCCTTCCACATCGCTCGCGTAATACAAGGACTGTGGATCATAATCTTCAAAGCTGGCTTGCAGCTGTTGCCCGCCCTCGCCTTGATCGATATAACTTTCATCAAAGCTTTGATTCGTCGTCGTGGCTTTGTAATCAAAACTCGCCAAAGACACCGAGCTGCTGCCCACTTGCCGCTGACTCTTCCACTGGGTGAGTG
>NZ_JBHTBQ010000008.1:0-98571 GCF_042664895.1 Iodobacter arcticus
CCGATTGGGCTTTGGCTTGAACTAAGGCATTGTACTTTTTTATGTAGGCCACCTCTAAACGGAGGCGTTTGTTTTCTGCAATGAGTTCTTCACGGCTACGTGTTTCATCATCAATCGGCAGGGGCGCCGTATTATTTTCAGCGATGGGCATGGGTGATTTCTTTCGACCTTTAGGCGCAGGTTCAAGGGCAGCCATTCCGCCAGCGTCATACTGCGCGCTCCATTGATTCAAGCAAGTGGGGCTACGAATATCAAAATAAGCATTAGTTTCCTGCTGGGAAAGATGATTGTCCCACATGTGCTGGAGCACGGAGAGCTTGAATGCGGCATTGTAATGACTGTATTTGGGCGCTAAACCCGATTCGCCATGCTGGCGAAACGACCTCACCCAGCGGCGAAACATGGCCTGCTCGATGCCATGTTGGTTGGCGATCGTTTTGAGACCTGCTTGGTCAGTTAAATATTGCTGAACCCAAAAATATGGACGGGTGTCCAACTTTTGGGGTGCAGTTCATTTTCGCGGCTTTTTTGCATAGATCTGCTGCAACTTAAACGCCCAGATCTTCAACCCATTTAAGTGCTTGCACATGGGAGCGATTAAGCATGTCAGGCGTGAGCTGGAGCTGCTCACATAAAAAGGGGACTTCTGACATGTTTGGATCTTCGCAAGCCTCTGCAAGCGCTAAAAACGGACCGTAAATGCCGGTTCTGGTCATTAATGCATCGGTTACGTTCTCAGGAAGAATCAGCGTTTCTAGGATCTTATCCATAGGCATATCTAGCAGGACATCAAGCAAAGAGAAAACACCGACAATAAATAAATTATCTCGGTCTTGCCCGTCAAGCAAATGCGATCCTAATAATTCAACCAAACGGCCACGGGTAATCGCCGTTTTTAAAAGGGCGGGTGGTGAGCCATTATCAGCGCCTGCAGTCACAAGCAGCAGGGTGAGCCAACGATAGAGCTTTTGATAGCCTAGAATTGTAACTGCATGGCGGAATGATTGAATCTCGCACGATAAGCCAAAACCAACAGAATTAATATACCGCAGTAATTTGAAGGACAAAGCCACATCTCGCTTAAGCGCGTTTTCAATGTCTTTTAATTCTGCATTATTACGCAGCATATTCAGCAGATTAAGAATATTGGCATAGCTTGGATTGATGACTTTTGCGGCGAGTGTTTCCGGGTGCGCAAAGTAATAACCCTGAAAACATTCGAATCCCAAGTCCAAGCACTGTTTGAATTCGTCCTTAGTTTCTACTTTTTCTGCTACTTGCAATGCTTTGGAGCAGCGCAATTCTTTGGAAAGCGCAGGTACTTGCGCCATACCAAGCAGCTGAATATCCAGCTTGATATAGTCAGCAAATTCTAAGAAAGGGGCTGTTTGCGGACTAAGAACAAAATCATCGAGCGCAATTGAAAAACCTAAGTCTTTAAGGTTTTGCAGACGAGCAAGTAATTGCGGCGTTGCTTCTGTTGTTTCAACGACTTCTAAAATAACGCGCTCTGGATGGAGTAGCTCTAAGAAATTACTTTCGAGCATTGATTCAGCAACGTTAATAAATGCAAGCTTATTGCCGACTAACCAATCTGTACCCATATTACTCAGGGTATTGACCAGCACATTGGTGCCAGCCTGCATATCACTGGAAAAATTAGCGCTTACAGCATCTTTGTTTAGTCGAAATAATAGCTCGTAGCCAATAATTTCTTGTTGGCGATTCAGAATAGGCTGGCGGCCGATAAAAGCGTGGTCTTGCGTCATATTTTAGAAACACCCTGTACGCGATATCGAAATGACATTTGCACTGGTCAATAGTATCAACGGTCTATGTTTGGGGGTATTACCCCCAAACTGCGGATAAAAAACTTAAGTGGTTTTTTCAATGAAGCGTGAAGTGCGGATGGCTGAGTTGTCTGCATCGGCAGCACCAAGCAGATCTTCCATATCCAGAACCAACACCACAGAGCCATCACCGGATAGGGTTGCACCTGCAACGCCTTTGGGTCGAATATTTTGTAGTGGTTTTATTACCACATCATCCCGGCCAATAAAGCTGTCTACAGCCAGAATAAACGAATGTTCGGCTGATTGCATCAGTACACCAAACTGAGGAATTTGTACCTCTTCCCAGCCCAGCAGGCTGGCTAAGGAGCGTACTGATAGAATTTCATCGCGAACCACAATGGTGGCCCGGCCCGATACTTCCTGAATTTGTTCGTGACGAATCGGAATGATTTCCCGCACCATGGCCAGAGGCACAGCAAAGGGCTGGCCGCAAACACGGACAACCAGCACCGGCAAGATCGCCAGAGTCAGAGGCAAGGAAATGGTAAACCGCGAGCCTTCGCCTACGATGGATTGAATATCAATTCGACCATTTAAGCGCTGGATATTAGTTTTCACTACATCCATTCCGACGCCACGGCCAGAGACGCTGGAAACTTGATCTTTGGTTGAAAAGCCCGGCATAAAAATAAGTTGCAGGCTTTGCTTATCATCGAGGCTATTGGCTGTTTCGACGTCGATCAAGCCCTTTTCAACGGCTTTTTTGCGGATCACATCCGGGCGCATGCCTCGGCCATCATCGGTGATTGCAATCAGAATATGATCGCCCACCTGGGTGGCAGAGAGTTCGACAATGGCTTTTGCTGGTTTGCCACTGGTTTTGCGGTCTTCCATGGTTTCGATACCATGATCAACGGCATTACGCACCAAGTGGACGAGTGGGTCATTCAAATCTTCGAGCATGGTTTTATCCAGCTCGGTTTCTTCACCAGAAATAACCAGCTCCACATCTTTACCAAGCTGACGTGCTAAATCGCGTGCTAAACGTGGGTATTTTTGAAAGAGGCGGCCAATGGGCTGCATGCGGGTTTTCATCACCGCATTTTGTAAATCCCCTACTAAGAGATCAAGCTGGCTAATGGCTTCATCCATTGCCTTGAGGGTGTTGCTATCCATCTTCCCTGCCATGATGTCAGTGCGCAGGGTGGTCAGGCGGTTTTTAGTCAGGCCAATTTCACCTGATAAATTAAGCACCTGATCTAGCCGTACCGTGTCGATGCGGATCGTGGCTTCTTGGGGGGCCGCCGCAACTTGCTGCTGTTGCTGCTGAGGCGCAGCTACAGCTGGTGCTTTTGGAACAGGAGCGGGTTTTAGACTATTCATCGGATCAGTAACAACTTGTTCCATGGCTGCAGGCTCATGCTGTACGACATTAATCGGCTCAACAGACTGCGGGCTAGGCGCGCCTTCTTTGCCCAGTAAGGCATTGTAAAGCGAGTTCCAGTCTGGACCTTCTGCTGGATTATGAGCAACCGCAGCTGGCGCTGCAGCCGCTACCGGAGCAATGTGTGCAATGGCAGTTTCAAGCGGACGGCCTTCCAGCACAGCATCGAGGGCTGCGATCAGTTCTTCAGGCGCGTTGCTCGGCAATGCACCTTTGGCTAGGGCACCAAACATGTCACGTACCACACCTGTGGCCGCCATGATGGTATCCATAATTTCTGGAGTTAGCACAAGCTCCAGGGTGCGCAGCTTATCAAACAGATTTTCTGTGCGATGGCAAAGGCGTACCATGGCATCTACATTCAGAAAACCTGCCCCCCCTTTGATCGTGTGAAATCCCCTGAAAATATCATTCAGAAGATTTTTATCATTAGGTCGTTTTTCAAGCTCAACCAGCTTGTTGTCGACTTCAGACAGGAGCTCAGACGCTTCTGTTAAAAAATCTTGCAGCAGATCTTCCATGCCGCCAAAGTCAGTGCTCATCTTCGCTCCCCCAAAGGTTGCGTTCATTCAATTTAAAGGCGTCTAGAAGCCCAAGCTTTCTAGCAAGTCATCCACTTGCCCTTGGTTGGCTACAACATCCGTACGACCTTCTGGATTGATAACCGGGCCATTTAGCAGCGAGGCATCGTCATCCACTTTGGGATGATCAGGCCGGACAGTGCCTTGCGGGGAAAATAGCAGCAAGAAATCCATCAGATGGGCTTCCATCTGCTTGGACATATCCAGCACTTTCTTGATGACTTGTCCGGTCAGATCCTGAAAATCTTGTGCCATCATGATTTCTAACATCTTGCTGCTGACTTGATCTGAGCCTTTCACCGTTTCATTTAAATGCGATCTGGTTTTTTCAACCAGTGCTTTAAATTCATCAACAGAGAGCTGATTAGCTAAAAGCTTATCCCACTGACCACTCAGGGCTTTTGCATCATCACTGATTTTGTCCTGAATAGGCTTTGCTGCATCAAGTGCATTCAGGGTTCGATCGGCGGCTTGTTCTGTCAGCGTGGCGATATAAGAAAGTCGATCGCGTGCATCTGGAATATCTGTAGCCGCTTTTTCCAGCGATTTATCTAAGCCAAGTTCTTTGAGTGTATCGTGCAATTTTCGTGTCAGCTGCCCAATGTGGGAAAACATAGCACGCGCTGGATCGTTCATTTCTTCAGCAGTCAACGTGTGCGCAGGGGATGCTATAGCAAGGCTAACTTCAACCGGTGCTGGAGCAGACTCCGTGGGCTCATCCTGATTGGAATGAACGATACTATCGAATAGCGCTTCTAGGTCAGCGGAATCTCCGCTATTTAGTGCATGATCGTTCACAGTCGCCTCCGATGCGTCTGTCGGGTTCTTGTTCTATTTGCTCATATTGGCGAAAACTTTTTTCAGTTTTTCA
Source organism: Iodobacter arcticus (assembly GCF_042664895.1). Lineage (NCBI taxonomy): Bacteria > Pseudomonadati > Pseudomonadota > Betaproteobacteria > Neisseriales > Chitinibacteraceae > Iodobacter > Iodobacter arcticus. Next base: position 4,690 of record NZ_JBHTBQ010000008.1, read on the forward strand.
TCCAATGTGGCGGCTGTGAATGGTTTTACGATGTATCCGTTTGCGCCTGCCGTAGCCGCTTCAATAATGTTTTCTTTTTTTGCTTCTGCGGTCACCATCATGACGGGCAAGTGCTTGAGCTGGGCATCTGCGCGAATAGCGCGCAGCAGCTCAATTCCTGTCATGTTAGGCATGTTCCAGTCAGTAACCACAAATTCGAAAGAACCATTTTTTAGCTTATGTAAGGCAACTTGGCCGTCTTCGGCTTCGTCAACATTAGAAAAGCCCAGTTCTTTCAAAAGGTTACGCACAATACGGCGCATTGTGGAGAAATCATCCACCACTAAAATACGCAGGTTACTATCTGCCATGTGTTACTCCATGTCGTTTGCGTTTAATGTGCAAACGGCTTGTTTTTATTAATCCGAAACTAACCAACCAATAAGGGTGTGATGGTATCGGCTAGAATGACTGGGTCGAATTTTGCCACATATGCATCAACGCCAACACTGCTTCCCATTGCTCTATTTGCATTTGAGGACAAGGATGAATGCATTACGATAGGTATACCTTGGAAACGATTATCAGACTTAATATGTTTGGTAAGAACATAGCCGTCCATTTCAGGCATTTCAGCATCGACTAAAATCATTTTTAGTTTGTCACGCAGGCGTTCGCCGTCATGAGTGGCGCGATTAGCCAAGTTTTGTAATTTATCCCATGCTTCCCGACCATTATTAGCTTGATGATATTTCACGCCAATTTTGTCGAGTACACTAATGATTTCTTTACGTGCCACCATAGAATCATCCACAAAAAACATAAATGTTTCCGGGTTGATGGCAGCGCGTTGTAAATCAGGAATAATTGGTTCACCAATAACGCTGGCCAGAATTTGTTCCACATCTAATATGGAAACAAGTTTGCCATCGGGCAATTCAGTTAAAGCAGTAATTAGTTGCTGATTACCCGCTAGCATCGTTTCCGGTGCGCGGACTTTATCCCAGTCCACACGGATAATTCTGTCTACTTCGTGAACCAAAAACGCTTGAGTATGCTTGGAGAATTCCGTTACGATCATCGTGCTAGTGGCTTCTGCTGATGGCGTTTCTTGCGTTGCTACAAATTTTGCCAGCGCAATGACCGGAATAATATTACCACGCAAAGAAAGAACGCCTTCAACGCCTAAGGGCATATTGGGTGTTTTGGTAATTTTTGGTGTTTGCGATACTTCGCGTACTTTAAAAACATTGATGCCAAATATTTCGCGTGTCCCTAAGGTAAACAGCAGGATTTCCATTTTATTGGAACCAGCCAGCTTGGTTCGCGCATCAATGCTTTCAAGTAAATTGGTCGAATTACTGGACATGAATGACCTCCGCTGTTGTTCTTAATGCTCTATTCTTTAAGTAAAAAATTGGCAATCGCTTCAGATAGTCGATGCGCTTCAAATTTTGCAACATAGCCATCTACACCGACTGACTGCCCTAGTTTCTGGTTGGAGGCCCCTGATAACGATGAGTGCATTAATACGGGGATGCCTGAGAAGCGTGGGTCACTTTTAATTAATTTGGTAAGCATGTAGCCGTCCATTTCCGGCATTTCTACATCAGTCAGTACCAAATGAATCATGTCTCTAACAAGTTTGCCTTGTAAATCTGCAGATTGAGCAATGCGTTGTAATTCATCCCAAGCCCGTTTGCCATTAATGGTAGAGACATGCTTGATGTGCATTGCATCAAGCGTCATTTCAATTTGGCGACGAGCAACAACGGAATCATCTGCAATAAATACTGTTTTTGTGGTGAGGCTTTGATCTTGAATCAAAGTATCGGGGTCGATTTTATCCGAGCCAGGCACAGATTCAGCCAATACCTTTTCTACATCCATCATCATGACAAGCTTGTTGTTTTCCAGCTCGGTGACGGCTACAACTAAACCGCCCATTTGCGACATCAGCATATCGGGGGGGACGCGCATTTGTGACCAGTCGAGCCGCAAAATGGTGTCAACCGCTTCAACCAAAAAGCCCTGTGTATGACCGTTGTATTCAGAAACAATCATAATTTCTGGGCGTGTTGTTGTTGCTATGCCCGCATATCTGGCAAGGTCAATGACAGGAACTAGCGTGCCGCGTAAGCTGACCATGCCTTCAATGGAAGGAGGCATGTCAGGCGCCTTAGTGATTTCAGGCGTTCGCATCACTTCTCGAACTTTGAAAACATTAATGGCGAAATTTTCCCTTCGGCCGGTTCGCTCATCCTGTCCGAGAGTAAATAAAAGAATTTCTAGCTTGTTGGTACCAGCAAGCTTTGTGCGAGCATCAATATTTTTTAATAAGTCAGACACGGAGTGGCTCCAAGCTGCGTTTAAGTATCCTTAACCGACTGTGTGTAGGGATGGAACATTTAGGAAGCAGCTGTACAAACACAAAAAAGAAGCAATTATAGCCGTAAGACAGAAACTAAATAAACTTTCGCTAATATTATGACTGAGTTTATGAATTTGTGGGTAGATCATTGTTTTGCTTGACTGTCTAGTCACTTTATAATGTAAAAACAAAAAAGCAACAAGAAAGGTGTTATATGACCAATCCCAAAATGACTATTGATCCCCGTGAGTTAGAAAGCGCTTTTTCGCTTTTTACCGAAGCTTCAAATCAGCTTAGTCTCGCTTACGCAGATTTGCAGCAGCAAGTTGTTTCTTTAACGGATCAATTGGAAATTGCGAATGGTAATTTGCGCCGGGAACTCGATGAAAAAGCAGCTTTGTCTAGGCGCTTATCTCTATTGCTAGAGCGATTGCCGGGTGGAGTGGTCGAATTAAATGAGCAGGGCGTGGTGGTGGAATTTAACCCTGCCGCCAGTTTGATGATGAAAACCTTAGCACTGGGCAGTGTGTGGCAAGAGTACGTCAGCGAGTTTTTAGAGCCCACGAATGTGCCTGATTTATGGTTGTCACAATCGATGGAGGGTGAACGGCGTATTCGTATTGTTTTGAATGATATGCCGGGGGAATATGGCAAAATCATGCTGGTGCATGATATTAGCGATACTTGGGAATTGCAGCGGGCATTAACGCAACACAAGCGATTAGCCGCAATGGGTGAAATGGCTGCGGGTCTTGCACATCAGCTACGTACGCCCCTGGCAACCGCATTGCTTTATTCAACACACCTAGCAAAACCGGCATTAAGTGACAATGACCGGCAAAAATTCGGGCAAAAAAATTTAGCGCGCCTCAGGCATTTAGAGGTGCTGATTCAGAATATGTTGAGCTTTGTGAGGGGGCATGATGTCCCTATGGAGGCGGTTACACTCTCTGGTTTGTTGCGGGAAGCTCAGCAATTAATGCTGCCACAGTTGCAAGCCAGTGAAATGAAATGTGTTTTGGAGATCACCGCAGAGCATGAAAATTTAGCCGTCAATGCCAATCATAAAGAGCTACTCGGCTGCGTGACCAATCTGATTGACAATGCCCGGCTGGCCTCTAAGCAAGGCGGTATTATTCGCCTCTCGCTTGCAAGGCAAGAAAATATGGCCGAGTTAAAGGTGGAAGATCAAGGCTGTGGGATGTCTTTAGAGGTGCAAGAGCGCTTGTTTGAGCCATTTTTTACCACTAGAAAAGAGGGCACAGGTCTTGGGCTTGCCATTGTTAGTAATCTACTGGCTCGCTTAGGTGGCGAGATTGGCGTAAATTCTAACCTTGGAATCGGTAGTTCGTTTACGATACGGTTGCCAGTTTTGTATTGCCCGACTAAGGTATGAAAGCAAGATGCCATATTTATCTTTCCCATATCTTGTTTTTTTTGTAGTGATTTTAAACATGTAACTTTCATGGAGTTGAGGTTTGTATGACGCCAACTGTGCAGATTGAAGGGGATGTGGGCCGTGTAGTCCTCTCCGGACAGTTCGATTTCAGCGCGCACCGCGAGTTTCGTCAGGTGTGCGAAACATTAATTAGTAATCCCAGCATTAAAGAAGTGCTTGTAGACTTTCAGAATGTTAACTATCTGGACAGCTCTGCATTGGGCATGCTTTTGTTGTTAAAAGAAAAAATTGGTGCGGCCAGTAAAAGTTTAGCACTGGTGAATTGTAGGGATTCGGTCAAGCAGGTTTTAGATATTGCCTGTTTTGGTAAGATTTTCATCATCCGTTAAAGCTTACAATGAAAATTCTAGTCGTTGACGATACTGAATCTGTACTCTTACTTATCTCTCGCTTTGTCGAGGCGCTAGGGCATAAGGCTATTCAGGCTCGCAATGGGCTGGAAGCACTAGAAACTTGGCGGCTCGAACGACCTGACTTAGTTTTAATGGACATGATGATGCCCGTTATGTCAGGTTTAGAGGCGGCGGTTGCAATTAAACATGAGGCCAATGAAACGTGGGTGCCGATTGTGTTTGTAACCGGTGTCGGCGAAGAAAATAAGCTGGCGGAAGCGATTGAACAGGGCGCGGATGATTACATCAATAAGCCGGTTAACTTTCGTGTGCTTGAAGCAAAACTCAAAGCCTTTAGCCGTACTCTAGAGCTAAACCGAAAAGTGAGGGAGCAGTCGGTTAAATTGGCAGACTATTATGATCGCGCAGAAGAAGAAAAGCGTGTGGTCAGCCATTTAATGGAGCAAATGGTTAATGCCGAATTACTGTATGACCCCCAGTTTGAATACTATCTCTCCCCGGCAGAAAGCCTTTCTGGCGATTTAATTGCTGCGGCACGCACCCCGGGGCAGGCTCTTTATTTGATGCTGGCAGATGGTATCGGGCATGGTTTAACCGCCGCTTTGAACGTGCTTCCGCTGACACAGCCCTTTTACACTATGACAGAAAAGGGCTATACCATTTCAGATATTTTGATTGAGATGAATAATAAAGTCAGGCAAGTTTTACCCGTTGGTCGTTTTGTGGCGCTGGTGCTGATTTCAATTGATGAATCAGCAGGCTGTATTGAGGTGTGGAATGGCGGCATGCCGTCAGTACAGGTCATTTCGCCAACAGGCGAAGTGCAACATGCCTGGAAGTCCTCTCATCTGCCGCTGGGGATTGTGCCCACGCATGCCATGGATGTGATGACGGATCGTTATTATTTTAATGAGCCTGCTTGTTTGGTGGCTTATTCAGATGGCCTGATCGAAGCGCGTCACTCCAGTAAAGGAGATTATGGCTTAGATCGATTACTGAATGTATTGGCAGAGGTGCCTGCAGAGCAGCGGCTGGTTCATGCCCGCAGTGATTTGGCTGCATTTTTAGAGGGCGAAGCCCATCATGATGATATATCGCTGGTATTGGCCTATTTTGGCGATAAGATCACGCCGGTTTCTAAAGAGCGGGTTTTCCCCGTTGCCGAAGAAGTCAATATCTCTACTTTAGCGGCTTTGGGTGAAAGCGCGTGGCGCTATAGTGTGGCATTGGGAGTGGATGAGATTCGGCATATTAATACCGTTCCTTTTATGATGAATTTTATTGGCGGTGTTCGCTCTTTAGCTTTTAGCCAGTCTGATGTTTTTTTGATTTTAACTGAGTTGTTTGTGAACGCTTTGGATCATGGTGTATTAGGACTTAATTCTTCGATGAAGCGTGGTGTTGATGGGATGGAGCAGTATTTATTGGAACGATCCAATCGCTTAGAAAAATTAACTGAAGGCCGGATAGAAATTGATCTGACAGGTTTACATTATGATGGCAAAGATGTGCTTAGAATCAGAGTAAAAGATAGCGGTCCTGGTTTTGATTGGGCGCAATTGAATATTAGTAGTGATGCATTAAGTCATCAGTTTGCATTTGGCAGGGGGATTGCACTAGTTAGATCGCTTTGCGCATCCGCACAATACCACGGCACAGGTAATGAAGTGGTCGCTTATTATATTCCCCGTACAGAAGTGGCCTAATCGTTTTAAATATTTTATATCCCTTCCTTTTGTCTCTTATAGAATATAAATCATTCTCTCTTTGGCCTTGAAATAATGAAGGCCATATTTGTTTTTCTCCGCAATTTCTATTGCATACTTATTGTTTTTCCTTCGTTTTTTCCCACCCATATTTTTGTGTTTTAATAATGGTTTGGGTTTCAATTTTAGCCAGATAAGCTATCTTTATTCTACGAAGCGGTAGACGTACTGCTTGCGCGTATTGAATCTGAGGTTGTTTATGACTACAAAGTCCCTGACTATTCTGAGTTTATTCGCATTGTTTGTAAGTGTGGCCATATTGCTGATTGCATGGAGCCAGCCGTCACCTTGGCTATTGGCTTTTTTGGGCTTAATTGCTGCTTGGGGCCCACTGTTCATCATTAAATTAACCAAGCAAGATGCCATGGCTAATTTAGAAAAAGAGCAATTTATAGACTTACAACATATGAGGGGCTCATTGCAAAAGCAGTCTGATATGGGTTTGTTTTCGGTTTCTCAATTACAACTAGCTGATGATGAGTTAAAAAGAGCAATTGAAATATTTGCCGATGCAATTCCTGCTTTACTTACAGGGTTTGTTGAAATTGCTGATCAATCCCGCTTACAAAAAGAAATGGCAGAATCTTTGTTTAAGCATACAGCAGGAGAGCAAGGCAATGGTTTTGAAAGTTTTGTCACGGAAACATCAGGTATTTTAACGACCTTTGTAGATAGTATTATTTCTAACTCTTACACGGCAATGGGTCTTGTTGATCAAATGGAGCAGGTTGGCTGTGTGGTAGAAGAAGTGCTTGGGGTATTAAGTGAAATTGAAGCGATTGCCAAACAAACTAACTTACTGGCATTAAATGCAGCAATTGAGGCTGCCCGGGCGGGTGAAGCAGGCAGAGGGTTTGCCGTGGTGGCTGATGAAGTCAGAACGCTATCAATGCGTACAAATCACTTTAGTCGGCAGATTCGCGGTAATGTGCGACAAATTCATGCTTCAGTAGCTATAGCAGAGGAGGCCATTATGAAGTTGGCCTCGCAGGATATGAGTAAATCAATGCAATCAAAAGTGCAAGTTGAGCAAACCATGTCTAGTATTGGTGAGATGAATAAAAATGTTGAATTCGTTGTGAATGAATTAGCAAAAATTGCAGTTCAGGTTGAAACGGGGGTTTCTAATGCAGTGAGGGGCTTACAGTTTCAAGATTTAGTAAATCAATTGTTATTGCATGCTAAGGGCAGAATTGTTGCGCAATCAGAAATACATGAGGCACTTGCATTAATTTATGGCTATATTGCAAATCAGAAAAACCCGGCTAAAGCGTGGAAGGGAAAAATAGCGGAATTACAGACTTTAGGCGAGCGCTTAATGTTACTTGCCGATGAGATGCATAAAAATCCTGTTGCTCAGGATAATATGAGCAGTGGCGATGTCGATTTATTTTAAATTTTTTTAAGTGGAATGCACTATCTGCTATATTTTTCCTGATTATGCCTCTTGCTCAATGAACTCTGCGTAGATGAATTTCTTGAGTGCGGGATTTAGTTTTTGAATTTGTAGGGCGGGTGAAACCTGCGAGCGATGCCGAATAAATACGCGGATTTCACCCGCCCTATGATATTTATAATGTTGTTGAGCAAGCGGCATAATCAGGATATTTTTTGTATAAATTATTTATATAAAAATAAGAAATGAATATTTGTTTATTTAAACGAATATATCGCTACTTATACATAGTTGGAGGGTATATGGCTAAAAAAATACTGACAGTTGATGATTCTGCATCCATACGGCAAATGGTGGTGTTTACTCTTAAAAGTGCCGGCTACGATGTGCTTGAAGCCAGTGATGGTAATCTGGGTGTGCAGCAAGCTAAGAAAATGCAAGTTGATTTAATTCTAACCGATCAGAATATGCCGGGAATGGATGGCTTAACGCTGATTAAAACCTTGCGTGCTACGCCACAATATAAATCGACCCCGATGCTGATGCTGACTACCGAATCTAGCGATGCAATGAAGATGCAAGGCAAATCGGCAGGTGCAACAGGCTGGCTCGTCAAACCCTTTGATCCTCAAAAATTGCTCGAAGTTGTGCGAAAAGTGATCGGCTAGTGTTTTAGCTGTTCGTCGCAGAAGGAGGGGGTATGGCGATTGATATGAGCCAGTTTATTGCAGTTTTCTTTGATGAAGCTGCAGAGCATCTTGCAACGATGGAATCCATTCTGCTTAAGCTGAGTTTGGATGAGCCCGATAGTGAAGATTTAAATGCTATTTTTCGTGCCGCACATTCGATTAAAGGTGGCGCAGCAACTTTTGGTTTTACTGATTTAGCTGCTGTAACACATATCTTAGAAAACCTGCTGGATAGAATCCGCAAAAATGAGCTTGATCTGCGCGCAGATATGATTGATGTTTTTTTGCGCAGCGGTGATATTTTGCAAAATATTTTATCCGCTCACCGAGATGGCGGTAGCGCTGATCTGGAGGCGGCAAAAGAAATAACCAGCCTACTGGAAAAATTTGCAAATGAATCCGTAGCCGAAGAATCAGAGCTGCAAATTGCCGTGGCCGCTGGTGATGAATTTGATGCTCAAGCCGTGATTAGGGCACTTGAGGGATATGGAAAATTGCTTTCTGTTATCGAGGGCGGGGCGGAAAAAAATTGGGCTTATCAAATATTAAGTAGCGCGTTGCCACAAGAAATTATCGATACTTTGGCGTTTGCAATTGAGCCATCAAGAATTCAGATTACCCATTCACCATCAGAAAATACGCCCGCTAAAGTCAGTCAATTAAGCGATGGAGAGGGGTATGGTTTCTTTACAGATATTGAGTCTGTTAAACCGGCTGGTTTAGCAGATGGTGAAGGATACGGCTTTTTTACGGATGATAAGCCTGCGTCAGTGTCTCAGGATGGAGAAGGCTATGGTTTCTTTACAGAAGTAGGCGTTGAAGCGGCCGCCGCTGAAACGGTAAGCGATGGCGTAGGTTATGGTTTTTTTGAGCCAAGGCCTCAAGTGCTCACCGCCGCCACAAGTGCACCTATAAAAGAAGCAAAATCAGAAGAGCCTGAACCGCAGGCAAAATCTAAAGCATCGCCCAGTGCCGCAGCCAAACCTTCTGCTGCCGCTGCAGATACTTCGATACGGGTAAGTGTAGAGAAAGTAGATCAGCTGCTTAATTTAGTGGGCGAACTAGTGATTACGCAATCCATGCTGGTACAAACCGCGCTTAATCTTGATCCAGTTATTCATGAAAATATGCTCTCAGGCGTGGGCCAGCTAGAGCGCAATACGCGTGAATTGCAAGAATCGGTGATGTCGATTCGCATGATGCCTATTTCCTTTGTATTTAGCCGTTTCCCTCGATTAGTGAGAGATTTAGCCGGAAAACTAAATAAAAAAATAGAATTAAAATTAATTGGTGAAAGTACTGAATTAGATAAAGGGTTTATTGAAAAGCTATCCGATCCATTAACGCATTTGGTAAGAAATAGCTTAGATCACGGGATTGAGCTGCCGGATGAGCGTATCGCTAAAGGTAAATCCCCTAGCGGGACGCTTACGTTAAGGGCGTTTCATCAGGGTGGCAATATTGTGATCGAAGTCGCTGATGATGGTGCGGGTCTTAATCGTGAGCGTATTTTGGCTAAGGCGCGAGAGCGTGATATTGCGGTCAGCGATTCGATGACCGATGGCGAAGTATGGTTACTTATTTTTGAAGCAGGTTTTTCTACTGCTGCTCAAGTCACTGATGTATCCGGCCGTGGTGTAGGCATGGATGTAGTGCGCCGGAATATTCAATCTATGGGCGGGCGAATTGAAATTAGTTCTATGTATGGCATTGGCTCAACCATGAGTATCCGATTGCCGCTTACCTTGGCTATTTTGGATGGCATGTCGATTTCAGTGGGTGAAGAAATTTATCTTATTCCTTTGGCTTTTATTATTGAGTCTTTACAGCCCAGACCTGATGAAGTGAAAACAATAGCAGGCAAAGGGCGGGTAATTAATGTTCGTGGGGAGTATCTGCCTTTAATTGCATTGCATGAAATATTTAATGTTCCTCCTAAAGTGACTCATTTTCACGAAGGCCTGGTGATTATCTTAGAGGCCGAGGGGGAAAAAGTAGCGATGTTTGTCGATGATCTATTGGGCCAGCATCAGGTTGTTGTTAAAAACTTAGAAACCAATTATCGGAAAGTGCCGGGTGTTGCAGGTGCAACAATTATGGGAGACGGCCATGTTGCGTTTATTTTAGATGTGGCGCAGTTGGTTCATATTAGTCAAGGCTTAATTCGGGCAGTTGCTTAAGTGTTTCTAATCTCATTTATTTAAAGAGGACTAGAGATGGACAATGGCTTAGATCACCCAGATACCGCCCGGGAAATTCTGGTATTTGCACTGGGTAATGAAGAGTACGGCATTGATATTTTAAAAGTGCAGGAAATTCGGGGTTATGATGCAGTGACAAGTATCGCTAATGTGCCTGCTTTTATTAAAGGCGTGATTAATTTACGTGGCAATATTGTACCGATTGTTGATTTAAGAATTAAATTCGGGCTTGGCAATATTATGTATGACCATTTTACCGTTGTTATTATTCTTAATGTAGCAAACAGAACTGTAGGGATCGTGGTTGATGGTGTTTCAGATGTTTTAACTTTGGCGGCTAATCACGTTAAACCGGCTCCAGAATTCGGTGCGGTTCTCGATACTGCCTATATTCAAGGATTAGGCACCTTAGAGGAACGCATGATTATCCTTGTTGATATTGAGAAATTAATGACCAGCAGTGATATGGCATTAGTTGATCATGTTGCCGTAACAGTTTAATAGATGACCCAAGGGGTGTGTTATGTTTAATCTCTTTTCAGATTCGGCTAAAGAAGAAGCAACGAAAAGGCAGATTCTTAGCTTGCAAGATGAAGTGCAGGAATTAAAATCGAGAGCCATGAAGGCAGAGCTGGCATTTGATCCTGCAAAAGAAGAAGCAAATAAAAAACAAATAGTTAGTTTGCAGGAGTTACTACAAGAGTTAAAAGAAAAAACGAATGCAATTGATAAATCACAAGCGGTAATTGAGTTTGATTTAACTGGCCGCATATTGACTGCCAATGATAATTTTCTGAACTGTCTGGGTTACAATTTAAGTGATATTAAAGACCAACACCATAGTATGTTTGTTGATCCGGCACAAAGAATGTCGCCAGAATACGCTGCTTTTTGGGATAAGTTGAGGCGCGGTGAGTTTGATACGGGCACATATAAGCGAATCGGTCGTGGCGGCAAAGAGATTTGGATTCAAGCTAGCTATAATCCCGTGTTTGATAGTAATGGCAAGCCATGTAAGGTAGTTAAATTTGCTACGGATGTAACTGAAGCGATTAATCAGGCTAATGAATTAAAAGCAAAAGATGCTGCGGTTGGAAAAGCACAGGCGGTCATTGAATTTGATCTAACTGGAAAAATATTAACGGCAAACGATAATTTTTTGAATTGCCTTGGCTATAACTTAAATGAAATTAAAGATCAGCACCATAGTATGTTTGTTGATCCTGTTTATCGGCAATCGCAGGAATATACTAGCTTTTGGGATAAATTAAGAAGGGGTGAGTTTGATACGGGTATTTATCAGCGCATTGGGAAGGGCGGCAAGAAGGTATGGATTCAGGCAAGCTATAACCCTTTATTTGATGTGAGCGGTAAGCCATATAAAGTGATTAAGTATGCTTCCGATATGACTGAGGCGGTAGAAAGCGCTAATTTGCAATCTGCACTGGATGCCGCATCAACTAATGTCATGATGGCCGATGAGCATTTTAATATTATTTATACCAATGATTCGATGAACAAAATGCTGATGAATGCAGAATCAGCCATTCGTAAAGATGTTCCGCAGTTTTCTGCTTCAAAAGTGCTTGGCAGTAATATTGATATATTCCATAAAAATCCTGCTTATCAGCGAAATTTACTATCTGCTTTGCAATCAACGCATGAGGCTCAATTGGTTTTAGGTGGGCGTACTTTCCGGCTTTTGGTGACGCCTGTATTTTCTAAAACTAAATCAAGGCTGGGTACGGTGGTGGAGTGGCAGGATCGTACTGATGAGCTGGCGGCGAGCACGAAGGCAAGCCAGCTGGCGGCTGAAAATGCCCGCATCAAGGCGGCACTGGATGGTTGTACTACCAATGTAATGATCGCCAATAATGAGCGCGAAATTATTTACATGAATAAATCGGTCACGAGCATGCTGAGTGCGGCGCAAAATGAATTGCGCAAAGTGCTACCCCAGTTTGATGTGAGTAATTTAATGGGGCAAAACATTGATATCTTTCATAAAAATCCTGCACATCAGCGTGATATGCTGACTCATTTACGCAGCACCTATATGGCTGAAATTGTGGTGGGCGGCCGTACTTTTAAATTAATCGCTAATCCTGTGAATGATGATCATGGTGTGCGGCAAGGTACAGTTGTTGAATGGCTGGATCGTACTGAGGAAGTGGCTGTTGAAGCAGAAATTGCAGCAATTGTTGACGCCGCGGCCATTCATGGCGATTTCTCTAAGCGCGCCAAGATGGAAGGCAAAGAAGGCTTTACTTTAAAGCTGTGTGAGGGCATGAATCAACTGATGTCGTCTAATGAAAAAGGCTTGGCCGATGTGGTGAGGGTATTGGGTGCATTGGCCAGAGGTGATTTGTCTGAAACGATTAGTGGTGATTACCGAGGGACGCTGGGGCAGTTAAAAGACGATTGCAATTTAACGGGCGAGCGCTTATCTGAAATTGTGATGCAAATTAAAGACTCAGTTGGCTTGATTAATACGGCATCACAAGAAATTGCCGCAGGAAACAATAATTTGTCTAGTCGTACCGAGCAACAGGCTGCCAGCTTGGAAGAAACCGCGTCGAGTATGGAAGAGCTGACCGGTACAGTGAAACAAAATGCGGAGAACGCCAGACAAGCGAATCAACTGGCGATTGGCGCATCGGATATCGCGGTAAAAGGCGGTGGGGTGGTTGAGCAGGTGGTTTCAACCATGTCTGAAATCAATAATAGTGCCAAAAAGATTGTCGATATTATTTCAGTGATTGATGGTATTGCTTTCCAAACAAATATTCTGGCTTTGAATGCTGCGGTTGAAGCGGCCAGAGCGGGTGAGCAGGGCCGAGGCTTTGCGGTGGTAGCCAGTGAAGTGCGTAATCTGGCACAGCGTTCTGCGGCAGCAGCCAAAGAGATTAAATCTTTGATTGGCGATTCGGTGGTTAAAGTTGAATCGGGTTCGCGGCTAGTTGATGAAGCAGGCCGCACAATGCAGGAGGTGGTGACTGCTGTGCGCCGTGTCACTGACATCATGAGTGAAATTTCTGCAGCCAGTGCCGAGCAAAGCTCAGGGATTGAGCAGGTCAATCAGGCTGTGGTGCAGATGGATGAGAACACCCAGCAAAATGCTGCTCTGGTTGAAGAAGCTGCGGCCGCTGCTGAGAGTCTGGAAGAGCAGGCAGGTAGCCTGGCTGATGCAATTGCTGTGTTTAAAGTAGGTGCCGCTTATCAGCATGCAGGTGTTGCCACTAAACAGCTGACTGCACCACGTAGTGCCGCCCCAGCACTTAGAACGCCTCAGCTTAGCCATGCACCAGCACCGCAAAGATCAGCGAGCACAGGGAAAAAATTGCCTAGCCCTACGGCAGATGATGGCGATTGGGAAGAGTTTTAATGGGCTACGTCTCCTTAGCTTGGGGCAGATTATGCAGAAGATCTGTCCTTCTTGTACTCCCTGATCGGTGATTGAGCTGTGTGCCCACGTCTATACCATTAAATAAATATCATTGATGGAAAAGTGCTGATGGTGCTCTCGGCCTCCCCTCGCTATTTGATGAGTTTGCCAATATGAGCAATATGCGTGAGCAGGACTTTGTATTTACTGATGCTGATTTTCGCCGCGTGGTTAATATTATTTATGCGCGGGCGGGAATCCGGCTTAATGAAAGTAAGCAGTCCATGGTTTATAGCCGGCTGGCACGACGCTTGAGGGCTTTGAATTTAGAAAAATTCAGCGACTATCTGAATTTTTTAGAAGCAGATCTCAAACATGAAGAATGGCAACAATTTACGAATTCGCTTACGACTAATCTAACTTTTTTTTTCAGAGAAAAGCATCATTTCGACATGCTTTCTGATCAATTGCAGAAACTGCACGGGCCAGTGCGTATTTGGTGCTCGGCCTCCAGTACAGGGGAAGAGCCTTATTCTTTAGCGATGACTGCCGTTGAGGTTTATGGCAGTTTGAATCCTAATGTAGAAATTATTGCATCAGATTTAGATACCCAAGTGCTGGCTAAGGCCAGAAATGGTATTTATTCAATGGATAAACTGGATAAAGTTTCTACTGAAAGATGCAAAATATTTTTTTTGAAAGGAAAAGGAGAAAACACAGGGCAGGCCAGAGTAAGGCGAGAATTAAGAGAAATGATTGAATTTAAGCAAATTAATTTGCTGGCGCATTCATGGCCATTGGTGCCTTATTTTGATGCTATTTTTTGTCGTAATGTCATGATCTATTTTGATCAGGCCACTCAGCGCGTAATGCTGGAAAAAATGGGCCGCTTATTAAAGTCGAATGGTTTCTTATATGTAGGGCATTCAGAAAATCTGCATCATATGTCAGAGTGGTTTCACTCCTGCGGCAAGACGGTATATCGGCTGACTGATAAGGCGATTCATGAGTGGGGATCATCAACATGAGCAAGGGATATGAAGAGGTCTTAGCACCAACGCTCTATTTTGATAAAAGCTTTGATATCGATGCCGCTAAATTGTTGCCGGGAGAATACTATGTAACTGGGCGTAATATGCTGCTCGTAACGGTATTGGGTTCCTGTGTGGCTGCCTGTATCCGGGATAGAAAAACCGGTGTTGGTGGAATGAATCACTTTATGTTGCCAGAAGCGGCGGATGAAGCAACGGCTATGGCAGGTTTGGCCACACGCTATGGCACGTATGCAATGGAAATGCTGATTAATCAAATTATGAAAATGGGTGGATCTAAAAGCTCACTCGAAGCAAAAGTATTTGGTGGAGGAAATGTATTACGCGGTTTTACTGTTTCAAATATCGGTCAGAAAAATGTTGATTTTGTTCGATCTTTTTTGGATTTAGAAAGAATACCGGTGGTGTCAGAGGATTTACTTGATATTTTTCCTCGTAAAGTTTATTTCTTTCCGCAAACCGGCCGCGTATTAGTCAAAAAACTCAAGGCTGTGCATAACAATACAATTGTTGAGCGGGAAAAAGATTACAGCTCTAGGCTTCAATATGCCAAGCAGGGTGGAGATGTTGATCTGTTTTAAATGCGGAATAGAGCCATGAAAAAAAAGATACGAGTGATTGTGATTGATGATTCCGCACTAATGAGGAATCTATTAACAGAAATTATTAATGAAACGACAGATTTAGAATGCATTGCCACCGCACCTGATCCTATTATTGCCAGAGAAAAAATTCGCCAGCTAAACCCCGACGTGATTACGCTAGACATCGAAATGCCTAAAATGGACGGGCTGGAATTCCTTGAGCGCTTAATGCGGCTTAAACCCACACCAGTGATTATGATATCCTCTTTAACTGAACAAGGTTCAGAAGCGGCTCTTCGCGCCTTAGAGCTAGGCGCTGTAGATATTATTGCCAAGCCAAAATTAGATATTGTGCGTGGAATTCAAGGATATGCCGATGATATTCGGGAAAAAATACGTTGCGCAGCGGGGGCAAAAGTGAAACCCATGTTTAGCAGCAATGTGATGCCAAATAATTCAGCAGATGTGGTTCTCTCTAAAGTGTCCCGGCCGATATTAAAAACAGAAAAGCTGATCATTGTGGGCGCATCCACAGGGGGAACTGAAGCCCTTAAAGAATTTTTAATGCCCATGCCGCCTGATGCACCCGCAATATTGATTGCTCAGCACATGCCGGAAATGTTTACTAAATCGTTTGCTAATCGGCTGAATTCTTTATGCCGCATCACGGTTAAAGAAGCAGAGCACGGCGAACGTGTTTTGCCCGGGCACGCCTATATTGCACCTGGCCATTCTCACTTAATGCTTGGGGTGTCTGGCGCCAATTATGTTTGCCATCTTTCGCAGGGAGAGCCGGTTAACCGTCATCGCCCCTCCGTGGATGTTTTATTCAGATCGGTGGCTAATCTGGCCGGCAAGAATGCAATTGGTGTGATTCTGACGGGTATGGGCAAAGATGGTGCTGTGGGCATGCTGGAAATGAAGCAGGCAGGTGCATATAACTACGCGCAGGATGAAGCGAGTTGCGTGGTGTTTGGTATGCCCAAAGAAGCCATTGCGCTGGGCGGCGTGCATGAAATACTGCCGCTTAAAGATATTTCTACTCGTGTGCTGGCATTTTTAACGCTGCATGGCGGGCGTAATGTACGAATTTGAAAGTGAAAGACCTGATGAGCTTACCGATTTTAATTGTTGAAGATGACGATAGCCTGAGAGAAGCGCTGGCCGATACGCTTGAGCTGGGAGGGTACGCTGTTTTAGTGGCCGAAGAAGGCGGCGATGCGCTCAGTGTGTTAGAAAAAAATCGTGTGGGCTTGGTGTTGTCTGATGTGCAAATGCAGCCTATGGATGGCGAAACACTGCTGCAGGAAATCAAGCTGCTTTACCCTTATCTGCCGGTTATTTTAATGACCGCCTATGGGCTTATCGAAAAAGCCGTGGCTGCCTTGCATTCTGGCGCTTGCCATTATCTACCTAAGCCTTTTGAGCCTGATCGCCTGCTTCAGGAAGTGGCTAAATACATGTTGCCAGATAGTGATGATGAAGAAGTCATTGCTGAAGACCCGGCCATGCTGAACTTATTAGAAATGTCGCGGCGCGTAGCGCTGTCCGATGCTTCCGTCATGATTACGGGAGAGTCGGGTACGGGTAAAGAAGTTTTGGCGCAATTTTTGCACCGTAATAGCGAGCGGGCGCATCGCCCTTTTGTCGCGATTAATTGTGCTGCAATTCCTGAGCAGTTATTAGAATCCACCTTGTTCGGGCATGAAAAAGGTGCTTTTACGGGGGCGGCAAGCCAGCACCTAGGGAAGTTTGAGCAAGCCAATGGCGGCACTTTATTGCTCGATGAAATCTCAGAAATGCCGCTGGCTTTACAGGCTAAATTGCTAAGGGTATTGCAAGAGCGTGAAGTAGAGCGGGTGGGGGGGAGTAAGCCGATTCGGATTGATATTCGGGTCTTGGCAACATCTAATCGCGATATGAAGTTGGAAGTAGCCGCAGGGCGTTTTCGTGAAGATTTATTTTATCGCTTGAATGTTTTTCCTTTGCATTTGCCAAGCTTGCGTGAGCGGCGTAGTGATATTTTGCCCTTGGCAAAAGCGATGCTGGCAAGGCATGCCTCAAGACAAAAGCGCCGTGTGCCGGTTTTGTCATTAGGGGCGGAGATTGCACTTTTAGCGAATGCGTGGGAAGGAAATATCCGGGAACTAGATAATGTGATGCAGCGTGCGCTTATTCTGGCCCCTGGGGACGAAATTGCGGCCGACCATCTGTATTTGCCGCAGCACGGAGCGGCTAAGGCGGCAAATATTGCCGGTACAACGCTTGTGGCCGAGGTCTTGCCGCTGCCTGACTCGCCGGTTGTCGTGAGCGATATCAAAGAGCTGGAAAAAAGGCATATATTGGAAACACTCAAGTCGCTGGGTGGGGCACGTAAATCGACCGCAGAAAAGCTGGGGATGAGTGAAAGAACCTTGCGTTATAAACTGCAGCAGTATCGAGAACAAAACCCGGATTTATCTATTTGAGTCGTAGGTGGCTCAGGAATTGCTTGCAGTAGCTAAGTCTAAGCACCTACAATTTAAAACAAGGCATTAATCAAAGGCGTTTGGTATTTTTTTACTGACATCAAGGCTTAGGCTGGTGTTCATAGCCAGATCAATTGATTAACTGCTTAAAAGGGGATATAAGTCATGAGCGTGCAAGGAATCGATCAGGTTCTTGGCGAACTAAAAGCGATGTCTGCACTTGCAGGGGGGCAGGCTGCATCACAGGCACAGCCCGTTGCGGGCGCGCCGGATTTTGCGTCTATGCTTAAATCCTCCTTGGATCAAGTAAATCAGGTACAGCAAGATGCTCAAGCACAGCAACTCGCGTTTCAATCCGGAGCGCCGGAAGCTAATTTGCAAGATGTGATGGTATCGTTACAAAAAGCCAGCCTTTCTTTTCAAACGATGGTGCAGGTGCGCAATAAGCTAGTCAGTGCTTATCAGGAAGTCATGAGTATGCAGGTCTAAAGCCCGGGTTTTGTTCAGAGCCTTAGCTGGCCTGAATATTTCGTGAAAGCATCGATGAAATATTTAGACTAGAATTTAGACAGGCTCTTTAAAGCCTGCATGGGATTTCGACGTATGGCAGAGGTAAGTGCAGCGGCAGATAATAATCTGATCACAGCAAGAGGCTTCGGGGTGGCGCGTGAGCGCTTCGCTGCGATGTCTTCTGGGCGAAAGATTGGCCTGATGATTGCCGTCGCAGCTGTGATTGCTTTAATTGTTGGCAATATGCTGTGGTCAAAAGAACCAGCTTATCGGGTTCTTTTTACCAATATCCCCGATAAAGATGGCGGTGCCATCGTTCAATCCCTGCAACAAATGAA
This sequence comes from Iodobacter arcticus, assembly GCF_042664895.1. Lineage (NCBI taxonomy): Bacteria > Pseudomonadati > Pseudomonadota > Betaproteobacteria > Neisseriales > Chitinibacteraceae > Iodobacter > Iodobacter arcticus. The sequence continues at coordinate 23,241 of NZ_JBHTBQ010000008.1, forward strand.
TGTGCCCTATAAGCTGGATCCGGGCGGCACCATTTCTGTTACTGCCGATAAAATTTATGACGTTAGACTAAAGCTTGCCGCACAAGGATTGCCTAAATCGGGCAATGCCGGGTTTGAGCTTTTAGACAATCAAAAATTTGGTGTCTCGCAATTTGCAGAGCAGGTTAATTATCAGCGCGCAATTGAAGGCGAATTAGCGCGTTCAATTGAAACGGTGGCTTCAGTGGGCAAAGCCCGTGTGCATTTGGCCATGCCTAAGCAAACAGTTTTTTTACGCGATCAGCAAAAGCCAACGGCTTCTGTGATGCTGACGCTGCATCCGGGACGAATTCTGGATGGCGGTCAAGTGGCAGGGATTATTCATTTAGTTTCATCCAGCGTGCCAGAGCTACCGATTAAAAATGTGACCATTGTGGATCAGGACGGTAATTTATTATCTAAATTGCCTGAAATGAGCCAGAACAATTTAGATCCGCGCCAATTACTTTATGTACAGCATGTAGAAAAAGGCTTTGTTGAGCGCGTTGAAACCATTCTTGCGCCATTGGTGGGCAAAGAAAATGTAAAAGCGGAAATCACGGCACAAATTGATTTTGCAGAGGTCGAGCAAACATCAGAGTCTTTTAAACCTAATTCTCCGCCCAATAGCTCGGCAATGCGCAGCCAGCAAACGCTGGATCAGCAGGGTAAATCCAGTAATGAATTAGCAGGTGGTGTGCCAGGGGCATTATCGAATCAGCCGCCAGGTGCGGCTGCCGCGCCGATTACGGCCCCTACGGCTTCTGGCGCTTCTGAAGCTGGCGTTACGGGCACGGCTAATAGCCGTAAAGAAGCCACCATTAACTATGAAGTGGATAAAACCATTCAGCATGTGAAGCAACAGGTAGGGGGAGTAAAGCGCCTTTCTGCTGCTGTTGTACTTAACTACAAGCCCGGTAAAGATAAAACAGGGAAGATGACTTATCTGCCGTTTAGCCCGCAAGAAATGACGCAAATCAATAATTTGGTGCGTGAGGCGATAGGGTACAACAAGGAGCGTGGTGATTCTGTCAATGTGGTGAATGCGGCATTTGCTGATTCTTTACCGCTTGAAGAGAAGAAAATGCAGGATAAGGCGTTGGCGTATATTCAAACCAATGCCACCGATGTGGGTAAATTGGCATTGATTGCCATTGTTGTGCTTTATTTGTTGTTCTTTGTGCTGCGTCCGCTGATGAAAGACATGGCAAAAACGCGTGAAGAAGCACGTATTCAAGAATTGGACTTTGGCGAGACGCTTGGGCCAGATGGCGAGAGATTAAGTGCGGATGAGCAAAATCCTGAAGAGGATGAAAATCAGAACCGTATGGCCGCTTACGCCGAGCTCTTGCAGCAGGCTAAAGAGCTGGCCAAAGATGATCCGCGTATGGTTGCGACCATCTTGCGCGAATGGATGCTGAATGCGGATGATAAGGGCGGAGATCCTAATAAGAAGCCTTAGCCTGAACTGCAGCAGAGCAGCCGTTTTATGATATTTAAAGCGCCTTGAGGAGCAAACCATGGCTGCCGATATAAGTGAAGAAGGAGTGCGTAAAAGCGCTCTTTTATTGATGACCTTAGGCGAAGATGTTGCCGTTGAAGTGTTTAAATTTTTAGGGCCTAAGGAAGTGCAGAAGTTGGGTTTTGCGGTGGCCGGAATGGATGCCGTTAAACGTGAAGAGATTGACGTGGTCTTGGCGGAGTTTATTGCTTCAACGCAAAATCGTGCCAATTTAGGTGCTGCGGATGAATATATTCGCTCGGTATTGACCAAGGCTCTGGGCACTGATAAAGCAGCCAATTTGCTCGATCGCATCTTACAAGGCAATGATAATAACGGGATTGAATCGTTAAAATGGATGGATTCATCGGCCGTTGCCGAGCTGATTAAAAACGAGCACCCGCAGATTATTGCCACTATTCTGGTGCATTTAGAATCAGATCAGTCGTCCGAAATCCTGAGTTATTTTGTTGAGCGTCAGCGTAATGATGTATTGCTGCGGATTGCTACGCTAGAAGGCGTGCAGCCGGTTGCCTTGAAAGAACTCAATGATGTGTTGACTCAATTAATGTCAGGCACCGATAAGCTCAAGAAAAGCGCTATGGGTGGCGTGCAAATGGCGGCCGATATTCTTAACTTTATGGGCGGCGTGGTTGAAGCTTCGGCGATCGCCAGTGTGCGTGATTACGATCCTGAGCTGGCCCAAAAAATTCAAGACAAGATGTTTACCTTCGACAATATTCTGGATATTGACGATCGGGGTATTCAGCTGTTGATGCGCGAAATTCAATCTGATTCCTTAGTGATTTCTCTTAAGGGAACCAGCCAGGCGCTTAAAGAAAAAATCTTTAAAAATATGTCTTCACGAGCTGCCGAAATGTTGCGCGATGATTTAGAAGCGCGCGGGCCGGTTAAATTATCTGAAGTTGAAGCTGAGCAGAAAGAAATCCTTAAAATTGTTCGCCGTTTGGCCGATGAAGGTCAGATTGTGCTGGGTGGTAAGGGTGATGAAGGATTGGTTGAATAATGAGTAATCCACGCGTGATTCCACGCGAGCAATTAAGTGCTTGGGAAAAATGGGAGTTAGCTTCTTTGCACGAGGCAGAGGCAGAGGCAGAGGCTGTAGCAATCGAGCAAGTAGAAGTCATCGATGAGCCTCTGGATGAGCCCGATGCGCAAGATGCTGAAGGTGATTTAAGCGCTGAATCAGAAGGTGAAGAGCGGCTGCCCGCAGAATCGGCCGATGTTTCAAGTGCCGATGTTTCTTTTCCTACGGCAGAAGAGATAGAAGCGATTGCCCAACAGGCGCAAAGCGAAGGTTTTGAGGCGGGCTTAGAGGCTGGGCGCTTGGTGGCCGAGGATGAAGCAAATCGCCTGCGTGCAGTATTGGCCAGCGTTGAAACTACATTGCAAAAAGCAGAAGCGGTGTTGTCCAATGAAGTGCTTGATCTGGCCGTCGTGATTGCGCGGCAAATGGTGAGAGAAGAATTAAATCATGCGCCGGAGCGTTTATTGCCTATTTTGCGCGAAGTATTGGCAAGCCTGCCTGCTGCACGATCCCCTTCGCGTGTCTTTTTAAACCCCGAAGATTTAACCGCTATCGCTGGCATGTTGGGGGGCGATCTGCCTAGTGATACTTGGCGTTTATTGGCCGATCCGCATATCGAAGCGGGCGGTTGCCGGATTGATACGCCTGATTCTGCGGTTGATTTATCTCTGCCGGTGCGCTGGCAAAATATCTTGCGTGTTTTAGGTCGCAATGATCGCGGTGATTTAGCATGGAATGCGCGCGAGGAGCATCTTGTATCCCCTGCCGCGGATGTGAAGCCTGCGCTCCTTGATGAGGATGTGTTAGCGCCTCTTGCTGCTGAGGAGGTTTCTGCTTCAGTAGATCCTGCTTTGGCAGAAGAACTCCCCGCTGCCGTTCAAGAAACATCGACTGAATCCGATCCTCATGAGTGAAGCACTGCATGGCTGCAGCCAGTATCTAGCCGATTGTAAAGACGCGGTACGCTGGATGCGCCCATGGCTGCCGCGTGGGCGCTTGGTTAGAGTATCGGGTTTGGTGCTTGAGGCCGTGGGCTTGCGCTTGGCCATTGGCTCGTCCTGCGATGTGATGACGCCTAGCGGCGCTTCGGTCGAGGCGGTGGTGGTCGGTTTTAATGAAGATCGTCTTTTCTTAATGCCGATTGCCGAAATCTATGGTGTAGAGCCTGGCGCGCAGGTGGTGCCGCATGAAGATGTAGAAGCGTGGGTGCCTGATTATGGTCATCCACGTCCGCCTCAGCGCCGTTTAGAAGATCATGGCCGTCAGATGCCGGTAGGCTGGGGCCTACTTGGCCGCGTTTTAGACGGCTTAGGCAGGCCACTTGATGGCAAAGGCCGAATCGAGCACGACGATTATATGCCGCTGTTTGCACGCCCCTACAACCCGATGACGCGTGAGCCCGTGAAGCATGTGATGGATGTGGGGGTGCGGGCGATTAATGCCATGCTAACGGTTGGACGAGGTCAGCGTTTGGGTCTGTTTGCAGGCTCTGGTGTGGGCAAATCGGTGTTGCTGGGCATGATGGCACGCTATACCACGGCCGATGTGGTGGTGGTGGGCTTGATTGGCGAGCGTGGCCGTGAAGTGAAAGATTTTATTGAGAATATTCTGGGTGATGAAGGCTTAAAGCGCTCGGTCGTCGTGGCAGCGCCTGCCGATACGCCGCCTTTATTGCGGCTTTATGGAGCGGCTTATGCCACTTCGATTGCCGAGTATTTTAGAAATCAGGGCAAGCATGTGCTGCTGATTATGGATTCGCTGACACGCTATGCCATGGCGCAGCGTGAAATTGCCTTGGCCGTGGGCGAGCCGCCCGCCACTAAAGGCTATCCGGCATCCGTTTTTGCTCGTTTGCCTCAGCTGGTAGAGCGTGCGGGCAATGCTGAAGCGGGCGGAGGATCGATTACTGCTTTTTATACCGTTTTATCTGAAGGCGACGATCAGCAAGACCCGATTGCCGATAATGCACGGGCAATTTTGGATGGTCACTTTGTGCTTAGCCGCCAGTTGGCGGAAGCTGGGCATTACCCAGCAATTGATATCGAAGCATCGATTAGCCGGGTGATGAACGATATTATTTCGCCCGAAGAATTCGCTGTAGTACGCCGTTTTAAATACCTCTATTCCCGCTATCAGCGCAGCCGGGATTTAATCAGTGTAGGGGCTTATGTGCCAGGCTCTGATCCGGTGCTGGATGAAGCCATTCGGCGTAATCCTAGCTTTGAAGCCTTCTTGCAACAAGGTATTGCCGAGTGCGAACGCTATGATGGGGCTAGAATGAAGCTCTATCAGCTCTTGATGTGATCGACTAGCAGCTTGTTGGACTTAGGCGATCGTAGCGAGGGAAAGGCCGGTTTGAGACAGATTTCACGGATTTTTGAGGCGAATAGCTGGCTATTCAACGAAAAAATGCGTGAAATCTGGCCAAATCCGGCCTTTCCGCAGTAGATCAGCCTAAGTTCGACAGGCTGCAAGTTTCAGGAGTTTTAGCCGTGGCTCAATTTCGTTTTGCCTTTTTACTAGAGCTTGCCATTGATGCGCGTGAAGAGGCTGCTCGCCGGATGCAGACTGCTCAGTCCCACTGGCTGGGTGCGCAAGGCAAGCTGGATCAGGTAGATCAATACCGCGTTGAATACCGTGCGCGCTTGCTGGATAGCGGTCAGGGTGGGATGAGTATTATCCAGTGGCGTGATTTTCAATTGTTTTTGGCAAAACTGGATGATGTGGCCCTGGTACAGCAACAAGAAATTGATCGCTTGCTGGTAGCATATGAGGCTCAGCGGGATGCATGGCTGGAATGCGAGAAAAAAGTAAAAGCATTTGAGGCTTTAAAACAGCGGCATTTATCAGCAGAAATGCAAAAAGAATTGCGCAATGAGCAGCGCATGAATGATGAGTTCAATACGCGCCCGCGCCCACGTTGATTTTTTTATCCACCTTTTGAGGCAGTTTAAACAAGGATAAGATGTGGATAAGTGTATGAGCGCTATGATTAATAAGTGAAAAAAAAGACTGCCTTATTTTTAAGCAGTCATTTTTTTTGCAGCTTAGCTAAGTATAAACCCGTTTGGTTTTAGTGCTTGGGGCTTCCCGCAGCAATTCTATCCATAATGGCAAACATAACTCCTGAAACCACAAAGGTAAGGTGAATGCCAATTAGCCATGCCAGCTCGGTATGATTTACGGATTTGATATTCATAAATGCTTTAAGCAAATCAATGGCTGAAATGGCCACAATTGAGCCAATTAGCTTGAGTTTTAAATCGGCATAGCTCACTTTTCCCATCCATGATGGTTTGTCTACCGAGCTATGCGCGATATCGAGTTTGGAAATAAAATTTTCATAGCCGCTAAAAATCACGATTAATAATAGATTTGCCACTAAAGTCACATCCACCATCCCCAAAATGGCAATGATCAGATTGCCGTCTGAATTAATCAGCGCATTAAACATACCCAATAACTCTTTGATCATTTTGGCAAACAGAGCCAGCAAGCCAAGAATCAGCGCTAGATAAAATGGCGCGAGCAGCCATCTGCTCTGAAAAATAACTCTTTCCAAAATCTCTTCAACAGGGTTTTGCATTGATTGTCTCCAAAATAAGCTTACATCTGTAAAAAATAGGCACAGATCTAGTTGTAGCTGAATGATGACGTTGCAGTACGGCCATCTGTGAATGGTTTTCCGGGGTTTGGCGCGCATTTTTCACATGCATGCACTTGTGGCTTGAGTTTTGCATTGCGTAGAATCAAAGAAGTTCTTATAATTTCAGTAATTACTGAAAATTGGAAAACTTCATGAACCTCTCACCGATCAACGAGCGTTTTGTTTTGCACTTTGGCGAAATGGGCAGCCGTTGGGGAGTGAACCGCACGGTAGGGCAAATGTATGCGCTGCTGTTCCTTTCCCCTAAAGCTTTAAATTCCGATGAAATTGCCGAACAGCTCGGCTTTTCCCGCTCAAATGTCAGCATGGGCATGAAGGAGCTGCTGTCCTGGAAGTTATGCAAATTAGTGCATAAGCCGGGGGATAGGCGCGATTACTTTGAAACGCCCAAGGATGTGTGGGAGATTTTCAGATCACTTGTAGAAGAGAAGCGTAAGCGGGAAATTGAGCCCACGCTCACTCTGCTGCGTGATGCACTGATGGATGAGGCAATAAGCGATGAAGATCGGCACGCCCAGCAGCGCATGCGTGAAATGCACGAGCTGATCGAGCTGGCCACCGGCTGGTTTGATGAGGTGCAGCATCTTTCACCGGAAACCCTAGAAAACTTAATGCGCTTAGGCTCAAAAGTGCAGAAAGTCTTGAGCTTTGCCGGGCATCTGCGTCCGGCTAAACGGGAGTAACACGATGCGAATAGCGAAGCATATACCTTTGTGGCAGGAAATCACCATCGTGCTGCTGATTAAAGTGGCCTTGTTATTTGTGATCTGGAAAAGCTTTTTTTCTGAACCGGTTGCCAAGCATATGCTGGTTCCGGAGCCCATGATCGCTGAGCGATTTATGAATGCTGCATCAGCCCCTGCATCCCTTTCTAAAGATGATTTATGACTTTTATCGCTTGAGTCATGATGAAGTGATAGGGTGGTATTTAAAATAAATAAGATGTTCTTATGATTCTGCATGTTTAAGTCATTGTGAAATCATTTTTTAGCGCTCCAAATACATAGGATATTTTTATGATCCCCGCCGCTGAAGTGGTGGAATTATCGCGTATGCAATTTGGTTTAACTGCGATGTTCCACTTTTTATTTGTGCCCTTAACAATGGGTTTGTCATGGATTTTAGTGATCTGTGAAGCCGCCTATGTCATGACAGGCAAAGTTATATATAAAGACATGACGCGTTTTTGGGGCAAGTTATTTGGTATTAACTTTGCAATGGGCGTGACGACGGGCTTAACCCTTGAATTTCAATTTGGGACCAATTGGGCATATTACTCGCATTATGTGGGTGACATATTTGGCGTGCCTCTGGCAATTGAAGGCATGATGGCTTTCTTTTTAGAATCAACCTTTGTAGGTTTATTCTTTTTTGGCTGGGACAGGCTTTCAAAAGTACAGCATTTGGGCGTGACTTTTTTAGTGGCTCTGGGATCAAATCTTTCGGCTTTATGGATTTTAATTGCCAATGGCTGGATGCAAAATCCTGTGGGGGCAGAATTTAATTACATTACCATGCGTATGGAATTGACCAATCTTGCGGAGGTGTTTTTTAACCCTGTCGCACAGGTTAAATTTGTGCATACCGTGGCAGCGGGTTATGTGGCCGCATCGATGTTTGTATTGGGTGTTTCTAGTTGGTATTTATTAAAAGCGCGCGATACCGGCTTTGCCCTTAGATCTTTCGCCATTGCTTCAGCCTTTGGCTTGGCTTCTATTTTATCGGTGATTGTTTTAGGCGATGAATCGGGATACACCACGGGTGAAGTACAAAAGGTGAAGCTGGCTGCAATGGAAGGCCAATGGGAAACTCAGCCTGCACCTGCTTCGCTGACTTTATTTGGTATTCCCAATCAAAAAGAAGAGCGTGTTGATTTTGAAGTCAGCATTCCTTATGCGCTGGGCTTAATTGCAACCCGTTCAACAACAGAAAAAGTAACCGGTATTAAAGATTTAAAAATAGAGTATGAGCAAAGGGTTAAAAGTGGTATTCAGGCTTATGCCGCATTAACACGATTAAAGGCGGGGGATAAATCGGCAATAGCAGATTTTGAAGCACATAAAGCAGATTTAGGTTATGGCTTATTGCTAAAGAAATACACTAGCAATGTGGTGGATGCAACGCCTGCACAAATTAAAGCAGCAGCTGCCGATACTATTCCTAATGTTGCTCCTATTTTCTGGTCTTTCCGCGTGATGGTTGGATTGGGAATGTTATTCCTGTTTATTTTTTCAATGTCATTTTACTTTTTGGCTAGAAGAAATCTCGCACCGCAGCGCTGGTTATTGCACCTTGCTGTCTGGTCTATTCCTCTGCCTTGGGTGGCCATTGAAGCGGGCTGGATCGTGGCTGAATATGGCCGGCAGCCGTGGACCATATCGGGCATTTTACCCACCTTTATGTCGGCCTCTGCGTTAAGTACCGGGCAATTGCACTTTAGTATGGCAGGCTTATTTTTAATGTATTCAGCATTATTTTTTATTGAAATGTATTTAATGCTGAAATATATCCGGCTTGGGCCAGCCAGTTTGCATACGGGCCGCTATTTTGGTGAACAATCTGCTGCGCACGCTTAAGGGAAAATCATGCTTGATTATGAAGTATTAAAATTAATCTGGTGGGCTCTGATGCTTTTTCTACTCATCGGTTTTACGCTCACCGGTGGTTTTGATTTAGGCGTGGCGATTCTTTTGCCTTTTGTGGGCAAGACCGATGATGAGCGCCGCTTGGTGATTAATTCAGTAGGCCCGACTTGGGAGGGAAATCAGGTCTGGCTGGTCACCATTGGAGCGGCGCTCTTTGCTGCCTGGCCGCTGCTCTATGCTGCTGCATTTTCGGTGATGTATGTGGCACTCATGTTTGTGCTGTTTGCTTTGTTTTTACGGCCGGTAGGATTTGATTACCGCAGTAAATTAGCTGACCCTCGCTGGCGCAATGGCTGGGATTGGGCTTTGTTTGTGGGCAGTATTGTGCCAACGCTCGTGTTTGGCGTGGCAATTGGTAATTTATTTATCGGCTTGCCATTTCAATTTGACGATAGCCTGAGGGTAAGTTACGCAGGGCATTTTTATGATTTATTAAATCCCTTCTCCTTGTATTGCGGCCTAGTGGCGATTGCCATGCTGGTTTTGCATGGCGCAACGTTTCTAGCGGTCAAAACCAGGGGGGCCGTACAAAGCCGTGCAATCAGTGTGGCGATCTATACCGGATGCACAATGGCTATTTTGTTTGCTTTGGGTGGGGTATGGATCAAGCAATTAGATGCTTGGCAGATTGTTAGCATGGGGGCGGTGGGGGATGTGTTAAATCCGCTGAATAAAACGGTCGCCATTGTGAAAGGAGCTTGGTTAAGTAACTTTAACCTTTATCCTTGGGCTTGGCTGGTGCCGGGAGCGGGTGTGTTTGCTGCTCTGCTGGCGGCTTTTGCCAGCTGGCGGCGATATCAGTACACGGCTTTTATACTCAGCGGCATAGCGAGTATCGGTGTGCTGTGCACTACAGCGATTGCTTTGTTTCCGTTTATTTTGCCATCGACTTTAGACGCGGCCTCCAGCCTAACGATGTGGGATGCGGTATCGAGCCAAAAAACTTTAGGCGTGATGCTGGCTGTCGTGGTGATTTTCGTGCCGATTATTATGGTCTATACGGCCTGGGTGTATCGGGTGATGCGTGGGCCGGTGACCGTTGAGCGCCTGCAAAATGATACGCATAGTTATTAAAAAGCACTTTCAAATAAAGCTCGCCGTGGCGAGGTTTGAAGTGGTGTACTCAAAGGAGTGAGCATAATGTGGTATTTCTCTTGGATACTTGGCGTAGGGCTGGCCTTGGCATTTGGCTTGATTAATGTCATGTGGTTTGAAAGCACCCATGCTTTTGGTGGTGAGAAAGAAAGCGAAGCGCAGGAGCGCTTTGAAAAATATGTAAACAAATAAGTGATTTAAGTCTTTCTTGTTTTATGTCAAATAAATATATGTGTGTTTAAAAAGAAACAGCCCGCTTGCGAGCTGTTTCTTTTTGCGAGTTGCAGATGGCTTTGTAATAATTTGTTGCAGCGGCTCATTATTCGTATTGCTACAAGGCAATTAATGTAAAGAAAAGTAAGTGGCGGGTGAAATGATCTCGCCATTTGAGTTAGCTCAATACTGATAAACGATGAGTTCTGTAGATTTCAATGTGCACAAATCAGTGATTGATAATGAGGTTTTTTGCTGTTGTTTATTGATAAAGCATTGGTTTGATGTGAGTAAAGTTTGCCTGATGATTTTAATGTGGCGCTTTATCTTTTTCATGCTCTTGTTATTTGTTAGCACAAGTCATTTTAAAGTACCGGCTTGTTTATCTTTTGATTGCCAATTACTACCGTGCAGTGAATAATCCAGCATGTTTGAAGATGTAAGGTGTATCGATTAGTTTCGTTTGCGAGTTTTGCGCAACTTTGCCAGCTTGCACTTCAAAATGGGTATTCAACGATTAAAGCTACGCTGACACTCGTTGCTTGAGCAAGATAAAAAGGGGATGTGATGAATATTCTGGGCTATTTACAGAAAATCGGCCGTGCGCTGATGGTGCCAGTGGCAACGCTGCCCGCCGCCGCCATTTTAATGGGTATCGGTTATTGGATTGATCCAACGGGCTGGGGTAGTAATAGTGCATTAGCTGCTTTCCTGATCAAATCGGGTGCTGCCATTATCGACAATATGTCGATTTTGTTTGCCGTAGGTATTGCTTACGGTATGTCGAAAGATAAAGACGGTGCGGCCGCTTTGTCGGGTTTGGTTGGCTTTTACGTACTGACAACGTTGTTGTCACCCGCTGCGGTTTCTCAGATTCAAGGTATTCCTTTGGATCAAGTGCCTAAGGCCTTTGCCAAGATCAATAACCAGTTTGTTGGTATTTTGGTGGGTGTGATTACTGCTGAGCTCTACAACCGCTTTAGCGGTGTTGAGCTGCATAAAGCCTTGGCTTTCTTTAGTGGCCGTCGCTTAGTGCCCATTGTCACTTCGGTGGTGATGCTGGTTGTTGCTTTCCCGTTGATGTACATCTGGCCTATCGTATTTAACGGCTTGGTGCATTTCGGTGAAAGCATTATGGGTATGGGCCCAGCTGGTGCAGGTATTTATGCCTTCTTTAACCGTCTCTTGATTCCAGTTGGTTTGCATCACGCTTTGAACAGCGTGTTCTGGTTTGACGTTGCGGGTATTAACGATATTCCTAACTTCCTGGGTGGCGCTAAGTCCCTTGCTGAAGGTAAAGCCGTATTGGGTGTAACCGGTATGTATCAAGCGGGTTTCTTCCCGATTATGATGTTCGGTTTGCCGGGTGCAGCGTTGGCTATTTACCACGCAGCTAAGCCGCAAAACAAAGCACGTGTTGCATCCCTGATGATTGCGGCTGCTTTTGCTGCGTTCTTTACCGGAGTGACTGAGCCGCTTGAATTCTCCTTTATGTTTGTAGCTCCTTTGCTTTATTTGCTGCACGCGGTGTTGACAGGTGTATCTGTTTATATTGCTGCAAGCATGCAATGGATTGCTGGTTTTGGTTTCAGCGCAGGTCTGGTTGATTTGGTGCTGTCGACTAAAAATCCGCTGGCTAAAGATATTCTGATGCTGATTGTGCAAGGGTTTGCATTCTTCGCTATTTATTACTTCAGCTTCCGCTTTGCAATCAAGTTCTTCAATCTGAAGACGCCGGGTCAGGAAGATGAAGAAGAAGGCGCGGCAGCAGATGATGCGCCTGTTAGTGGTGATACAGATTCGCTGGCGCATGCCTATGTAAGCTTGATCGGCGGTGGCTCAAATGTTGTAGCCATTGATGCTTGCATTACACGTTTACGTTTAACACTAAACGATACCGCGATTGTTGACGAAGCCGCGGCTAAGCGTCTTGGCGCGTCCGGTGTAATTAAGCTCAATAAGCAAAATATTCAGATTATTGTTGGGCCTAAGGCTGAGCTGATTGCAACGCGTATGAGCCAGCTATTGGCAGGTAAAGGGATCAGTGTTGAAGCACCTGTAGCAGCGCCCGTTGCTAATGCGGCTGTTGCTCCGGTTGCTATTGCAAAAAAAGTAACAGGCGATTTGGTTTTACTTGCGCCAATGAGCGGTGAAGTGGTGACTTTACTGCAAGTGCCAGATGCTGCGTTCTCTAGCAAAGCGGTGGGTGAAGGTTTGGCGATTCGTCCGACTAGCAATTTGGTGGTAGCACCTGTGGATGGTGTGATTGCTAAAATCTTTAATACCAATCACGCGTTTGCATTGATTGCTGATAACGGCGCTGAGCTGATTGTGCATGTGGGCCTGGATACCGTGAAGCTGGGTGGTAAGGGCTTTACTCGTCTGCTTGAGCAAGGCTCACGCGTGAAAGCGGGCGATGCGGTGCTAGAGCTAGATCTTGAATACCTGACCCAACATGCAGTATCTATCATTAGCCCGGTTGTATTGAGCAATGTGGATCAGTTTGATAGCGTGATTGATTTTGCGACAGGTCATGTAGAAGCAGGTAAAACAGCCCTGTATACCATTAAGGCTAAGTAAGTTTTAGCTGGCATTAAAAAGGCGAACCCTAGGGTTCGCCTTTTTTTGTACCACTTAAATACGCTGTACTTTATACAACAGGGGCTAGCCCCTGTTGTAAGCCAGATTCAATTAACCAAGTAAGTGCTTCACTGCATCGCGCTCTTCAGACAATTCTTTAGCGCTAGCATCCATGCGAGTGCGGCTAAAGTCGCTGACTTCCAAGCCTTCAACGATGGTGTACTTACCATCTTTACACGTCACTGGGTAACCAAAAATCAAATCGCTATAGCCGTATTCGCCATTCGCTGGAACACCCATGGTGACCCAATCGCCGTCTGCAGTGCCCAGTACCCAGTTACGGATATGGTCAATTGCAGCGTTAGCAGCAGAAGCAGCTGAAGACAAACCACGCGCCTTAATAATGGCTGCGCCACGTTGCTGAACGGTAGGAATAAAGTCAGTTTCTAACCATTTTTGATCGTTGATCAGGGCAGAAGCGCTTTGGCCTTTCACTGTTGCGTGGAATAGATCAGGGTACTGGGTAGCAGAGTGGTTACCCCAGATGATCATCTTGTTGACATCAGTTACTACACTGCCGGTCTTTTGAGCGATCTGTGTCAGAGCGCGGTTGTGATCTAGACGCATCATGGCGGTGAAGTTGGCTGGGTTAAGATCCGGCGCGTTCTTCATGGCAATGTAAGCGTTGGTATTGGCTGGATTGCCCACTACCAGTACTTTCACGTCACGCGATGCCACTTCATTCAATGCTTTACCTTGTGCGGTAAAGATCGCGCCGTTGGCTTCGAGCAAGTCTTTACGCTCCATGCCTGGGCCACGTGGGCGTGCACCAACCAGAAGGGCGATGTCTACATCCTTAAACGCGACTTTTGGATCATCACTTTGCACAATGCCTTGCAGTAGTGGGAACGCGCAGTCATCCAGTTCCATTACCACACCATTCAATGCTGGCAATGAAGGGGTGATATCCAGTAATTGCAAGATCACAGGTTGATCCGCACCCAGCATCGCGCCAGATGCAATACGGAATAAGAGGCTATAACCAATTTGGCCGGCAGCGCCGGTAACGGCAACGCGAATAGGTGACTTCATGTGGATGACTCCGATATTGGTTTGTGTGTGAGCGATGCTGGGGTGATTCAATTCTTACTCTAAAAAGATAAACGACGGCTTAATTTACAAAAAACAGACACTTAAATAGAGTGTTGTTTGAACGAATTCACTTCTTATTCTTTGTAGTGCAAAACCCAAGCCTATCGTGTTGCTTTTTTATTAAATGACGATGCAACTACACCCCGCATGCTTATTTTTACACGGTTTAAAGTGTATTTTAGCTGCTGCATAAGACAAGCAATGAAAGTTTATCACGCGTCTTCACGCTTTGCGCGCGTTTTGCCAAGAGATGAAATATATTGTTGTGTATCTTTTGTCTTATATAAGACTGTAGTAGACTATGATGCTACAACATGATAAAAAGCAACCTATCCTCAATGAGCAAACTTGCAGCCATCCCTCTTTATCGTCAGGTTATTCGTGAAGTCACTACAGCGGTAGACGCCGGTGAGTGGGGGACTGATGAAAGTTTACCGAGTGAAAATGATTTAGCGCATCGTTTTGGCGTCAGTCAGGGCACGGTGCGTAAAGCTTTAGATGTGCTGGTGGCCGATGGCGTGCTGTACCGGCGGCAAGGTGTAGGCACTTTTGTTTCTGATGCGAGCGATTTTTTAGCGCAGGCCCTGTTTGTCCCTTTGTCTGGCTACGGCGGTGAAAAGCCAAAAATTGAAATGCTCGGTTGTGTGCGGATTCATGCGGGCGAGCAGTTGGCAGAGATTTTGGGCTTAAGGCGCGGTGCGGCCTTGTGGCAGGTGCGGCGTTTATTGCGCGTAGCAGGCGCTGTGATTGGGCTCGAAGAGATGTTTTTGCCGGAAGCTAATTTCCCGAATTTGGAAATGCGCAGAATTAGAGAGTTACGCGGCAATTTGCGTGAACTATGCTGGCGTGATTTTGGGATGCGTTTAAAAGATGGCGAAATACGCTATCGGGCCATCCCCGCGGCCAGTGCAGAAGCCAGATTATTGCAAGTTGAAGTGCACTAACCTTTGCTTCAGCTGGTGCGCTTAGCCAGAGATTTTGATGGCAAAGCGCAGGTCTGGAGCGTGGCTTGGTTTAGATCAGAGCAGTTGGCGTTTCAGGCGCCGCCTGAGCATGCTTAGGGTGGGTGAAAGCCCATCCTATCAGCCTAAGCGAAATGTTTTTCGTAGGGCGAGTGAACCCCGCGAGCAATGCTGAAAAGTACGCGGGTTTCACCCGTCCTACGATGATTCAATATTTGTGGTGTGCTGTACTGACAGGATTGGGGGTGAAACCCACCAAGGCAGAGTTGTTGTTGAGTAAGTAGTAAAAGGCTGGTCGGTGACGTTGGACGGTTTAAGGAACAGATCGTGCACACTGGCAGAAGTAAAACTTAAAGAGGAAGTGCGCATGCAAAAAACACGCCCCAAGCACCTGGATCTAGCGAAGATTCGTCTTCCCTTGCCAGGGATTATCTCCATTCTTCATCGCGTCAGTGGCGCGCTGATGTTTCTGGCGATTCCCTTTATGCTCTACGCTCTGGAAGGCTCCCTGTCTTCTGCCGAGCGTTTTGATGCATTCAGATCCTGTATTTCACATCCCCTCATGAAAATTGCCCTGCTTGGTATTCTGTGGGCCTATCTGCACCATGTTTGTGCGGGTACTCGATTCCTTTTCCTGGATATTCATAAAGGTCTGGATCTTCCAACTGCACGCCTCACCGCAAAACTGGTGCTGGTTGTGAGTCTGGCTCTGACCGTCGTGATTGGAGTGTTGGTATGGTAAATCGTGAGGTAGTCGGAGCCCATTACGGCTTGCGGGATTGGTTGGTTCAGCGCGTTACCGCGGTGATTATGCTGGTTTACACCTTGGGTGTGGTTGCGTTTATTTTGCTGGCCAATGGCGCTTCATTTGAAGCCTGGCAGCAGCTTTTCGCCTGTACCTGGGTAAAAGTGGTCACCACAGTCAGCCTGTTTGCATTGCTTTGGCATGCATGGGTTGGGATTCGTGATATCTGGATGGATTACCTGCAGCATGTTGGTTTGCGTTTAACGATGCACGTGCTGACCTTGTTATGGCTGGCAGGTAGCTTGGTTTATATGATTAAAGTTGTGTGGGGTGCATAAGCGATGACCGTTCCTATTCGTAAATTCGATGCTGTCATTGTGGGTGCAGGTGGCGCAGGCCTTCGTGCCGCATTGCAGCTTTCTGAAGCCGGTCTAAAAACCGCTGTTTTATCTAAAGTGTTCCCAACCCGCTCGCACACTGTTGCGGCGCAGGGTGGTATTTCCGCCTCTCTTGGTAATGTCCAAGAAGACAAGTGGGAATGGCATATGTACGACACCGTTAAAGGGTCGGATTGGCTGGGGGATCAGGACGCTATTGAATTTATGTGTCGTCAAGCGCCCGAAGTCGTGGTGGAGCTTGAGCACTTTGGTATGCCGTTTGATCGCTTGGAAAACGGCAAGATCTATCAGCGTCCATTCGGCGGCCATATGGCCGATTTTGGCAAGACACCGGTGCAACGCGCCTGTGCTGCCGCCGACCGTACTGGCCACGCGATGTTGCACACGCTGTATCAGCGCAATGTGCGCGCCAATACTCAATTCTTTGTGGAATGGATGGCGCTGGATCTGATTCGTGATGAAGCAGGCGAAGTGGTGGGTGTAACTGCGCTGGAAATGGAAACTGGCGAAGTGTCGATTATCCACGCCAAGGCGGTGTTGTTTGCTACTGGCGGCGCAGGTCGTATTTTCTCCGCTTCTACCAATGCCTTTATCAATACTGGCGATGGCCTCGGCATGACCGTGCGCGCAGGTATCCCGCTGGAAGATATGGAATTCTGGCAATTCCACCCAACTGGCGTGGCCGGTGCAGGTGTATTGATTACTGAAGGCGTGCGCGGCGAAGGCGGCATCTTGCTCAATTCTGAGGGCGAGCGCTTTATGGAACGCTATGCACCGAACGCCAAAGACTTGGCGTCCCGTGACGTGGTTTCCCGTGCAATGGCCTTGGAAATTCTGGAAGGCCGTGGCTGTGGTAAAGAAAAAGACCATGTGTTGCTAAAACTCGATCACCTCGGCCCGGACATCATTAAGCAACGCCTGCCAGGTATTCGTGAAATTGCGATTAAATTTGCCGGTGTGGATCCGATTCAAGATCCAATCCCTGTTGTGCCAACTTGCCACTATCAGATGGGCGGTATTCCGACCAACTATAAGGGCGAAGTGATTGCCCCGATCGGTGACGATCCAGAAGTGCGCGTAAAAGGCTTTTACGCCGCAGGCGAATGCGCATGTGCTTCGGTGCACGGCGCGAATCGCTTGGGTACTAACTCACTGCTCGATTTGGTGGTGTTTGGTAAGGCGGCGGGTAATTCAATTATTGATTTTATCAAGAACGAGCGCCCAGAATTGCGTCCATTGCCAGCCAATGCGGCTGAGTTTTCCCTTGCTCGTCTGGCTCGTTTAGAAAACCAAACTGGCGGCGAAGAAGTGGCGGATGTACGAAATGCCATGCAAAAAGTGGTTCAACTGCGTGCGGGTGTATTCCGTAACTCGGAGAACCTTGCCAAGGGCGTTGAAGAAATCAAAGCCGTGGCCGAGCGTGCCAAGCTCACTCAAATCAAAGATAAATCCAAAGTATTTAACACTGCGCGGATTGAAGCGCTGGAGTTGGATAACTTGATCGAAGTGGCTGTGGCTACCTTGATTTGTGCCGAAGCGCGTAAGGAAAGCCGTGGTGCGCATGCGCACGATGATTTCCCTGATCGTCATGATGAGTGGATGAAGCACACGATGTTTGATGGCAAAACACGCACGCTGTCTTACAAGCCAGTTCATACCAAGCCGCTGACGGTCGATTACATCGCACCGCAAAAACGCGTGTACTAAGGACAAAACGATGAAGATGCATTTCAAACTCTATCGCTACAACCCTGATGTGGACGCTAAGCCGTACATGCAGGATTACCATGTTGAACTCGAACCATCTGACAAAAAGCTGTTAGATGGTCTGGTTCGCCTTAAAGCACAAGACGATAGCCTGAGCTTTCGCCGTTCTTGCCGCGAAGGAATTTGCGGTTCAGACGCGATGAATATCAACGGCAAAAATGGTCTAGCCTGTATTACTGATATTGCCAGCCTGAAGCAACCGGTAGAGATTCGCCCGCTGCCGGGCTTGCCAGTTATTCGTGACTTAATCGTGGATATGACGCAGTTCTTTAAGCAATATCATTCGATTAAGCCCTATGTGCAAAACGATAATCCACCGCCTGATCGTGAACGTTTGCAGTCGCCGGAAGATCGTAAAGAGCTAGATGGCCTGTACGAATGTATCTTGTGTGCTTGCTGTTCAACAGCTTGCCCGTCATTTTGGTGGAATCCAGATAAATTTGTAGGCCCTGCTGGTTTGCTGGCAGCTTACCGGTTTATTGCTGATACCCGCGATGAAAAAACCAACGAGCGTCTGGATAATCTGGAAGATCCTTATCGCTTGTTCCGTTGCCATAGCATTATGAATTGTGTTGATGTTTGCCCTAAGGAACTCAACCCAACCAAAGCCATCGGCAAGATCAAAGATTTAATGATTAAGCGTATGAGCTAATCAGCGGTAAAAAAACATAAAGGTCTGTAGACACAGAGAACACAGAGAAAAAAGAGGTAAGGTTTTTCTCTTTGCTTGAAGGTTTTGTATTTCTCAGTGGGCTCTGTGTTCTCTAGTCTTTACTCTGTGTCTACAGACGTTTCTAGGTGTTTGTAAATATCCAATGCTCGATCGTAAGAGATGGTAAGGGTGGGCTTAGATGGATGAAATTGAATTGAAACGGATAGTCTGGCGTTCGCGTCGGGGCCTTTTAGAGGTCGATTTACAGTTGGAAAAATTTGTAAAAGAGGTGCTTCCGACTTTATCCAAAGCAGATTTGATTCTTTTTCAGGATCTTCTCTTACTTTCTGATAACGATCTGCTTGATTACCTGAATTGCAAGACAGAGTGCCCAGACGAGCGGCTTAGACCGATGCTGGAGCAAGTACGAAACGCACAACGACAAGCGGTACTAACCGAAACCCCAGGAGCTATTTGATATGGAAAAGAAAGTCACACTGACTTACAACGACGGCAAAGATTCGCTAGAAATGCCCGTGTTGCCGAGTACGCTTGGACCGGATGTGGTAGATATTCGTGCATTCTCCAAGACCGGTATGTTTACTTTCGATCCTGGCTTTTTGGCGACATCAAGCTGTGAATCCAAGATTACCTATATCGATGGCGACTTGGGCCAGCTTTACTACCGTGGTTACCCGATTGAGCAGCTTGCAGAACATAGCGATTATCTAGAAGTTTGCTATCTGCTGATCAATGGCGAATTGCCAACGCCAGAGCAAAGCGTTGTGTTTAATAAGACCGTCATGAGCCACACCATGGTGCATGAGCAACTGACCCGTTTCTTTAACGGTTTCCGCCGTGATGCGCATCCGATGGCGATGATGGTGGGTGTAGTCGGTGCCTTGTCTGCTTTCTACCAAGACAGCTTGGATATCAACAATGAAGAGCACCGCAAAGTGGCGATGTTCCGTCTGATCTCTAAGATCCCGACCATTGCCGCAATGTGCTACCGCTACAACCAAGGCCTGCCATTCGTTTACCCACGTAATGACTTGAGCTATACCGCCAACTTTATGCACATGATGTTCTCGACTCCGTGCGAGAAATACGTACCTAACCCTGTGCTGGTTCGCGCCTTGGATGTGATCTTTACCCTGCACGCCGATCACGAACAAAATGCTTCGACCTCGACGGTTCGTTTGGCTGGCTCGTCTGGTGCTAATCCGTTTGCGTGTATCGCAGCGGGTATCGCTTGCTTGTGGGGCCCGTCGCACGGTGGTGCTAACGAAGCCGTATTGCTGATGTTGGATGAAATTGGTGCGGTAGAAAACGTACCGGCCTTTATGGAAGGCGTAAAAGCCAAGACGCATAAATTGATGGGCTTTGGTCACCGTGTGTATAAAAACATGGACCCACGTGCCAGCGTGATGCGCCGTATTTGCTACGAAGTATTGAATGAAATGGGCCTGCAAGACGATCCTAAGTTCAAACTGGCGATGGAACTAGAAAGAATCGCGCTAGAAGACAGCTACTTTATTGAACGCAAGCTGTATCCAAATGTCGACTTCTACTCAGGCATTGTTCAGTCTGCATTAGGTATTCCTGTGCCGATGTTTACTGTGATCTTTGCACTGGCGCGTACTGTGGGCTGGATCAGCCACTGGAATGAAATGATTGCGGATCCGGGCATGAAAATTGGTCGTCCACGTCAGCAATACACGGGTGCGACGAAACGTGATTACGTGCCCGCAGATCAGCGCGGTTAAGCTACGTTCGTGACTTGTTTGGAAATTGTAGGGCGGGTGAAACCCGCGGGGTTGCTCTCGCCCTACATTGTAATAGATTGGTTTTGAGCCGCTTCGCAAGGGGCGGCGGTCTTGCATGGTGTTAAGCCTGCTAAATTACTGGATTTGATGACGGCGATGATGAGAGAGTTGAGGTCTAATTCCCACCTTTTTGGCGGGAATGCTCCTTTCGTTGAGGAGCTTTACGAGCAGTACCTGAGTGACCCACAGTCGGTTGATCAGGAATGGCGCTCCTACTTCGATAAGATGCAGCAAAGCCCTGGTGTGGTTGATCGTGATATTCCACGAGCACCGATCGAGGAATCCTTCCGCCAACTGACTCGCCAGCCCCGCTATGTACAGCAAGGTGGCGCAGTCGATGAAGAAGCTACGCGTAAACAGGTTAATCTGCTTCGCCTGATCTCCGCTTACCGCATTATGGGTTCGCGCCAAGCGAGCCTAGATCCTTTGCAGCGTATGGATCAAGCGCGTTTGCCTGAGCTAGATGCTAAGCACCATGGCTTTACCGATGCCGATATGGCAACAACCTTTGGTACCAATATTGCGGGGATGGAACGCGCTACCCTTGCCGAAGTGATTGCGTTTTTAAAGCAAACTTACTGCGGCAGTATTGGTCTGGAATATATGCACATCACCAATGCAGAACAGCGCAAGTGGGTGCAGCAGTGGTTTGAATCCCGCCGCTCAACGCCATCCTATGGCATCGAGCAAAAGAAACGCACACTGCAAAAAGTGACTGCGGCAGAAACGTTAGAACAATACCTGCATAAAAAATACGTCGGCCAAAAGCGCTTCTCGCTTGAAGGCGGCGATTCCATGATCCCTGCACTGGATTTCTTAATCCAAGGCGCGGGTGCAGTGGGCGTGCAAGAAATGATTATCGGTATGGCCCACCGTGGTCGTTTGAATGTGCTGGTGAATACATTAGGCAAGCAGCCGCGTGATTTATTCAGCGAATTTGAAGGCCGATCAGTCAGCGATTTGTCTTCTGGTGACGTGAAATACCATATGGGTTTCTCGGCAGATATCCCGACTCCCGGCGGCCCAATCCACCTCAGCCTTGCGTTTAACCCTTCCCATCTTGAGATCGTCAACCCTGTGGTTGAAGGCTCGGTGCGTGCGCGTCAACAACGTCGCGGCGATAAGCTGGGTGTGCAAGTTCTGCCGGTACTGATTCACGGCGATTCCGCCTTTATCGGCTTAGGTACCAACCAAGGTACGTTTAACTTGGCCAATACCCGTGGTTACGGCACAGGCGGTACGGTGCATCTGGTGGTGAATAACCAAGTTGGTTTTACAACTTCAGACACCCGCGATACCCGCTCTACGATTTACTGTACCGATATCGCCAAAATGGTTGAAGCGCCGATTTTCCACGTGAATGGCGATGATCCTGAAGCGGTGATTTTGGTGATGCAAGCCGCGCTCGAATTCCGCATGAAATTCCACCGCGATGTGGTGGTAGATTTGGTGTGCTTCCGTAAGTTTGGTCACAATGAAGCGGACGATCCCTTTGTAACGCAGCCAATGATGTACAAAAAAATTGGCCAGCATCCGGGCGCGCGTAAGAAATACGCCGATCGTCTGATTGCTGAAGGCGTTGTAAGTAGTGATGAAGCCGATAATCTGATCCAAGATTACCGCGCGGCGCTGGATAGAGGTGAGCATGTAGAGCAAACCACGCTGACCGATTACAAACGCTCGCACGCGATTGATTTCTCCCGCTATATGGGCGTGCATTGGCGTCATCCGGTGGCATCCGCTGTGCCACAAGCTGATTTGCTGCGCCTTACCGAAAAATTCACCAAAATCCCTGATAATTTTAAGCTGCGCTCGAACGTAGAAAAAATCGTCAAGGAACGCATTGCCATGGTGAATGGCGAGCAGCTAGTTGATTTTGGTATGGCCGAGCATTTGGCCTACGCAACGCTGCTAACCGAAGGCTACGCGGTGCGTATCTCCGGTGAAGATTGTGGTCGTGGTACGTTTAATCACCGCCATGCTGTTTTACACGATCAAAATCGTGAGAAGTGGGATCAGGGCGTTCATATTCCATTGCAGCATTTGGCTGAGAAACAAGCCAACTTTACCGTGATCGATTCGATTCTGAACGAAGAAGCGGTGCTGGCTTTTGAATACGGCTATGCCTGCTCTGCGCCTGATGAGCTGACTATCTGGGAAGCGCAGTTCGGTGACTTTGCCAACGGCGCGCAAGTGGTGATCGATCAGTTTATTACTTCGGGCGAAACAAAGTGGGGCCGCTTATGTGGCCTGACCATGATGTTGCCACACGGCTATGATGGCCAAGGCCCAGAGCATTCATCTGCCCGCGTTGAGCGCTATCTGCAGTTATGTGCGGAGCATAATGTGCAAGTACTGATGATGTCTGAGGCCGCGCAAATGTTCCATGCGCTACGTCGTCAGATGCTGCGCCCAAGCCGCAAGCCGCTGATTATCATTATGAGCAAAAAGCTCTTAAAGGCGAAGTTTGCTTCTAGCCCGATAGAAGACTTCACCAAGGGTGAATTCCGCTCAGTGATTGGCGATCAGGGTAATCTGGACGCGAAGAAAGTAAAGCGCGTCGTGATGTGTGCAGGTCAGGTGTATTACGACCTGCTGGCGGGTCGCACGGAACGCGATCTCAAAGACATCGCGATTGTGCGTATCGAGCAGCTTTATCCTTTCCCAACGGAAGAGCTAAAAGCTGAAATCGAGAAATACCCGAACGCACGTGAAGTGATGTGGGTACAGGAAGAGCCACGTAACCAAGGCGCATGGCATCAGATTCGCCATCGCTTAGAAGCGTGCATGCATCCTAAGCAAACCCTGCTGTATGCAGGCCGTACCTCGTCGGCGTCGCCTGCTGTGGGTTATATGAGTAAGCACGCTGCACAGCTTAAATCCTTCGTTGAAGAAGCAATGACTCTGTAATGTAGGGCGGGTGAAAACCCGCCTTATTCAACATCTAATGGATAAACAGGGTGGCTTAATCCGCCTGACCTAGTCGCCAGATCTTTGGAGTTACAAAATGATTATCGAAATTTTAGTACCACAATTGCCTGAATCCGTTTCTGAAGCTTCGCTGTTGCAGTGGAAGAAAAAAGTAGGCGACGCTGTTGCCCGTGATGAGCAATTGATCGACATTGAAACCGACAAAGTTGTGTTAGAAATCGCCGCGCCACAAGCGGGTGTTCTGGTTTCGATTGTTCAAGCCGAGGGTGCAATTGTTGGTAGCTTGCAACTCATTGCAACGATTGATACCGAAGCGACTGTTGCTGCACCGGCGAATACTTCTACAGCAGCGGGCGAGAAAATTCGCGTTGAGGCAGTGGCTAAAGAAGCCGGCGTTTCAGCCAGCGCGATTGGCTTTGGCACGGCAGTGATGCCAGCGGCTAAAAAACTGGCCGCAGATTCGGGTGTGAATCCGGCTGAAGTCGGTGGCACTGGCCGTGGTGGCCGTGTATTAAAAGAAGACGTACAGAACCATTTGGCAAAACCAGCCGCAGCGGCAGCGCCTGCATCGGCACCCGTTGCCACACAGCAGGGTGATCGCACGGAGCAACGTGTGCCGATGAGCCGCTTGCGTGCTCGCGTGGCCGAGCGTCTATTAGAATCGCAACAAACCAATGCGATCCTGACCACCTTCAACGAAATCAATATGAAACCGTTGATGGATCTGCGTAATAAATACAAAGAAAAGTTTGAAAAAGACCACGGCGTGAAGCTGGGCTTTATGGGCTTCTTTGTTAAAGCTGCGGTGCACGCGCTGAAGAAATTCCCAATTGTGAATGCATCCGTTGATGGTAACGATATCGTTTACCACGGCTACTTTGATATTGGCGTGGCCGTAGGTAGCCCGCGTGGTTTGGTGGTGCCGGTGATTCGTAATGCGGATCAACTGAGTTTGGCTGAAATCGAAAAAACCATCGCTGATTTTGGCAAGCGTGCGCAAGCCGGTAAGTTGAGCATGGACGAGCTGACTGGCGGTACTTACACCATCTCTAATGGCGGCACTTTTGGCTCGATGATGTCGACACCGATTATCAATCCACCGCAATCAGCGATTCTGGGCATGCACGCGACCAAAGAGCGTGTTGTGGTAGAAAACGGTGAAATGGTGATTCGCCCGATGATGTATCTGGCTCAGTCTTACGATCACCGCATCATCGATGGCCGCGAAGCGGTGTTGTCGCTGGTTGCTATCAAAGAAGTGATCGAAGACCCAGCGCGTTTGCTGCTTGATATCTAATTAATGTGAATGTTGTAGGGCGGGTTAGCGGCTTTATCGCGTAACCCGCCGTGGCATATCGCTAAATATTGAATCACAGAGTCGGGGCGTTGATCACGCCCTTGCTCTTTCTCAAAGGTTTCCAAACCATGAGCAAAGAATTTGACGTTGTTGTAATCGGCGGTGGCCCTGGTGGCTATGTGGCGGCGATTCGCGCCTCGCAGCTGGGCTTTAATACTGCATGTATCGATGCAACTAGCGATAAAGACGGCAAGGCGAGCTTGGGCGGTACGTGTTTGAATGTGGGTTGTATCCCTTCTAAAGCACTACTGCAATCGTCAGAAAACTACTTTAATGCGGCGCACCATTTTGGCGATCATGGTATCTCTACCGGCACGCTAAAAATGGACGTGGCCAAGATGTTGGCGCGTAAGCAAGACATCATTACTAAAAACACCGGCGGTATCGCTTACTTGTTCAAAAAGAACAAAGTGACGTCTTTCCACGGTGTAGGCGCATTTAAAGCCAAAGCGGGCGATGCTTATGTGCTGGAAGCCAAGTTGGCTGATGGCACGGTTGAAGAAATCACCGCTAAGCACGTCATTATTGCGACCGGTTCTAGCGTTCGCCAATTGCCAGGCGTGGCCATCGATAACCAGCTGGTGCTGGATAACGAAGGTGCGTTGGCGATTCCTGCTGTGCCAAAACGCCTTGGTGTGATTGGCGCTGGCGTGATCGGCTTGGAAATGGGCTCGGTCTGGAAGCGTCTGGGTAGTGAAGTGACGGTGCTGGAAGCGATGCCGACTTTCCTAGGAGCCGCGGACGAGCAAGTGGCCCGCGAAGCTAAGAAATTCCTGACTAAAGAAACCGGTTTGGTGATCAATACCGGCGTTAAAATCGGCGAAATTAAGGCCGGTAAAAAAGATGTCACCGTAAACTGGACCGATGTAGCCGGTGCCGCACAAGTCAGCGTATTTGATAAGCTGGTTGTAGCCATTGGCCGCGTACCAAACACATCTGGCCTAAACGCAGATGCCGTTGGTCTGAAGCTGACCGAGCGTGGCCAGATTGATGTGAACGACGATTGCCAAAGCAATTTGCCTAATGTTTGGGCGATTGGTGATGTGGTTCGTGGCCCGATGCTGGCGCATAAAGCGTCTGACGAAGGCGTGGCTGTGGCTGAACGCATCGCCGGCCAGCATCCACATATCGACTTTAACAATATCCCTTGGGTGATTTACACCAGCCCAGAAATTGCTTGGGTAGGGCAGACCGAAGAGCAGCTTAAAGCCGCTGGTGTTGAATACAAGAAAGGTCAATTCTTGTTCTCCGCCAATGGCCGTGCTTTAGCGCTAGGCGAAGGTAAGGGTTTTGTTAAAATGCTGGCGGATAAGACCACCGATCGTATTTTAGGTGTTCATATCGTTGGTCCATTTGCTTCAGAGCTGATTGCTGAAGCAGTGGTTGCGATGGAGTTTAACGCTTCCTCAGAAGATATTGCCCGTATTGTTCATGCCCATCCATCTTTGTCTGAAGCCTTGCACGAAGCGGCTTTAGCATGTGATAAGCGTGGTTTGCATAGTTAAAAAAGGCATAAAAAACCTGTAGACACAGAGCAAAAAGAGAACACGGAGTACACAGAGAAAAACAGAATGACCTGTGTATGGTTTGCCGCTTTCTCAGCCCGCTCTGTGTCTACAGAAGTTTTAGATTGTTTTCAATCACTCAATATGTTTCACGGTATGCGGCCGATTTGCATATCCTCTTTCCTTACAAAGGGTCTCAGATGAATCTTCATGAATATCAAGCCAAGGAATTATTGGCTAAATACGGTCTTCCAGTACAACGCGGCATTTTGGCTCACACTCCAGAAGAAGCAGCTGCTGCATACGATGCGCTGGGTGGCAAATTTGCGGTGGTTAAAGCGCAAGTTCACGCCGGTGGCCGTGGTAAAGCGGGTGGCGTTAAAGTGGTTAAATCCCGTGAAGAAGCCGCAGAAATTGCTAAAGGCTTGATCGGTAAAAATCTAGTTACGTACCAAACAGATGCAGCGGGTCAGCCTGTGCATTCGGTTTTGGTATGTGAAGATATGTACCCAGTTCAGCGCGAGTTGTACCTTGGCGCGGTTGTAGATCGCTCAAGCCAGCGCGTCGTGTTTATGGTTTCCACCGAAGGCGGTGTTGAGATCGAAACCGTAGCTGAAGAGTCCCCAGAAAAAATCATCAAAGTAACCGTAGATCCATTGGTGGGCATGCAGCCATTCCAAGCGCGTGATTGCGCGTTTGCTTTGGGTTTAGAAGGCAAGCAAGTTGCTCATTTCGTTAAAATGATGCTGGGTGCGGCTGAAGCATTTATCGCTAACGATTTCGCGCTGTTTGAAATCAACCCACTGGCTTTGCGTGAAAACGGCGAATTGTGCTGCGTTGACGCTAAAGTTGGTCTTGATTCTAACGCGCTGTATCGCTTGCCAGAATTGTTGGCTCAGCGCGATAAATCGCAAGAAAACGAGCGCGAAGTAAAAGCATCTGAGTTCGAGCTGAACTACGTTGCGTTGGAAGGCAATATCGGTTGTATGGTGAACGGCGCTGGCCTTGCAATGGCCACCATGGACATCATCAAGCTGAAAGGCGGCCAACCGGCTAACTTCTTGGATGTAGGCGGTGGTGCAACTAAAGATCGCGTGATCGAAGCCTTCAAGCTGATTTTGGCTGATGATTCGGTGAAGGGCGTGCTGATCAACATCTTCGGCGGTATCGTTCGTTGCGACATGATTGCTGAAGCGATTATTGCGGCAGTGAAAGAAGTAAATGTAACTGTGCCGGTTGTGGTGCGTTTGGAAGGCAATAACGCCGAATTGGGCGCTAAGCTTCTGAACGAATCAGGCTTGAAGCTGACATCGGCTCAAGGCTTGAACGACGCAGCCGAGAAAATCGTTGCTGCTGTTGCCGCACTGTAATTACCGCTGAAAGGATAAAATAATGAGCGTTTTAGTCAATAAAAACACCAAAGTATTGGTGCAAGGTTTCACCGGTAAAAACGGTACATTCCACGCAGAACAAGCATTGAAGTGTGGCACCAAGGTTGTTGGCGGTGTAACACCAGGTAAGGGCGGCTCACGTCACCTTGATCTGCCAGTGTTTAACACCATGAAAGATGCAATGCGCGAAACTCAAGCGGATGCAACGGTGATTTACGTACCGGCTCCATTCGCTAAAGATTCGATTCTGGAAGCGATTGATTCGGGTATTCAGCTGATTGTATGTATCACCGAAGGCGTGCCAACACTGGATATGCTGTACGTGAAAAAAGCGGTTGATGAAGCCGGTATCCGCCTGATCGGCCCTAACTGCCCAGGTATTATCACTCCGGGTGAATGCAAGATCGGCATCATGCCTTGGCACATCCATCAGCCAGGCCGTATCGGTATTGTAAGCCGCTCTGGTACTTTGACTTACGAAGCAGTTGCGCAAACTACAGCATTGGGTCTTGGCCAATCTACATGTATCGGTATCGGTGGCGATCCGATTCCAGGCCTCTCCCATATCGACGCACTGCGCTTATTCCAAGACGATCCTGATACCGATGCGATCATCATGATCGGCGAAATCGGCGGCTCGGCTGAAGAAGAAGCGGCTGAATTTGCTCAGTCCTACGTGACTAAGCCAGTGGTGGGTTATATCGCTGGTGTTACCGCGCCTAAGGGCAAACGCATGGGCCACGCTGGTGCAATTATCTCTGGCGGTAAAGGCACTGCAGAAGAAAAATTCGCAGCATTTGAGCGTGCAGGCATCGCCTACACACGCAGCCCAGCTGAGCTTGGCTCGACGATGCTTGAACTGCTGAAATCTAAAGGCATGATTTAATTCTCTTTTTGAATTAAATATTTCAAAAACCCCGGAAGCAATTCCGGGGTTTTTTCTTGGCCGATCATCAGAGCGATTCCGTATTTATTGGGCTAGTCTGATAGCTCTAAGTGAATGCGGGGCAGAGGCTGGCAATGAGAATCGCTCTATGTTTATTACTCTGTATTTTATATAGCACGACGCTATATGCAGACGAAGTCACTGTTTTTGCCAGTGATGATTACCAACCTATCACTTTTAGAAATGAGCAGGGCAAAGAAGAGGGCATAGCGTATGCGCTTATTAAACATTATGAGCAATTAAGCGGTAATAAAGTTTATTTAGATATGGCATCTTGGAAACGATCATATTCACTGGCAGAGAAAGGCAAGGGCGGCATTATTGGTTTATCCAAAACCAAAGCGCGGTTAGAAATATTTGATTATTCTGAGCCTTTTTATGAGTCGATTGTGGGGCTTGTGGTTAAAAAAGGTCGGGAATTTCCTTTTAATTCAGTGGCAGATTTAAAAGGAAAACTCATTAGCGTTACCAATGCCGCTAGTTATGGGGAAGAATTCGATCATGCGCGGCTTGCCGGCTTGTTTTACGTTGATGTGAATTATGCATCTGATGTTCGTCTTAAAAAGCTGCTTTATGATCGGGTAGATTGTGCTGTGGTAAATAATGGTGATCAGGGGTTAGAAGTCATTTTAAAAAAAGATCCTGACTTATTGAATAAACGTGATCAATTTGTTTATCTGCCCAAGCCATTAGTACGGGACCCACTCTACCTTGCTTTTCATAAGTCAATGAAGATGCAAGGCTGGTTAACAGCGTTTAATCGCGCCATTAAAGACGCAAAGCTAAAAGGGGTGATACCTAGCCCCTGATTGTTTTGTCGTTTAGTCGGCGCTTTATAATCATGGCTAAATTTAAAAACAGGATGATCTGCTAGTCTGGATGAAGCATGGGCTGATGGCATGAGGAGGGGAATATGAAGTATTTGAATCAACTCTGGTTTGTACTGCTGATTACGCCGCTTGCCTATGCTGAGGCACTTACGATCTATGCTAATGAGGAATACCGACCCATTATCTATAAAAATGCTCAGGGGCAAGCTTCGGGTGTTGCTTATGAGTTATTGCTGCGCCACGAGCAACAGACGGGCACTAAAGTGACTTGGGAAATGGGCTCCTGGCGGCGGGCTTATGAATTAGCATTAAAGGGCCGCGGTGGCATTGT
Source organism: Iodobacter arcticus (assembly GCF_042664895.1). Taxonomy (NCBI): domain Bacteria; kingdom Pseudomonadati; phylum Pseudomonadota; class Betaproteobacteria; order Neisseriales; family Chitinibacteraceae; genus Iodobacter; species Iodobacter arcticus. The sequence continues at coordinate 52,801 of NZ_JBHTBQ010000008.1, forward strand.
CGGGTTATCTAAAACAAAAGAGCGCTCGGCAATATTTGATTACTCCGATCCTTTTTTTGAAGTTGCAATTAGCATTGTGGTAAAAAAAGGCAGAGAATTCCCTCTTCATTCAGTAAACGATTTAAAAGGGAAATTAGTGGGCGTCACGAATGGTGCCAGCTATGGGCCGGATTTTAATTCAGCACTTGCTCAGAAAATATTTACTGCTGATTTTAATTATTCATCCAGCGCTCAGTTTAAAAAATTACTGCATGATCGCGTGGATTGTCTGGTACTTGCTACCGGACGGCAGGGGCTTTTGCTGGCTTTAAATGCAGACCCGGAGTTACAAGCTTATCGTGAGCAATTTGTGCTGCTAGAGCCTCCTCTAGCTTATGATCCCTTATACCTTGGGTTTCATAAATCAATGAAGATGAAGGGTTTTCTTCTTGAGTTTAATAAAACAATTAAAGCTGCCAAAAATAGTGGCTTGCTGTTAAAAGCCAAAAATTAATAGAAATAGCGAGAGAATTGAGTGTTATTTCAAGTCTCTCGCCCGGCGCTTATGTTTCGCTTGGTGCATCTGAGGCAAATACCTCAGCTTCAGTCATATTATGGGTATGATTGGCAAAGTCATAAAAAGTTGGTTTTTTATCGATGAATATCTGATGATCAAAGACCAGATCATCCCGCTCATCAAATAGGCCGACCGGTATAATAAACTGCTGTTTTTCCTTTAACAGGTAAAATAAATGGCTGCCGCATTGCTTGCAAAAGCCACGTTCAGCCCATTCAGATGAGGCGTAGCTGTTGATTGCGTCTTTTCCTGTGAATACCACTTCACTGCCACAATCGACGGCTAAAAGCGGGCCGCCAGTCCATTTTCTGCACATTGCACAGTGGCAAGCCCCTACTTTATTACTCATTGTTTTAGCGCTAAATTGTACTGCGCCGCATAAGCATGCGCCTTTGTATTCTGTAGCCATGATGCGCTCTCGATAAGGATTGGAGTTCTAATTCTATCTCTTTGCGTAAATTTCATGTATGTATTTTGTATGAATAAAGCGCTATTTGCTATTTTTAAAGGTCAGAGAGAGCAATACACAATAGCCAGTGGGGGTAAATCATTGCTAGTCTTGGCTTTCTCAAATAAGGAGGGTTTGTTTTGACTCAACAGCAAAAAGCGTATGCCTGTGGTTTGGCTGCTGTTTTGGCATGGTCTACAGTGGCCACTGCATTTAAGCTTAGCCTTGCGCATTTAAGCTCCGCTCAATTATTACTTTATGCCAGTGCCGCTTCATTACTCGCACTATTATCCATTTTGTTTTGCCAAGGGCGTTTAAAAGAGCTACTGCCTGCTTTTTTTAAAAATTGGCGTATTTCTTTAGTGTTTGGGATTATTAATCCTTTTGCCTATTATTTGATTTTATTTAAAGCCTATGCCTTATTGCCTGCTCAAGAAGCTCAGGCAATTAACTATACATGGGCTTTAACAATGACGTTGTTGGCTGTGCCATTTTTAAAACAGGTGTTGAAAAAGAATGATATCTGGGCTGCTTTATTCTGCTATACGGGGGTGTTGGTTATTGCTACACGGGGAGACCTACTCCATTTAAATTTTTCAAATTTAAATGGAGTAGGTTTAGCCTTAATATCTACTTTGTTGTGGGCCGTATATTGGATTTTTAATACTAAAGATCAGCGTGAGCCTGTATTGGGTTTAGCACTTAATTTTGCAATTTCCCTGCCTGTTACTTTGGTTTGGTGTGCGATTCATGGTGAGTTAACTCATGTGAGCTGGCAAGGCTTGGTGGGGGCCGCTTATGTGGGGGCATTTGAAATGGGCTTTACTTTTGTATTGTGGCTGTTTGCCATGAAGCTCACAGAGAGCACGGCTAAAATTGCGAATCTTATTTTTTTATCTCCTTTGATTTCATTGTTTTTCATTTGGTTTTTAATTGGTGAGCATATTTTTATTTCTACTTTGTTTGGTTTGGGTCTTATTTTATTAGGTTTGCTGATCCAAAAGCTGCCACGTTCAGAAAGGATAAGCTGACTTCCACTTGTTTTAAGGTGCGGTGCCATGCTTGTTTGTAGCCACATAGACCGATGTTGGCTGAGTTTTTTAGCGCTGAATGTGGATGATTGGCTCATTGCCTATGGTTTTTCTATGTGAAATGATGCACTTTTTCTGTGCTTTGCACTGTTTTTATTGGGTTTTTTGTTGGTAATTTGCCGATGGATGGTGCTTTTTGCATTTATTTTATTTATTGAGTAGCGACTAGGTGAGAATCTAGTCGCTATTTTTTTTATTTTTTCTTTATTTTCTAAAGGAAGATTGGTATTTGACTATTCTATTTGTTGGTACTTCCTTTATGCGTAATTGATTTTATTTTCGTGTAAATCAATGAAAATGTGTGATTAGGTTCACATGTTTTTTTGATTGATTGTCTTTTTCTTTCGCTATGGTTTCTTACTTATTACGTGGTGCTTTTTATTAATATTAGAAAATAATAATTTACTGTTTTTACTGGTATTGATAATATTGAATTATTTGCTTGTTGCTGAGAGGAAAGGTAATTATTTCTATGCTTTCGTAGTGTATATAAGGTAAATTTCTATTCTTTGGTTCTAGCGTTCCTTGCTATATTGTTAGCTAGGTATTTAATGATTTATTAAATAATATGCATTAATTTTTTAATTAAAGTATTGTTTTATTTTTTGTTAAAGTTTTTTTCAATTCTTACGTAATGTGTTGGAATTAATATCATGATTCGTACTGCGCTTATATTACCTGTTCGTAATGCGGGGCCCTACCTGGATCGTTTGCTACCTGCTTTGGCAGAGCAAACACTTAAGGTTGATGAGTGGTTGGTGATTGATAGTGAATCTTCAGACGATACCGTAGCGCGTTTTTCTGCGGCAGGTGCAAGAGTTGAAATAATAGACGCAAAGCAATTTAATCATGGCGGCACAAGAGAGTGGGGGCGTAAGCAGCTTAATGCCGATATAATTATCTATATGACGCAAGATGCGATTCCTGCAAATCCGTATGCCTTGGAGAATTTACGCGATGCTATTTTGGCAGATGACTCGATTGCCGCAGCTTATGGCCGTCAATTGCCAAGATTAGGTGCTGATGTGTTGGAGGGGCATTCACGTAGTTTTAATTATCCTGCACAAAGCCGAACCAAACGATTAAGTGATGCGCCGGAATTAGGAATTAAGACATGTTTTAGCTCCGATTCATTTGCGGCCTATCGCAATGTGGCGCTTGATACCGTTGGTGGCTTTCCTTTGGACATTATCGGCACTGAGGACGCCTATGTGGCAGGAAAAATGCTATTAAATAATTGGGGTGTTCGTTATGAGGCCAGTGCAGAGGTTTACCACTCTCATCACTACACCCTATTGCAAGAGTTTCGCCGTTACTTTGATATTGGGGTGTTTTATGGCCGTGAATCATGGATAGGCGAGCTGTTTGGTAAAGCAGGCAGTGAAGGGAGACGATTTCTTGCATCTGAGCTGAATGCTCTATCGCGTGCCGGGCAGGGTTGGCGTCAACCGGAGGTCATGCTCCGGGTGGTGTGCAAGCTAGCAGGCTATCGTTTAGGGCATATAGAAAAATATTTACCTCGCTATGTAAAACGCCATATCGGCATGTTTGCGGGCTACTGGAAATAATCGTTTATGAAAAATAGTACCGTGCTTTGCATGCTTTTATTCTGCTTAAGCGCTTGTTCCACTCCTAGTAGCCTGTTATTGCCTGAGCAAAGTGTATTAGACGAGCGCCGTATTGAATTTCATGACATCAGTCAACTTCCCCCTCCGGTCACCCGAATTATGAATGGGGATACCCTCAGGATTGTGAGGGATGCACAAACGCCTGCTGAAAATGACGAAATGGTTTTGTTCTTTGTTCGCCCGGATGGCACATTTTCCTATCCGTTTGTAGGTTTACTTCAGGCCGCTCAACGCTCGCCTGAAGAAGTTGCTAAGGAAATCAGCGATAAATTGTTAGCTATTTATCGTTATCCCAAAGTCACGGTCAATATCGCCATTGCACCAGGAAACCGCGTTTTTGTTGGCGGTGCGGTGCGTAACCCTTCGGCTTTTGAATTAACAGCTGCAGCCAGTATTGAGCAGGCGATTATTGGCGCGGGCGGTATTTTACCCACCGCAGACAGCGAGCATATTGCTTTACTGAGAATGGATGCCACGGGTTTGTATCAGGTTTACTTTACTGATTTCAGCCAGTTTTTGCTGGCTAAGCCTCAGCGCCGTGGGGTGATGCTACAAAGAGGTGATATTGTTTTTGTGCCTAAATCTGCTTTAGGCAATGCCATTGAAGGCGTGGATTTGTATTTTAACCAGCTGATTCCTTTTTCTAAGGGAATCGGGATTGGGTTTAGCTACGATTTGAGTAAAAGCTCAGGCTCAAGCACCACGGTAAGGTTGCCATGATAGAAATCCGCTCTTTTCGCGATATTATTCGCCTGTTTTTTATTTTTAATAGAGAGTTTCGCTGGGCCCTCATTGCCACCGTTGTTTTGATTGTATTGGGGGCTTTTCTTTTACCTTCCCGCTATGTTTCTGAATCGCGTTTGCTCGTGAAGCCTGGCAGGGCGATGAGTACAGTGCCGATTGAATATAGCGACAGACAAACACTGGTTGCTCCCAGCACCCAGCGCGACCCGATTGTAGATGAAGAAAAAATGCTGACTGGCCGGCCGATTATCCGGCAAGTCGCTGAATATTATTTAAATGAAGTGAACGACACTTCTGAAAAAAATGGCTGGAAACTAGTTAAGTTTTATATCAAAAAAGGCGTGGGCGGCATCATTGATGGCGTGCGCTCTATTTTGGTATTTATTGGTATTTCTGAAACGCAAACACCCGTAGATCGCTTAGCCAGTAAATTAGAAAAGCAATTTACCGTGGTGCATGAGGCAGGCTCATCGGTAATGGAAATCAGCTTTACTTGGGATGATCCATTGATTGCGCAGCGGGTGGTTAATAAATGGATAGAGGTTTATCAAACCGAGCGGGGTAAAAAATTAGCCAATGACAGTCTTTATGGTTTTTATGAAGTAGAAAGCCAGCGTATCGCTGAGCAAATCGCGATGAACAAAACCAGAATTTCTGAAAAATTAAAAGAGATTGATGGCATAAGCAGTAAGGAAAAATTAGAAAGCCTGACCGATAGAATTAATAGAGTATCGGCACAGCGGGCGGAAGCTTATGCTGAGCAGCAGGGTTTAGAGAAAAGCATAATGAGCGCCAGCCGCAGGGCGGGTGATTTGCCGCAGGAAGTCAGCAAGGAGCGTGAGCTGGGTTTAAATCCTACTCAGCAAGATTTAAAGCTTAAATTAAGTGGTTTGGTATTAGAGCGCTTAGATAAATTAAAAAATTATCAAGATCAGGCGCCGCCGATTTTGGAGCTTAATCACAGCATTAGCGCGCTTAAAGAGCGCATTGCCGAAGAAAAAGAAAGCATACAGCGCTCTGAAAATCGCGTACCTAATGAATTAGTCACTATGCTAAAGCGTTCAGCACTAGAGCGTGATACTCGGGTGAGTGAGCTAAAAGCGCAAACGATTGCTTATGATGGGGAGTTGTTGAAGCTTAAAAAAGAAAGGCAGCGCATTTTATCTATTGATCCGGAGCTATCAGCTTTGGAGCGTGATTTATCGGTAGCAGAGAAAAATTATCGGCTTTATATCGATAGCTTAGAAAAAGCGCGTATCGATAGAGAATTAGATAATAGTCGCATCAGCAATATTGCCATTATTGAGCAAGCTACTTTTACCCCTTCGCGGGTTTTTCCTAAAAGCTTAATGATGCTGTTTATGGCGCTGCCAGCGGGTTTGGCTGTGGGCTTATTTGTGGTGTATCTCTGCTATTTATTAGATCAGCGTATTCATGATGGCGGCAGAGTAAAGAGCCATTTTGGCGTGCCTTTATGGACGACGGTGATGGAACAGAAAGACAGCGCTTTATCCGCGTCTTTTGAAGCAAGCATTTACCGGCTGTATAGCCAGTTGCCCTTGGCAACGCTTAAAGATCAGGGCTTGAATATTGGAATGACTTCTTCACGGCAGGGCGAAGGGGTTGGGTTTTTGATTGGGCAATTTCAGCGTATTTTAAACGAGCGGGGCATTCCTAATCGCATGGCCGATGATGAATGTGCTCATCCGGGCGAGGTGGTTTTGATTGATGCATCAGCTTTATTAAGCAATCAAGCTGCTTTTGTTCGCCTTAAGCAGGCGGATTTAATTTTATTGGTGGTCGAGGCGAGGCAATCCACGGTGCCTATGGTCGAAAATACGCTGTCTATTTTGAATACGGCGTTTAAAAAAGTAGATGGCATTATTATTAATCGCCGGCAATTTGAGATTTCCTCTGGATTACTCAGCCGTATTTCTCGCTAAAGGGGTTTTATGCGTATTGCATTGATTGCGCCCCTGCCGCCAGAGCAAAGTGGGATTGCTGATTACGCAGATGCGTTTCAAAACTATCTAAGCCAGGAAGGCGTAGAGATGGTTTTGCCTTTTAAAGATCAGCGTTTGGGCAGTACAGCGCAGCAAATTGATGTGCAGATGCAAAGCATTCATTGGCAGGATATGGATTTAGTCCATGCCGAGTTAGGTGGTGGGCGTAATGGTGAGTTTTTGGCTTTGGAGTGGCTGGCCCAGCACTACCCCTTGTTGCCCTTAAGCGCCACTGTGCATGATCCTGAGCGCTTAATCTGGCGGCCTCTGGGCTGGCCTAATACGCTGAGTCAATATCTGCCACGCCGTGCTTATCAGGCGCTGGTCTTGCTGTGCGATCCTTGGACATTGGCACGTGAGCGCCGCCTAGCCACAAAGCTAACCATTTTAATTGCCCTAACGGCTTTAGGCGCGTGTCGCTTAGCTTTACGTATGCGCTTGCCCGAAGGAAAGGTGCAGCAAATAGCGCATGGCAATCAGATTATTGCTCCTCTGGCACTGCCTCTGTTGCCGCCGCACGGCCCTTTAAAGTTGCTGTATTTTGGGTTTATTTATCGAGGCAAAGGGATTGAAGATTTAATTGCTGCGCTGGCTTTATTGATGGCGCAGCGCCCGGCAGCGCTTGTGGAGCTGACCCTTGCAGGGGGTACTGCACCAGAAATGACCTTTGCGAATGGCCCATCTTATTTAGATGAATTAAAAACGCAATTGCAAGCAGCAGGCTTGCCCGCCCATGTGGTGCACTGGCAGCTGGATGTGCCAACTGCAGAGATTGTGCCGCTGATTCAATCGCATCACGCCCTGATTTTGCCGTATCAGGAGTCTAAAAAACTGGCTTATCTGGGGCAGATGCGTGGCACCAGCGGCGTGCTTTCTTGGGCTGCAGCATGCGGGCGAAGTGTGATTAGCTCGGATGCCCGCTCTTTTGCAGAAGAAGTTTCTTTTGGGAATGGGGCGGTTTACCCCCAAGGCAATACGGTGGCTTTAGCTGCACTGCTGTTGCAGTTGCTGGATCAGCCAGAGCTGTTAGTACAAAGAAGCGCAAGTGCAGAGGCCTTGGGTGTGATGCGCCGCTGGCCTCGTACTGCTCAGCAGTTTAAAAAATTATTTGCGGATCAAAAGCAAGGAAAAACAAATGCGCTTGATTGATAGCTGCCTCTTCGCCGCCTTATTGGCTGGCCCGGCTTGGGGAGTAGAAACCAAGCTGCTCGCTTCAAAACCGGTGATCTGGCGTGATTTTCTAGGCGTGAATGCGCATTTTTTATGGTTTAGCCCGCAACAAGCTGCTCAACAAATGGATAGCCTGCGCGATCTGGGATTGGAGTGGACTCGCGTTGATTTGCATTGGGACAGGCACGAAGCCAAAGAAAATGAGTATTTATTTAAGCCGATTGATAATGTAGTGGATGCTTTAAAAGAAAAGCAGCTGAAATCGGTGTTTTATTTAGTAGGCTCAGCTCCCTTTGCCAGCAGTGCGCCTGCTTCGGCGAGTAATAAAGATCAATACCCCCCAAAAGATAATGAAGTGTTTGCGAAGCGTATGGGGATTTTGGCGCATCGCTATCCATCTGTGGATGCCTGGCAAATCTGGAACGAGCCTAATTTGCCTAGCTTTTGGCGGCCGGTTGAAAATGCAGCCGATTACGGCAAGCTTTTACAATCTTCGGTGCGGGTGTTAAAGCAAGTTGCGCCTAGCAAGCCCGTACTGATGGCGGGAATGGCGTATTACAGCCAAATGCCGATCAAAAAGGGACTGATGCTGGAAGAGCTGGGCAAAATGGGCGCGCTGGGCTTAGGCGCGGTGGTGGCTTATCACCCCTATAGCCAGGAGCCGGAAGGCGATGAGGTGAAAGAGCGCGATTTTATTTTGCGCACTAAGGAAATAAACCAGCGTTTGCGTTCTATGAAAGTGCCTGGAATTTGGGCGACTGAATGGGGCTGGTCCAGCTATGCAGGCCCCAAGGAAGAGCAAAATATTATCGGCGAGGCGGGGCAGGCAGATTATCTTTTGCGCCGTTTGGCCTTGATGAGTGTGTCTGATTTTGATCGGGTGTTTTTATTTGCTTTATCTGATCTGGATAGCCGGGCCGGGGTTCGGGATCGCAGCTATGGGCTTTTAAATTTGCAAGGTAAGCCCAAGCCTGCTTATACCGCTTTGTCGCGCTTTTTAAAAATCACCGGGCCTAAGCTTTTGCCGGGTGAGGCGCCTGCCTATAAAGGATCGGTGGAGGGCCTCTATAGCATTGCTTGGAAAAAGCCCGACGGCACGCATATCTGGATGTTCTGGGCCAATCAGCCCGGTAAGCTGGAGCTTGCTACGGCGGGGGAGTTCACGCTTTATCAGCCTTTAAGCGGGGCTAAAACGGTGCTGAAATCAACTCTTGCTGTAACACGTCAATTGCAAATATTGGAATGGCGCTGATGGCCACTCCATCAAATGCATCTCATGCGATCGGTGCTGTTTTGCTTGCTGCTGTGCATACGCCATTAAATATCCTTTGGACCTTACCTTATTTACCGTGGCCGACCACCAGTGGTGGCAAGCTGCGCCAATATCATTTATTGCGCACGCTGGCTAATCGCGGGCATCGTATTACCTTGCTTGTGCAAAGCAAAGAGCGGCTTTTGCCTGAAGTAAAAGCGCATTTAGAAGGCATTGTTGAGCGGCTGATTGTTTTGCCTCGCCGGCCTTTAAAACACCCGCTTACGCTAGCCGCTGCTGCATTTGCTCCCTACCCCTTATTGGCCAGTGTGAATGGCTTTGCGCCTAAGCTGGAGCGTGTGTTTGCCGCACTTTTAGAAAGTGATTGGGATGTGGTGCAAATTGAGCATAGCTATGGTTTACAACCTTTTTTGCGGCAGTTGCAGGCTAAAAGCCAGCCATTTTTACTGACCGAGCACAATGTGGAATCCTCGCTTGGGGCGGCTACTTATCAGCAAATGCCATTCTGGATGCAGCCCTATGTGTGTTTCGATCAATGGCGCTACCGTCGTTGGGAAAAACAAGCTTTGGCTGCGGCAAAGTGTGTGGCGGCGGTGACGCCTGAGGATGCGCTGCGTATGGCGCAAATTGCTCAGCGCAAAGTCGATGTGGTGATTAATGGTGTCGATACCGCCGCCTTTGCCCATGTGCTGCCTGATTTAAACAGCCAGCGTGTTTTGTTTATTGGTAACTTTGAATACCCACCGAACCGGGATGCTGTGGCATGGAGCCTTGATGAAATTATGCCCAAAGTATGGGCAGAGCGGCCTGGTGCGCGGTTTGTGATTTGTGGCTACGCCATGCCTGAAGCATGGCGCGTGCGCTGGCCAGATCCAAGAATCGAATGGTGTGGTTTTGTGCCTGATTTAACGCTGGAGCAGCAAAAATCAGCGCTCTTTTTAGCGGCCTTGCGCGAAGGTGGCGGCTCTAAGCTGAAGGTGCTGGAGGCTTTAGCCGCAGGCCTGCCCTTGGTGAGTACCTTGCAAGGTGTGTCAGGGCTGGCTTTGCAGGCGGGGCAGGAATATAAGGTAGGGCAAACGGCGTATGAGCTGGCTCAGGCGGTGATTGATCTCTTGGATAAAGGCGAGGCCGCACGTGAAATGGCCGAAGCGGGCCGCCGCTACGCCTGCCAGAATAATGATTGGCAGATCAGCGCCAGCCAACTTGAAACTCTTTACCAGAAAATAAATCATGCGGATCGGAATTGATTATCGCCCGGTAACGGCAGCGCCTTATTCGGGGATTGCTCGGCAAGTATTGGCGCTGGAGCAGGCGCTGCAAGCCGTGGGCGAAGTGCAACGTTTTACCGCAGCGCCTATAGATCACCCTCATCGCCACATTGCGCATTGCCCAGTATCGGCCAGCCCAGTGCATGGCCTGCATCGCCCGCGTGAGCGCGTGAAGTTTGAGCTTGGCTTTTTGCCGCAGGCCATTAAAGCCAGCGAGCTAGATGTGTATATTGCAACGGCCAATACCGGCTTGCCGGTGTGGCAAACGCCGCCCGATACCCGCTATGTTTTGCTGCTGCACGATGTGTTTCAGCTCACGATGGAGAATCATCACGGCAGCCGTTTAAAAGCCATGGTTTATCGGCAAATTGACCGTGTCGGAATGAGCCGTTCGGTGGCGCTAGCAGATGCGATCTGGACACCCTCGCGCTTTACCGCCTCAGAAGTAACCAGATTGTTTCCGCAGGCGGCAGCAAAAATTGCGGTGCTGCCTAATGCCGTGCCTAGCGTATTGCCTACTGAGCCATTGATCCTGCCTGCGGGAATTCCAGCGCAATACTGGCTGGTGGTGGGCACGCGTGAGCCGCGTAAAAATATTCCTTGGTTTGTGGACGCTTGGCAGGTGGCTCGCCAGCAACAAAGCAAGGTGCCTCCCTTAGTTCTGGTGGGGAATATCAATGATTTGCCTGTGCCTCAGCGCCATCTGGATGGCTTGATCGTTGTATCAGGGATTAGTGACGCTGAATTAATGGCGCTTTACGCCCGCACGGCTTGCCTTTGGCAGCCATCCTTGGCTGAAGGTTTTGGTTTGCCGGTGATTGAGGCGCTGGCTCAAGGTGCGCCGGTGGCGGTTGCCCGTGGCTCGGCGCTGGATGAAATTACCCCGTCAGATTCTCCGCGGTTTTCTCCCCACGATGGTGAGGCGCTACAACGCTTGATGCTGGATTTAGCGCTGACGCCTCAGGTAGAGGATCTCTTTGCCCGGCAAGCTTGGGCGGCGCGCTTTGCGATGCCTGCATATAGCGAGCGAGTAGGGCAGTTGCTTGCGGCTTTGCAGGGATTCACTTGATGAGTCGACTGCTGCTGGCGTTATTTTGCGCGCTGGTTTTTTCTATTCTTTTTACTTTTACTTCGGCGGCTACCATGGTGCTGGCCTTAGTGGCCATTGTGCTGGCGCTTAATATTGTAAGGCTGCCTTTTTTTGGGCTGATTCTATTTGGTTTTGTGGCAACGTTTATTCCCTATACCACGGTGAATTTAGGGATACGCGTCACGATTTCCGAGGCGCTCCTAGGCTTGGTGTGGTTAGGGGTTTTTTGGCAAATGATGCAAGGTCGTTTAGCTTGGCAGTTTGGCAAAACAGAGCAGCGTTTACGCTATTTAATGTTTTACAGCGCGCTGCCATTTTTACTCGGCCAGCTCATCATGAGTGGCGCAGAAGGCAACGGCCCGGTGAACTGGGTGCGATGGTTATTAAATTTATCACCTTTATTGCTTTTCCCCATTTTGGTAGACAATGGCTTTCGCCGCGATCAGCTGATTATTTCTTTGCTGCTCGGTTCTTTAGTGATGCTATTACTATCGGTGGGGATGTTTTTAAAAGATCACGATGCCAATACCTTTATTGTGATTTTAGAAAAACTGAAATACGCTCATCCTGAGGCGGTTAAAGATATTTTTTCGGCTAATTTTTCGCGCATGGCATCCCCTTGGGTGCATCCAAACTTAACAGGCGGCGTGCTGGTTTTATTTCTGCCGCTGGCCTTCTTTTATGCGCTGGTGCAGCAAGGCTGGCGCAGGCTGCTGGGGCTTAGCGTGGTGGTGCTGGGGGCTGCGGGGCTGTTGTTTAGCAGCTCACGCGGGGCAATTGTGAGTTTGGTCTTGGTGCTCTTGTGGCTGACCTCCTTTCGAGTGCCCTATGCAGGGCGGGTAATCGGTGTGGCACTTGCGCTTGGTGTGGGCTTAGTGTTGTTTTACCCACCATTGCAAGCACGGTTATCGACGACTTTTTCAAGCAGCAATGCCAGTACCGAGATTCGCATGGATGAATACCGCCGTTTTCCTGAGGCCATGGCGCGTTATCCCTTGGGAATTGGCTTTAAGGTTGATCCGCCACCGCCTAAAACTAATTTACTGGGCATTTCTAATTTATGGCTCAATTTTATTTATAAATTGGGCATCCCCGGCATGTGGTTGTTTATTGCGGTTACGCTGGCATGGTGGCGCGAGTGCAGGCCACAGGCCAAATTAAGTGAAATGAGCCCGGAACGGGGCATCTGGATCGGCTCGGGAGCAGGCCTGCTGGCGGCATTGCTTACCGGCCTGTTTGATCATTACTACAGTTTTACCATGGTCTTGATTGCGCTTTTTTGGCTGATGATGGCGATCAATCTTCAGTCTGCACGTAGTTTGCGGCAAAGTCGGGACCCGTTGCTGGGTGACTCGCCCTATAGGAAAACAGAAGCATGAGACATCGTATTTATCACTCCACCGCGCTGCGGGCTCGCTTGGATGTTTACGCGCAACAACTGGGCGTCACATTGACTGAGCTTGCGGATAGCTATGACTGGATGCTCGCCAATGAAGTGGCTTTTGAAGAAGGCGACGAGGCAAACCCGCGGGTGTCGATTTGCTCGGTAAATATTGAAACGCGGATCGAGCCTCCTTTGGCTCGGCGTTTTTATGCTCTGCTGCGTGATGAAATTCCCACCACGTTGGTCCCCCTCTACGGCATTAACTGGCCTACCTTTAAAGACCGCTGGCTGCGGGCTTGGGAGCAGTGTTACAACATTTTGATTAATAAAATCCCCAGCCACCATTTGCGTCTGGCTTGGCTGCGTCTGGGGGGGGCTAAAATTGGTAAAGGCTCGGCGGTATGGCGCACTACAGAGATCATAGGCATAGAAAACCTGGTGATTGGCGACGATAGCTGCATTGCATGGCACTGCCAGATTGATGCACGTGCAGGGCTGATTATCGGAGACCATGTGGCGGTGGCCTCGCATGCCAAAATTATTGCCGGTGGCCACGATTTAACCACGCCCGAATTCTGGTCAGTGGCTGCGACGATTTATATTGAAGATTATGCATGGATTGCCACAGGCGCTTTCATTGCCCATGGTGCGCGCATTGGCCGTGGTGCTGTGGTAACGGCCAATACACTGGTTAGCAAAGAAATTGCCCCGTATAAAATTGTGGGTGGCTCGGGCGCCAAAGTGATGGGCGAGCGCCCGCATGATTTGGCTTATAAAGTGGGCGGCAAAGGCCTGTTCACATTGTTTTACTAAGGATAAGGCCATGTGTGCTGAGTAGTACGCTTTTACTGACCTTAGCCACGCTGGCGGGCTTGTTTGCGGGCTTTGCCCGTGAATGGCTGCTGGTGGCGGATTGGGGCGCGGGGGCGCGAACAGATGCTTATCTGGTCGCGCTTTTTTTGCCAGAGGCATTACGTACCATGCTGGCAGGTGGTTTATTGTCTGCTGCTGCTTTGCCGCTGTGGCAGGCACAGCCCGCCCAAACACAGCCTTACTGGCTGGCTGGGCAAGTCAGGCATTTTTTATTGCTGGGGCTGGCTCTGGCTCTGGGCATCATGCTGGGTGCGCCCTATCTAGTGAAAATGATCGGGCTGGGTTTATCGGTCGCAGATGGCTTGCAAGCTACTCAGGCTTTACGTTATTTGGCATGGGTGATTCCGGGCTTGTTTTTGCAGGCAATACTGACGATTCCTATGCAGGCAAATAGCCGTTTTGTGCTGCCGGGGCTAGGTTCCTTATTGTTTAATTTGCCAGTCGTGATTTATCTGGGCTTAGCCAAAAAAGATGCCGACCCGATTACGCTGGCCCAGTGTTTTATTCTGGGCAGTATCTTGATGGTTCTACTCCTACTACCCTCTGTTTTACGCATGGGCTGGCGGCCTTGGCATCGTGCCCCACACGGCGACAATATCGCAGTATGGCGGCAACTCTGGCCGCTATTGAGCAGCAGTGCCGCCAGCCAGGGCCTCACTCTGCTTGAGCGGCTGGTGGCGTCTTTCTTGGGGGAGGGCTCCATTACCCTGCTCAATCTAGCGCGCAAACTGGTCAATATTCCGCTGATTGCCCTGATGAGCTTAAATCAAGTCTTGCTGGGAAAAATGAGCGGTGAAGGGGCTATTGCCAGGCGTAAAATGCTCGATACAGGTCTGTTGCTCTGCACACTATTAACGCTGCCTGCTGCCGTGGGCTTAATTGCGGCAGCGCCTGCTCTGGTTGACTTGCTCTTGCCTAAAGGCTTGGCACAGGGGCCGTTACCCGCCTTATTGGCTTTGTTTGCTGTGTCGATTATTTTTGGCGCATGGAATGCATTGCTTGCCCGCTATTACTATGCCGCAGCGGATACGCGTACACCTTTAATTTGCGAGTTAAGCGGCAGCGGCGTACAAGCGCTGCTTTTACTGAGCTTGCCTTATTTATTTGGGATATGGGGAATTGCTGCTGCGGTGATGGGGGGCGTGTTAAGCACAGGCCTGCTACTTTGCCACTTACTTGATAAAGCACTATTGCATAAGTTGCTGCAATGGGGCTGTTGTGCCTTGATTTTATGCGCTGCAGCGGGGCTGATTTTTTTGTGGACGGATCAGGGGCAGATTGCCCAGCTTTGTGCGGCTTCTTTGGCTGCGCTGCTTTTATTTTCCATTGGTGCTTATGGCTTTAAAAAGAATTTAATACGCTGATCAGTTTGGTTTTACTTAAACTGATCCATTTGTTTTTTATATTCCACCGATTCCCGTGCTGATTCGATGCTGTCCCATATCTTTTTGACTAAAGCCGTTTCTTGGGCAAAGAATGGTTTGGAAAAAATAAGATAATAGGGTTTTTCAATCAGTGGTAATTCTATTTTTTCTATTTTGCTGTGTAATTCTGCATCTTTGTCGAGTACGTTATCGCCTTGTAAAGTAGGCAGGGCAACTGCGGATACCCGGCCTAGAAACAATTTTTTTAAATTGATTTCGGTACTGCCATTGCTGTCATCTACTTTGAGATTAAGGCTTTTTAATTGGTCGACCACAGAAAACCCTGTTTGTGCGCCAACGATGGCATCTTGAGGTTTAAATACTTTGCCATCCCATTCTACTTTGCTGCCTTTAAGACGGTACAAGCTATAGCTATCGATGAGCATTCTTTTGCTGGTGTCGACTTTATCTGCGGCCATGGGGTAGGCCGCAAACTCTGCTCTATCTGTTTTAAAGCTGGCATTGACGGCACCATCGTAATGGCCGGTCTTTAATTCTTGTAAGCAACGCTTCCAAGGAATGGCATCGATCAGTATTTTTTGATTGATTTTTTTCTCGACCATCTCCAGCAGAATAATGCTGAGCCCCTTACGGTTTTTGAGTATCCACGGGTAGGAGTCCTCACTTTCTGTGCAGAATTTGAGCTCTGTAGCCGCTGCCTGTGTGCTGAGAAAGACGATAAGGCTGAGGGATAAGATGGGGGTGGAAAAGGGCATCGTCGGCGTCTTCTGTTTAAGTGCATCGCTCTTGGGTATAGCGCTGAATGCACTGCTCAGCAATCCCCGCTTTATTTTATTCGGGCTCGATGGTGATTACAGTTTGCTGAAAGATGACAAATCAAGACCTTATGCGCAAGGCCTTGATTTAATAGGGAAGAGCTGCTGAGGACTTAGGCTAAAACACGGCTAAATAGATCCAGCGCTAGCTGATAGCCACGCATGGCTAATTGCGCATCGTAGCGCAGGCCTTCATCACGCATAAAGGCGTGCTGGCCGTTGACTTCGTGCCAGCTGAAATTAAGCTCCGCTTCGCTTAATTTCTGGTAAACCAGTGCGCGGCCTGCGGCTGGGATATGCGGGTCTTGCTTGCCCCAGAACATCAGTAGCTCACCAGAAATATCGGCTAGTCTATCCATGCTGTGCTGGCCGGGCAGATTTGGGATCGCGTTGGAATGCAAATCGGTAGGGTAAAAGCAGGCAGTGGCTTTGACCTGGCTTTGCAAGGCCGCACGGAAAGCTAAATGGCCGCCAATGCAAAAGCCCATCGCACCTAACTGCCCATTACACCAGGGCTGATCGCCTAGCCAAGCAATCATGGCTTGATTGTCGGTGTCGTAACCCTCGACTGATTTACTCGCCTTATCGCTATTGCCCTTATCACTACCCGCCTGATCGTAGGCGAGTACCGTGCCGATAGGGTTTAACTCATGGAATATCTCAGGCACCACCACCGCATAGCCATGCCCCGCCATCAATCGCGCCGAGCGCTCTATCGGGCCGGTCTGCTGAAAGATCTCTGAATACAGCAAAATCGTCGGATAAGCCCGATCGCCTTCAGGCCGATGCACATAGCAGCGCATGATGCCTGTCGGAGTGGCTAGATCAACGATGTGTGTTTGAATGATCATGGTTTTTCCTAGGTGTAATTATAAAAACCAAAAAGGTCTGTAGGCACAGAGGGCGGTGAGAACACGGAGCACACAGAGAAACCCAATAAATACATGGGCACAGACTACAAACATCGAATCATCGTAGGGCGGGTGCAAGCCGCGTACTTTTCAGTATTGCTCGCGGGTTGCACCCGCCCTACAAAAGATTTAATGCATATCAGTGGTTTTAGTGAGCTGCGCATGGGTATTGAGTTTGCGAGGCCTAGCATCTGCATTACTTAGGTGTTTTTCTCTGAGTGCTTTGTGTTCTTCACGTTCTCTGTGTCTACAGAACTATGTTTTTATCGCGTATTACATATTCGGATAATTCGGCCCGCCGCCACCTTCTGGCGTAACCCATGTGATGTTTTGCATCGGGTCTTTGATATCGCAAGTTTTGCAATGGATGCAGTTTTGCGCGTTAATTTGCAGGCGTGGGCCGGTGTCGCTTTTGATGATTTCGTATACACCTGCCGGGCAGTAGCGGCTTTCGGGTGAGTCGTATTTGTTTAGATTCACGCTGATCGCTAAGCTTGCATCGGCTAAGTGCAAATGGCAGGGCTGGTTTTCTTCGTGGTTTACATTGGATATATAAACCGAGGACAGCTTATCAAAGCTCACCTTGCCATCCGGCTTAGGATAGTTAATCGGCGTGCATTCGTTGGCTAGCTTCAGGCAGGCATGGTCAGGTTTTTTATGACTAAAAGTCCAAGGCAGGCGCACACCGAAGCTGGCTAGCCACATTTCGAAACCACCGTACATTGAACCAAAAACATTGCCGAATTTTGACAAGGCCGGTTTGATATTTCTGACTTTATCTAAATCTTGCCAAACCCAAGAGGCTTTAATCGCTGCCGGATAAGCAACTAGCTTATCGCTGCTGCGGCCAGCGGCCAGCGCGTCGACCACGGCGTCTGCCGCCAACATGCCGCTCTTCATGGCATTGTGTGTGCCTTTAATGCGCGGCACATTTAAAAAGCCCGCCGCACAGCCGATCAGCGCGCCACCGGGGAAAGTCAGCTCAGGAATCGATTGCAAGCCGCCTTCAGAAATCGCTCTTGCGCCATAGCTTAAGCGTTTGCCGCCTTCAAACAGGCCGCGAATGCTTGGGTGCGTTTTAAAGCGCTGGAATTCATCAAAGGGGCTGAGATACGGATTGCTGTAGTTCAAATGCACTACAAAGCCAACGGCCACCAGATTGTCTTCCAAGTGATAAATAAACGAGCCGCCACCGGTGCTGTTATCTAGCGGCCAGCCTTGTGTATGGCTAACAAGGCCGGGCTGATGTTTGCTTGGCGCAACCTGCCACAGCTCTTTAAAACCGATGCCGTATTTTTGCGTGTCGGCCTGATCGCGCAAATTAAACTGCGCTTCCAGCACCTTAGTCAGGGAGCCACGCACGCCTTCGCCAATCAGCGTGTATTTAGCGTGCAGCTCCATGCCTGCTGCAAAATCAGCTTTTTGCTTGCCCGCTTTATCTAAGCCCATATCCCCCGTTACCACGCCTTTTACAGCACCGTTTTCGTGGTAAAGCACATCGGCGGCGGTAAAGCCGGGGTAGATTTCTACACCAAGTCCCTCGGCTTGTGTTGCAAGCCAGCGGCAAACATTGCCAAGGCTAACGATATACGCGCCGTGGTTATTCATAAGCGGAGGGAGCAGTGGGTTGGGGATGCGAAAAGCTTGGTCTTCATCCAGCAACATAAAGCGATCATCTGTGACCGGTGTTTTAAGCGGTGCGCCCAGTGCTTTCCAATCTGGAATCAGCTCATCCAGTGCAATCGGATCAATCACCGCGCCGCTGAGAATATGCGCGCCCACTTCTGCGCCTTTTTCCAAAATACAGACGCTGATTTCTTGGTTTGCGATGGCCGCTAATTGCTTAATGCGAATCGCCGCCGATAAGCCAGCCGGGCCAGCGCCCACAATCAAAACATCGTATTCCATCACATCGCGGGTGATTGCTTGCATGGGTGTTCCTTGTTGCATTGTATTTAACATATGGCAGGGTGTTTTCCCTGCAACAGGGGGCGCATTATCGCACAAGGCGAAGTCTTATTGACTAGCGGCGCTTTGCGTAGCATCAAACTCGCTTGCGAATAGAGTCAATAATTCGTCCTATAAAGTATTTGGCTTGGCGGGTGCTATGTCTCGCCACGATGCATAAAGCGTGTGTAATCGTTTACGCAACAGACTAAGGACGCGTACCATTGCCGTCCTTAAGCCTTACAGGCAGGATAACAATATGAATGCTGGACTAACAGACGACGAATTTGAAGCGCTTAAAGAAGTAAGCCGTGGCCTAAAAAGCAAAAGGCTGAGCCCCTTGGTATTAAAATATGCCAAGCTTCTTTCTGGCCTTAAATACGTAGATTACGGCCGTAATGGCATTATGAAAATCACCGAAAGAGGCACGCAAACGCTGTTTATGAAGCATTGCATCGATGGCTTGCGTAAAATTGCCCAAGATCCAATTGCGCTGCTGGATTCGAATGTTAAAGAGTTTTTGCTCAAGAAATCCCATATCAGCTCGATTGAAGGCGCAGTAGGCTACGAGATTACGGCTAAGGGCGCAGAGTCTTTGGCGGATATTGACGCGCAAAAAAGGTAAAACGGTTTAGGTGGGGCTGGAGCTAGCGGTTTATCTGAGCTGAACGTTATCGCTTATCAATGAACTATGCGGCTCACGTCAGAGGGGCCGTTTTATGTTTGATTCGAGGTGTCGTTTTATTGCAAATAGCCTTTTATTCATGTCGCTTGAAAAGAGGTGAGAAGCAATGGGCAGTAATAAACGACCAATAACAGCACCCTTTAATTCAAAGTGGTATGTAAAAGTTAATTTTGACCTTTGCTCGTCGATTTCCTTTACGTTCCAAGCGCCGCTGAACCGTTTAAGGGTAAATGGGCCTTTGATCATCGTGACAGCGGCTACGTGGGGGCGGTTAAACGAAATATAGCGTGAGATCATCACTGATCCATATCGGTTTTGGCAGAATGAGTCGACACCAATACCCGCTTCGTTAGCATTGCCAAGCAGATACGCTTTAGTAAGGTATGAATCCCAATCAAGGCGTTTTGCATAGTCTTGCGTTAGATCAAACACTTCTTCTTGTGGCCGATTTATCTCAATTTGGCGTTTTATGGTTTTCATAACAGCTCCTTCTTACTGCGGCATCGCCCATCTAGGAAAATCCATTTTTACCCATTCTTTTTCTTTAGCCGTAAGGTCTAAGCCTTTTTTCTAGGGCTTTAGAATAATTTGATCACTACTTGCTACCCCAGTCGCCACTTCCTTGCAGCGCTCAATAAATAGCGCCATGCCCGGCGTGACGTATTTTTGCTTATGCCAAATAAAGTGAAATTGTCTTTTAAAATCTAAGCCCGCCACGGGGATTTCTACCAGACTGCCACGCCTGAAGGCTTCTTTTAATGCCAGGCGTGAAATGCAGGCGATGCCCATGCCGGATTCCACCGCACGTTTAATCGCCTCGGTATGCTCCAGCGCCAAGCGGATATTGAGCTGAGATAACACATGGCGCATGCCGTGCTCAAACGTTTGCCGCGTACCAGATCCGGTTTCGCGGGCAATCCACGGCGTGGCAACCAGATCATCTAGCGTCACGACTGCTTTGTGGCTGAGCGGATGATCTGGCGCGGCAAAAATCACCAGCTCGTCCGCAACCCAAGATTGCGCCGCTAAATCAGGATGCGAGCAATCGCCCTCGATCAGTCCGAAATCAAGCTCAAATTCTGCGACTTTTTTAACAATATTGGCGGTGTTGTGTACGTCCAGATCGATGCGGCAGCCGGGGTGGTTTTGCATAAACTCGCCAATGAGTAGCGTGGCGAGGTAATTGCCGATGGTCAGTGTCGCCCCGATGCGCATCGGGCCAAAGCCTGCTTTACCCTCAAACAAGGCTTCTATTTCATGGGCGCGATCGAGTAGCTCGATGGCGCGCGGCAAAATAATATGTCCTAGCTCATTGAGTTGTAATTTTTTACCTATTCGATCAAAGAGTTTGATCTGAAACTGCCGCTCAAATTCGGTGAGCGAGGTGCTGGTGGCCGATTGGCTCATCCCCAAATGCTCCGCCGCACGAGAAACATTCTCTGCACGGGCCACGGCGGTAAATACTTCGAGCTGTCTGAGGGTGTAGTTCATGGGGTATCTGAGATTTGCGGCGTTAAAAACTGAAAAAGATCTGTAGACACAGAGAAAAAAGCAGCACACAGAGAACACAGAGAAAGGCTGAGTTTAAAATCGAGGCGCAGCCTGTTTAGCCTCGTTTAAATGTGTTTTTCTCGGGTTTCTCTTGGTTTTCTTGTCTTATTTCTCAGTGTTCTCTGTGTCCTAAGATTTTTGCATTGTTTATAATACATGCCTTTAAAGCATGCATATCTGGAAAATGGAATATCTTTATCAAAGATTGGTATTTACCAGATATTCTACCTTGCCCTACAATGTACGGCAAATAGGAGGGTTTTATGAAGGTTCTCGTCGCGGTTAAGCGTGTAGTGGATTACAACATCAGGCCACGCATCAAGGCTGATGGCTCGGATGTGGATATTGCTGGCGTTAAGATGAGCATCAATCCCTTCGACGAAATTGCCGTAGAAGAAGCATTGCGCATGAAAGAGCGTGGTGTGGTTACAGAAATTGTGGCTGTGACCATTGGTACGGCCGCATGTCAGGATGTTTTACGTCATGCCTTAGCGATGGGCGCAGATCGGGTGATCTTGCTTGAGAGCGATCTTGAGCTGCAGCCGCTGGGCGTGGCCAAATTATTAAAAGCAATTGTCGATAAAGAGCAGCCAGGTCTCGTGATTTTGGGCAAGCAGGCGATTGACGATGATGCAGGCCAAACCGGCCAGATGCTGGCGGCATTGATGAATGCAGGCCAAGGCGCGTTTGCTTCTAGCATCACGGTTAGCGATGGTGAAGCGCTGGTGGTGCGTGAAGTAGATGGCGGTACGGAAACCGTAGCGCTCAAATTGCCTGCAGTGATTACAGCAGATTTACGCCTGAACGAGCCGCGCTTTGTAAAGCTGCCTAATTTGATGATGGCGAAGAAAAAGCCGATTGAAACCATTGCCGCTAGCGATCTGGGTGTGGACGCCGCGCCGCGCTTAAAGCTGCTGAAAGCCGCCGAGCCTCTGGAACGTAAAGCCGGTATTAAAGTTGCAAATGTGGCTGAGTTAGTCAGCAAGTTGCGTGAAGCAGGGGTGATTTGATAATGAGCGTATTGATTCTGGCCGAACACGACGGCAAGCAAATTAAAAAAGCCACTCGTCAGGCTGTAACGGCTGCGGCGGCATGGAATGCGCCTGTTCATCTGGTGGTGCTGGGGCACGGCCTGCAAGCGGTAACGGCAGAAGCCGCTGCTATTGCGGGTGTCAGCGAAGTGATTTGTGTAGATGCGCCGGCTCTGGCACACGCGCTGGCCGAAGATGTGGCTGCGCTGCTGCTTGATCTCGCACCAAAGTACCAAGTGATTTTAGCGCCGCATTCAGCCGCGGCAAAAAATGCCCTGCCCCGCGTGGCCGCGCTTCTTGATGTGGCGATGATTTCTGATGTGGTTCGTATCAGTGCCCCAGCGACGTATATCCGCCCAACTTACGCCGGTAGTGTGCTCACTACGGTAGAAAGTAGCGATGCGGTGCAAGTATTGACGGTGCGGGCAACTAGTTTTGATGCTGCAGGCAATGGCCCTGCTGTAAATATTGTGGATCACGCTGCACCTGCTGCACAAAGCCAAGCACGTTTCGTGTCAGCCACGCATACCGTGAGTGATCGCCCAGAGCTGGCTTCTGCTCGCGTAGTAGTAACCGGTGGTCGTCCGCTAGAAACACGTTTTGATGCGATTTTGAATCCGCTGGCCGCTAAGCTGGGTGCTGCCATTGGTGCAACGCGCGCCGCTGTGGATGCGGGCTATGCGCCGAATGATTTACAAGTTGGCCAGACCGGCACAGTGGTTGCGCCTGAGCTCTATATTGCCGCAGGTGTATCGGGTGCAGCCCAGCATTTAGCCGGTATGAAAGACAGCAAAGTGATTGTGGCGATTAATCTGGACCCTGATGCAGCGATTTTCCAAGTGGCTGATTTTGGTTTAGTTGCCGATCTATTCGAAGCCGTGCCCGCGCTGACTGCTGCGCTGGCTTAAAAAAATGTAGGGCGGGTGCAACCCGCCAGCGTATTGCTTATTTAAAAACGGCGGGTTTCAACCCGCCCTACGTTATATAAAAGAGAAAAACATGAGCGCTTTTGCTACCGAACACGTGTTATCGGTTCGCCACTGGAACGATTCGTTGTTCAGCTTTACCACTACACGCGATGATTCGCTGCGTTTTGAAAACGGCCAGTTTGTAATGATTGGCTTGGAAGTAAACGGCAAGCCGCTGATGCGCGCTTACTCGATTGCTAGCCCGAACTACTCCGAAACGCTCGAGTTTTTCAGTATTAAAGTGCAAGACGGCCCGCTGACTTCGCGTCTGCAACACTTGAAAGAAGGTGATCCCCTCTTGGTAAGCCGTAAGCCAACTGGCACCTTGGTGTTGAGCGATTTAAAGCCCGCCAAGAACCTCTATTACCTTTCAACAGGTACCGGTCTTGCGCCATTTATGAGCTTGATTCAAGACCCAGACGCTTACGAGCAGTACGAAAAAATCATTTTGGTGCACGGTGTACGTACCGTGAGCGAGCTGGCTTATGCCGATTTTATTGAAAAAGAGCTGCCACACAATGAGTTTTTTGGCGAAGCCGTCAGAGAGAAGCTGATTTACTACCCAACGGTGACGCGTGAGCCATTCCGTAACCAAGGTCGTTTAACTGATTTGTTTGAATCGGGTAAATTGGAACGCGATATCGGCCTGCCTCCGCTTAATCCAGAAACAGACCGCGCCATGCTTTGCGGCAGTCCAGCCATGCTGAAAGACACTTGCGCGCTACTCGATGCGCGTGGTTTCCAAGTCTCTAAGCGCATCGGCCAGCCTGGTGATTACGTGATTGAGCGTGCTTTTGTAGAGAAGTAAGCAGGATTTAAAGCAGAGATAAAATGGCCACATTGTGGCCATTTTTTTTGCAGCTTGCTGAGCGCGTTTTATGATTAGCCCGATATCATCAGCATCCTGTTGATTTATTTACCATGAGTAGCCCGTATGTATATTGGAGAGCTTGCTAAGTTGACGGGCGCATCGCCCAAGGCCATTCGCCACTATGAGACGCTGGGCTTGCTGGGTGCAGTGCAGCGCTCCGGGGCTTATCGAGTTTATGCTGATCGCGACGTGTTGTTGCTTCGTTTAATCAGGCAGGCGCAGGGGTTGGGGTTTAAGTTGTCTGAGCTGCATTTTTTAAAAAACACCCAAAGTCAGCCAGATTGGCAGCAATTGAAGCGATTACTAGCCAGTAAGCGGCTAAGCATTGCCAATGAAATAAAACATCTTGAGCAGCTGGATAGCCAGTTGGCGGCACTGAGCTTGGAAATCAGCGCCTGCCCGGAAGTACAGGCTAGCCTAGCAGCGTGTATTGCTTGACTCTGCCCCTGAGGGCAAGCTTTAGCATGTTCTTTTTTAGAAAAGGGCAGAGCAATGAAAATCTTAGTAATTCTTGGCCATCCCACAGCAGATAGTTTGTGCGGTGCTTTGGCCGAGGCCTATACACAGGCTGCGCTTCAGGCGGGCAAAGAGGTGCGGCAGATCAGTCTTGGTGATTTGCAATTTGATCCCGTGTTGCATCACGGCTATGCGCAGATTCAGCCACTGGAGCCTGATTTGCTGGCGGCGCAGCAAGCGCTACTTTGGGCTGAACATTTGGTGTTTGTTTACCCGATTTGGTGGGGAGCCATGCCAGCATTAATGAAAGGGTTTATCGATCGAACTTTCTTGTCGGGATTCGCTTTTAAGTATCGAGCTAATTCATCGCAATGGGATAAATTACTGGCAGGGCGTAGCGCGCATTTATGGGTGACGATGGATTCGCCACCTTGGTATTTTCGCTGGATTTACCGCATGCCTGGCCATCATCAGATGAAAAAAACTATTTTAGAGTTTAGCGGCGTTAAACCCGTGCGCATTTCTAGCTTTGGGCCTGTGCTGGGTTCGACCATTAAGCAGCGGGAACAATGGTTGGGCGAGGTGCGGCGTGCAGCTGCCGCCTAGGTTAAGTTATTTTTTTGCAAATACGGATTGCTTGGCGGCTTCGCTGACTGCCAGCACCGCCGGATGAGTGAGGCGCCTTTCTACTGAAATGGCGTAGTAATTTACGACTACAGACTTGATATGGCCGATTAGCTCGGCTCCTTGTTGCTTTTTGATCTCTTCTTCCATAATGGCTGGGGCAGGAAACACGCCTGCACCGGCTCTGCCAAATGCCTTCATCAGGGCGCTATCATCAAATTGCCCGACAATGCGTGGCTGCAGATCTTGCTCTTGAAACCAGCGCAGCAGTGGCGTTTGCACAGCTACTTTATCGCCTGGTAGTAGCAATGGTGCGCCATTGAGCGAGCGAGGGAACCCTTCACGATAACGGGCCGCAAGCTCTGGCACCGCGTAGAGGGCAATGCCGCATTGCCCAAGTGAGTGGTTATAGCCTTTGACGCCTAGCTCGGATGGCAATGGCTGATCGGCGATGACTAAATCTAATTTATGGATGGCGAGCTCAGCAAATAAGCGCTCCAGCTTGTCTTCATAGCAAATCAGCCGCACCGGTTCAGCCAAGGCGATGGCGGGGGCGAGTAGTTGATACGCGATGGATTTAGGTACGGCATCGGCCACACCGACTCGAAATGATTGCTCGGTGCTGCCTCTCTTGAGTGTTTGCTCCAGCTCGTTGCCAATTTGAAAAATCTCCCGCGCATGCTCATTGGCCATTTTTCCGGCGGAAGTCAGCTCTAAGCGCCTGCCGGTGCGGCGGAATAAATCAGTACCTAAGGATCGTTCTAATTCGGCTAGCTGGCCGCTAATGGTTTGCGGGGTAAGGTGAAGCTGTTCGGCAGCACGGGTAATGCTGCCTGCTTTAGCCACACTCCAGAAGTAATAAAGCTGCTTGTAGTTGAGCATAACGGCTTTTTCCATCAAGTTTTTACGATTAATACGCAAAGAATAATCTGTTTTTCTTTGTGTAAAAGCAAGGCTAGAATGACTAAGTTGTTTTCCTTTATTGTTTTTAAGGCAGCAGCATGGTCAGCACGGATACATCGGCCTTCAGCCTCAATAATTCATTATTGGCGGATGCTTGCTAAGAAATAGCCGTTCGCCAACCCGGAATTATGGTTGTCAGGAGGAAAGGTAAACGCGGTAAGCTTACAGCTTAGCCTATGTTTGGAATCGTGCTCGTCGCTGTAGGCCGTTGATGGACAAAGCGTAAATTTTACCGCTGGGCCTGAAGTTATGTTTGGCTGTGTGGGCTAAAGTTGCTTAGCATTGGCTTTTATGATGACAGCGCTGGAGCGCTTAAATAGCGAACGCTGGTTGCCTCTGCGGGAAAAAATCGTGGTGTTTGGTATTAAATGTAGTATCGGCTGCGGGCTAAGGCGTTTATTGATGTCGCATCCCTAGGTGAGCGTACCAGCCTGCTTAAACGTGGGTATTAAGTTGCAGTTAGGTGTGGTTTGAGTAAGGGCCTTCCGGCCTTTTTAATAATGTATTTTAAAGAGGAGTATCAATGTGGATGCAGCCATCTCAATAGGTGAGCCGTGGATGTGGGCCGCCTTTATAGGTTTTGTGCTGGTGATGCTTGCCCTTGATTTATTTGTTTTTGGCGGCAGCAAGGTACATAAAGTCAGCGTAAAAGAGGCCGCAAGCTGGTCTTTGGTGTGGATTAGCTTAGCCTTACTGTTTAATGCCGGCATGTGGTGGTATTTAAATGGCACGGTGGGTGCAGAAATTGCCGACCGTAAAGCATTAGAATTTTTTACCGGTTATTTGATTGAAAAATCGCTTTCTGTCGATAATGTCTTTGTCTTCTTGCTTATCTTTTCAGCCTTTAATGTGCCCGCTGAATATCAACGCCGCGTTTTGGTGTATGGGGTATTAGGCGCATTGATTATGCGGGCAGTGATGATTTTAGCTGGCGCATGGGTTGTGCAAGAATTTAGCTGGGTGCTGTATCTGTTTGGTGCATTCTTGGTGGTAACGGGTGTTCGTATGTTGTTTGTGGCAGAAGAAGAGCCAGATATGACTAAAAACCCTGTGCTTAGGATTGCGCGTAAATATCTGCGCGTTTCAGATGATCATCATGGCGAAAAATTCGTCGTAAAGAAAGACGGTGTACGCTACTTTACCCCCTTGTTTTTAGTGCTGATTCTGGTTGAAATCTCGGATGTCGTTTTTGCTGTGGATTCTATCCCGGCTATTTTTGCGATTACAACGGATCCGTTTATTGTCTTTACCTCTAATATTTTTGCCATTCTTGGTTTACGTGCTTTGTATTTCCTTTTGGCAGATATGGCCGATCGTTTCCACCTGCTGCAGTATGGTTTGGCGCTGGTACTCACATTTATCGGTACCAAGATGTTGATCATGCCTTGGTTCCATATGCCAATCGCTATTTCTTTGTCGGTGGTTGCAGTGCTCATCGCAGGCAGTGTAGTGGCTAGCCTTTATGTCACACGTAAGTCTGATTGAGTTAGTTAGATGATTGATGCGGTTGTCTTGTTTTTTTTGTTTGGTCTGGCGGCGGGCTTGCTGCGTTCAGAGTTGAAGCTGCCCGTTGCCTTGTATGAATCCCTTTCTGTTTTTCTACTTGTCGCCATTGGTTTGAAAGGTGGGCAAGGTCTTGCTTCTCAACCCCTTGCACCTTTATTGCCGCAGCTGCTGGCTGTGGTGGTGCTGGGGGTTTTGCTTACTTTGCTTGCGTTTATTATCTTGCAGTATATCGGCCGCTTTTCACGTGCCGATGCCTCTTCTATGGCGGCACACTACGGCTCGGTCAGCGTAGCGACTTTTGCCGTGGGGGTAAGCTGGCTTACGACGCGGGATATCGCTTTTGAATCGCAAATGACCATCTTTCTGGCGGTGATGGAGATTCCCGCCATTTTAGTCGGCATTGTGTTGATGCGTGGTGTGGGTAAGCAAACTCGCTGGGGTGAGCTGGTACATGAAGCCCTGCTTGGCAAAGGCGTGATCTTGCTGCTGGGAGGGATGCTGATTGGCTGGATCGCTGGTCCGGACGGCTTGGCTTCGATAAAGCCTTTATTTTTTGATTTATTTAAAGGAGTGTTGGCGCTGTTTTTATTGGAAATGGGGCTGATTGTGAGTCATCAGGTCGACGAGCTTAAAAAACGGGGCCTGTTTATATTGTCTTTTGCGATATTGATGCCTCTTTTGGGCGCTGTGCTGGGTGCCGGATGCGGCGTTCTGCTGGGCTTGTCTCTGGGGGGCGTCACCTTGCTGGCAACGCTGGCCGCAAGTGCTTCGTATATTGCCGTTCCTGCTACGATGCGGCTTGCAATTCCTGAAGCGAATCCGGTTGTTTCTTTGGCGGCCGTGCTGGGCGTTACATTTCCTTTTAATATTTTGATTGGTATTCCTTTGTACCATCGATTGGCCAGTTATTTTATCGGAGTCTTCGGATGAGTTTGAATACCCAGGCACGTACCCTGTTGACGGTGATTACAGAGGCAGCAATAGAGCAAGTGTTGGTGCGTGATTTAGATCGGCTTGGCGTGCGTGGCTATACCATCTCGGATGCCCGTGGCCGTGGCAGCCACGGGGTGAGGGAAGGGGCTTGGACAAAGTCTGCAAATATTCGGATTGAAATGGTTTTTCCGCGGGCTGTGGCTGAATCGACGTTACTGCACCTGCAAGCCACATATTTTGCAAATTACGCCATGGTAGCTTTTTTGCAGGATGTTGAGGTTTTACGCTCGGATAAGTTTGAATGATGCGCGAGCTCACTACCCACCCATTGGCAAAGCGTGTATTGCTTGTGATGTTTCTGGGTGTACTTGGGCTGGCGGTATCTGTTGTATTAACGCCTTTTATTATCCCAATATTGTGGGCGTGTATTTTAGGTTTTTCAACGTGGCCTGTATACCTTTGGCTGTTAATGAAAACGGGAAAAAGGCAGACGGCCTCTGCTTTGCTGCTGGCGTTACTGATGTCGGCTTTGGTGGTGTTTCCTGTCATTTGGCTGTTGTTTTTACTTAGGGTAGAAAGTAGCCCTTTTATTGATCTACTCACAGCAGAGCTTGGGTCGGGGCGTATCAGGCCTCCTGCATTTATAGCTAAGTTGCCGATTTTTGGGGCTGAGCTAAGCGAATCGCTCGGTGCTTTATTGGCAGAGCCGGCACAAATTAGCATTGAGCTTAAAAATCATTTACGCCAGCTAGATGCCTATGCTTTTGCTTTGCTGGGCGGCATTGGAAAAAACATGGTTAAAATGGTTTTTGCCTTGTTTACGCTGTTCTTTGTGTATTTGCATGGAGACAGTGTGGCACGGCAAATCCGTACAATCTGTATTTCTTTATTGGGTGAGCGGGCTGGCGGGTATTTAAAAACGGTTGCATTAACCACGCGGGCGGTGGTTTACGGCATCGTGCTGACGGCGCTGATTCAAGGCGCTGTGGCGGGTTTGGGCTATTGGGCTGCAGGCTTGTCTGCCCCCGTTACTTTGGCTGCGGTGACGGTTTTATTGGCCATGGTGCCTTTTGGAACGCCGCTGGTGTGGGGGGCGGCAGGTTTGTGGCTGCTCTTTACGGGGCAAACTGCAGCAGGAATAGGCTTGCTGATTTGGGGCCTCATGGTTGTTTCCTGGGTTGATAATATTGTCCGGCCTTTGGTATTGTCTGAGGTCGTGGATATTCCGTTTGTTTTGGCGCTGTTTGGCGTGCTCGGCGGCTTGGCTGCTTTTGGTCTGGTCGGTCTGTTTTTAGGTCCCGTGATATTAGCGGTTGCTCTGGCGGTGTGGCGAGAATGGCTGGATGATGAAGTGGTCTCTGCCAAGTCGCCCCAGTAATCTGTTTTCATCGGCATTGAAGGGGCTACTGTATACTTCTGACTAAGGCGTTCAGCCATTTTTGACCTTGAATACAGTAGACCCTATGACCGACTCTCTTAGTGATGCTCCAGAACTTTCTTTAATTCATGATTATTTGCAAACGCATCACGCTACGCTGGTCACGACCGATGGTTGCTACGCCGTTTCTGTGCAGGGTGAACTTGTTATACATGGTTTGCATATTCCCTATCATCTGGTGCCGGATGAAGGCTTTTTAGGTAAAAGCAGCAAGTGGCGCAAGCTTGACAGCGCAGCGCGTTTTGCCATGCTTAAAGCGCGCTGGAATGACGAGGCTCGTGCCAAATTAGAAGCGCAGCTTTTGCTCTGCGCTGAACAAGTACTGGTGATTGCCCGCGATTTTGATCTCGACCCCACCGCAACGCTGACGGCGTTTCAGGCTAAATACGAGCTGGCACGGTTCCGCTGCCAGCTGGCGCTGGATCGGATCGACGCGCTAAAAGGCGGCAAGGCGGCTACACGTCAGGCAGACAAAACCCATAATGCAGTGAATTTATCGCTGTATCCCGAATCGTTTACCGTGGCGCAAGCCATGCCAAGGCATTTTATTGCCATTCTTGGCCCGACCAATTCGGGTAAAACCCATGCGGCCATGCAGCATTTGATGAAAGCCAAATCTGGCGTGTATTTAGCCCCGCTGCGTTTATTGGCTTTAGAAAATTACCGTCGATTAACGGATGCCGGTGTGGCGGTCAGCCTGATTACCGGCGAGCAAAGAAAGCTGCACCCCGAGGCCACCCATGTGGCCAGCACGGTAGAAATGCTCAACCCTAATCGGGTGATTGAAGTCGCTGTGATCGACGAAATCCAACTTTTAGAAGATCAAGACCGAGGCGCGGCTTGGACGGCAGCGGTGTGTGGCGTGCCAGCCAGTACCGTGTATTTGCTTGGCGCGCTGGAAGCACAGCCCGCGATTGAATCCTTGGTCAAGCGGGTGGGCGGCACATTAGAGGTGCGAAAACTACAGCGCATGTCGCCGCTGGAAATGGAGAAAAAACCGCTAGGTTCTTTATCTAATTTGCAGGCGGGTGATGTGCTGATTGCGTTTTCGCGCCGCGAAGTATTGAACTGGCGCGATCAGGCGATTGAGCAGGGCTTTAAAGTGTCGGCAATTTACGGCAATTTATCCCCCGAAGTGCGCCAAGCGCAGGCCGAGCGATTTATCGATGGCACCACTAAAATTGTCGTGGGCACCGACGCCATCGGCATGGGTCTTAATACGCCCGCCAGACGGATTATTTTTACCACGGCCAATAAATGGGATGGCTACGCCGAAGGCACGATTGCCGCCTCGCTGGCTAAGCAAATTGCTGGGCGGGCAGGGCGTTTTGGCGAGCATGAAGCAGGCTTTGTAGCTGGGCTGGACGCGAAAACACACCAGGTGATTGCCGCATTATTGAAGCAGGCAGCGGAGCCATTGCCAAGTACCGGCTTCTTTGTGTCCCCAAATCTGGATTATCTACAGCAAATTTCTGGTGCAACCGGCGAGACCAAATTACAGCCTTTGCTAGAGCTATTTGCCAAGCATATTAATGTGCATGATGAATTCTTCTTGCCTGCCAATTTAAGCGAGCAAATCGAAAAAGCCCGCTGGTTGGATACGCTGACTCTGCCGCTTACCGATCGCTTTGTATTTAGCCTTTGCCCTATTTCCACCAAATTTGCCATGCTGGAGTCGGCGTTTAAAGACTGGACGCAAGCCCGTGCCAAGTGTCGTGCCGTGCCACTCTTACGTATGGATGGCATGGGCGGGCGTAATGAATTGCAATACTTGGAAGACACTTGCAAGCTGTATTCCGCCTATGCATGGCTAGGCTTCAGAATGCCAGATACCTTCCCAAGTGGCGAAATGGCCGAGTCCTTAATGCAATCGACTTCCGAGCAAATCGATAAGTTACTGCAAAAGCAAAATACCAGTCGTAAGCCAGCGGCGGTAGGTAAGGCACGGCGGGGTGCTTGGGGTAAGTAAACATCGTAGGGTGAGTGAAACCCAATCCTGTCAACTTAGCGAGACAAAGCTTGATTTTTATAGGGTGTGCAAGTCGTTTTTCTTGCGCACCGCTCTTTGCGCTCCGACTGCGTCGTTGTACACCCTATAAACACCGATTCACACAAGGAAATAAGCTTAAGTTGACAGGATTGGGGTGAAAACGGCTAGACTTTGGCATGAAATGCTAGAAAATGGCGGGTTGCACCCGCCCTACGTTGATTCAATGCTTGTCATTGATTTCTCAGTGATGCAGCTAGCCTCTTCTTCTTTACCCCCTGCCTATTCTCGACTAGAACTAGGAGCAATCCCTGTTCTTGAGTCGAGGTCTTTATGCGTGCCATTTCTCTTTGTTTATTGGGCTGTGTGGGTATGACTTTTGCGGCTACACCGCCAAAGTCGACACCGCCTGTGGCTCAGGTTTGGATTGATTTAGCGACTTATTCTGGCTCGATGATGCCAGCAGGCATGGGCTCTGTGGGTGGTCTGCTTGGGGGTATGTTTGGCGCAAGCAAGGGCGCAAATAGCTTTGGAAATACTCAAGGCGCTTTGGCAGGGCGCTGGATGGATGTCACGCTTTCCACCCGCAAGAATCCTAGCTTGCAAGGGGGCGTGCAAAAAGTACCGCAGGGTAGCCAGCTTGCGCCGCAGCTGAGTTTGTTTAGCCCGCAAGAAGGCAAGCCTGTGCCGCTGACTGAATCAGAGGAGGAGACCCCTGCGCCTGAATTTCAGCGTCCTAAGGGCAAAGTGTTGCTCTATTGGGGCTGTGGCAGCGAGGTGAGAAAAGGCCAGCCGCGTGTGCTGGATATGGCCACAGCCGATATGGCCGACTTTGCTAGGGTATTTCAAAGCCGCCGAGCCACAACGCGCGGCACGCATAGCAGTCCAGGTCGCCCGATCTGGCCCAATAAAAGCGATAGCCGTATGATTCCCGATGGCGCGTCCCTGCAAGGCGAGCATGAATTGAGCGGCGATGGTGTGCCAGAAGGCTTTAAATTTAATCTGGATGCCCAGCACGATTTAATGCCCGCAATTGATTTAAAGCAGCGAGATGAAGGGCTGGCGGTGGTGTTTAATTGGCAGACCATGCCGCAGGCTAGGGCGTGGTTTATGGCCAGTATGAGTATGAAGAATCAAGATGAAATGGTGTTTTGGACTTCTAGCGAGCTGCCCGATGCGGGCTTTGGTCTGCTCGATTACCAGCCTAATGCCGCGATAGATCGCTGGCTTAAAGAAAAAGTATTACTTCCCGCCCAAAGCACAGAATGCAAAGCCCCCAAAGAAGCATTAGGACAAGGCATGTTGCGGCTAATTGCTTACGGTGATGAGCTCAATCTTGCTTATCCTCCCCGCCCTAAAGATCCCAAAGCCGTGTGGAATCCACAGTGGGCGGCAAAAATCCGGCTAAAATCAATGGCGACCAGCATGGTGGGCATGCTAGGGATGGAGCAAGCCCCCGGCGAGCGGCCGCCACAGGACAAGCCAAAGTCACCGGATGCGGTGGATTTATTAAAAGGGATTTTTGGTTTGTGATGGATGGTTTGCCTGCATCTGAGTGAGCAGGTCATTGGGCTAATGGCTGTGTTTAGTACGATGAAATAATCTTCTGCCCTAGTGATTCTATCTTGTCAAGTAAGAACAAAGACAGAAATTTGTGTGAAGTTTTGTTATATTTACACTAATTACCTGTCTATAGAGTGTTGAACTTATGTTTTCTAAAATGTGTAGTCACTAAGAATGCTTAAAGTCTTCATACTCATTGTTTGTTTATTTGGTCTGATTTCTGGTAGCCAGGCGAGGGGCCCTTCCTCGTCGTTTATTTTGCATCGTCAAAGTAGTGCCGAATATATCAATTCAAATATTGAATACTTTATTGATACTTCAGGAAAAATGAAGCTGGATGATGTGCGTAACCACGCGGAGTTTGTCTCTGCGGGGGGGCGTAATGTGCTGGCGCAGATTCGTCACCCGGTTTGGTTTCGTATTCAGCTGCAGCTTAGCCACGATGCGCCAAAACGCTGGTGGTTGGATTACCAGACATTTAGCCCTGTTGAGTTATTGTTTTATGCGCCGGATAAAAATGGTCAATATATAGAACATATTTCAAGAAAATATGAGCCTTTTTCGATTCGCCCTTTATCTGGTCGGCCATTTTTTTACCCTATTGAATTTAATCAATATCAAAGCATGGTGATCTATTGGCGCTCAACTGTGCATAGTGCTTTTGTTTTTCCTGTAAAAATCTGGCAGCAAGAGCAATGGATTGATTTAACTTTGAGCGAGTATCTTTTTTATGGCATATTGCTTGGAATTATGTTGGGTTTGTCTTTTTATAATTTGCTTATTTATTTAAGATTAAAAGATAAAATGTTTTTATTGTATTTTTTAGCCATATTGAGTTATATGTTTTATGCAATAAATGTGAGTGGCCTTGATTTGAATATTTTATGGACGAGTGAGTTTTACCGCTATAAAGGGTTGTCTTCATGTATTAGTGCGACTGCGGGTATTTTTTCTATATTATTTGCTATTTCTTTGTTGGGTGATTCAGTAAGAAGAAAATGGTTTAATTGTGTTTTGTATGGTGTTGTTATTGTCTATTTATTTGTATTTTTTTTGGTGTTTATTCACAAATATTCCTGGGCTGAGCTGTTAACTCAATGGGCGGGGGCTGTATGGCTGCCTCTGGTCTTGGCGATGTCTGCGTATCTTAGCTATCTGGGCTCGGTATGGGCCAGATATTATTTACTGGGTGAAGGGCCTACGCTGATTGGTAGTGCTTTATTGGTATTGCTGACTCAGGGCATTATTGAAGCTAATCGTTTTAATATGATATTTTATTTTATAGCGGGGGCATGGAGCGCTATTTTATTTTCTCAGGCTTTAGCTGAAAAAGTAAATAGCCTTAAAAAATCCGCAACAGCTGCGCTCAATATGGCGGTTGCAGAAAAAACGGCGCGTTTACAAGAGGCCGAATTATATCGTGCTACTTTGGAAGAAAAAGTAAATCAAAGAACAAAAGAGCTATCGCTTGAAATATTAAAACATCAGCAAACATTTGAGCAGTTACGGGCCAGCCAAAGCAAGCTTGAAGAAATGGCGTATAGCGATGCCTTAACAGGCTTGCCTAACCGGCGAATGTTTCAAAAACGCTTATTGCACGTGTTTGGCAAAGCCCAGCAGCAGGGGGGCGAGTTTGCCTTGGCACTCATTGATTTAGATCATTTTAAGCGAATCAACGATAGTATGGGCCATGGTGCAGGGGATCAGCTTTTGCAAATCGTGGCTCTACGTTTAATGGATACTTTGCGCCAGTGCGATACGGTGGCGCGCTTGGGTGGGGATGAGTTTGCCATGATCTTTGCCGGGCCTATTAGCCGAGGTGATGCAATTAGCATTTGTCAGCGTCTTTTACAGGGTTTTGATGAGCCTGTGCTGATTGACGGGCAGCAAGTTAAAACGGGGATGAGCATTGGTCTGGCTTGGTTTCCTGAAAACGGATCAAATATAGATGAGGTGATCGCTGCCGCAGATGCCGCTTTGTATCAGGCCAAAGCCGCAGGTCGGCATACGCTTAGCTATATGGGCGATGTGCTTGATTTAAATAATCATTAAATCGTATGTGAATAAGGGAAGGTATGCGTTCGACGTTG
Organism: Iodobacter arcticus; assembly: GCF_042664895.1. Lineage (NCBI taxonomy): Bacteria > Pseudomonadati > Pseudomonadota > Betaproteobacteria > Neisseriales > Chitinibacteraceae > Iodobacter > Iodobacter arcticus. The sequence continues at coordinate 88,053 of NZ_JBHTBQ010000008.1, forward strand.
TCTATTGTTTTAGTGTGGCTATTGGTGGCAGGTGGTATTTATTGGGGATTTAATGCTTTTTTAGCGTATCAATACAACCCCAATACACGGACATCGCTGAGCTCAGGGCAGGGGCAGCAACTTATTTTGAAGCGCTCCAGAGACGGGCATTTTCGTTTAAATGGCCGCATAAACGGCCAGCCTGTGGTGTTGCTTATTGATACAGGTGCAACAATGATGACTTTAGGCGCACCGCTGGCAGAGCGCTTGCAGCTTAAGGAAGGCCAGCCTTTTATGTCGCAAACAGCAAATGGCGTGGTGCAGGGTTATCAGTCTAAGCTTGAGCAGTTTTCATTTGGGCCTTTTGAGTTTAATCAGGTGACCGTAGGCGTAGTGCCGCAGCTGGGTGATGAAATATTACTCGGTATGAATGTGATTAAGCGCTTTGAGGTAACGTTAAAAGACGATCAGATGATCCTTAAAATGAATCACTGATTGGCCTAGCCTGAGCGAGTTTTTAGATTGTAAAAAAATGATACACATGGTTTTTATTTAATTTTACTTTTTGTATAGAGTGTAGTGATTATTCGCAGCAGTACTTTTAAAGTGCTATGCTCGTTATTCTGTTTTTTTAATCAGTGTTTCTTAAACCTATGCAAAAAATATTATTACTGAGTGTTTCTGCTGGTGCCGGGCATGTGCGTGCGGCTGAGGCCATTCGCGCTTATGCAAATATCGGCGATGCCCATCTGGAAGTGCTGCATTTAGATGTGATGCAATATGTAACGGCAGGGTTTAGAAAAATATATACCGATTTTTATATTAAATTGGTGAATAAAGCCCCTGCGCTATGGGGGTATTTATATAACTCTAGCAATGATGCTCAGGCTGACAGCTCAATAGAAAAATTACGGCAAAAACTAGAGCGGATGAATGCGCGTGCACTATTAAAAGAAATCACTGCATTTAAACCGGATGCCATTATTTGCACTCACTTTTTGCCCGCCGAGATTTTATCCAGACAGCTCAAAAAAGAAGTATTAAATTGCCCTGTGTGGGTGCAGGTGACTGATTTTGATTTGCACCGAATGTGGGTACACGAGGGGATGGCAGGGTATTTTGCTGCAAATGATGAGGTGGCTTTCCGCATGCAGGCGCAAGGCATTGCAGCTGAAAAAATTAGTGTAACAGGCATACCCATTATGCCAAGTTTTACTGCGGTAGCCAGCCGCGAGCAATGCGCTGCCGAGTTTGGCTTAGATGGCAAACGCACGACCATTTTATTAATGGGCGGCGGCGCAGGCTTGGGCAGCTTGGATGCGATTGCGGCAAGGTTATTGGCAATGGAAGGAGATTTTCAGCTGATCGCGATGGCGGGTAAAAATGAGGCGGCTTTGGCGGCATTGCAGGCATTGTCTCTGCGCTATCCGGGCCGCGTTTTACCACAAGGCTTTACAGATAAAGTAGAGCGGTTGATGGCATGTGTGGATTTGGTAGTGACTAAGCCCGGTGGCCTGACTACTTCTGAATGCCTGGCGATGGGGTTGCCGATGATTGTGAATGCGCCGATTCCGGGGCAGGAAGAGCGTAATGCGGATTTCTTACTAGAGCAAGGTGTGGCCCTGAAGGCATTTGATGCGGTGACTTTGGAATATCGGATTCGGTATTTATTAGACAACCCTAGCAAACTTGCTGAAATGAGCATAAAAGCGCGCGCTTTGGGCCGACCTGCCGCAGGCCAGCAGGTGCTTGATACGGTGCTGAGCCAACACCCATAAATTTTATTTTTCTGTTAAGAAAGGCTGAGTAATGTTCAATGTGGTATTTAAATTATTGATGGTGATGTTATTGGCTTTGCCTGCCTATGCTGCTGAGCCGGCACGTAAAGCCGAGTGGGCGACGCCTATTGAGCATTCGGTCAATTTATTTAGGGTAACACCCGAGTTTTATCGCAGCGCCCAGCTGGATGTTAAAGATGTGGCTCTGATTCAGTCTTTAGGCGTAAAAACGGTGGTGAGTTTGCGGGCTTTTCATTCGGATCAAAAAATCTTAAAAAATACAAGTCTGAAATCTGTTCGAGTGCCGATGAATACCTGGGATATTGAAGATAAAGACGTGATTGCCGCTTTACGTGCAATAAAACAGGCTGAGGCGCCTGTTTTATTGCATTGCCTGCATGGTGCTGATCGTACCGGTTTGATTTCGGCCATATACCGCATTCTTTATCAGGGCTGGAGCAAAGAGCAGGCTTTGGATGAATTAATGAATGGGGCTTATGGCTATCATTCAATGTGGACCAATATTCCAAAGTATTTAAACGCCGTAGATATAGAAAAAATACGTGTTGCTGTTGAAAAATAACAGCGGGGCCTGCGCGGTCTAGGTTAATTTAGCGGCTTAGGCCCAATCTGCCGCCATCGCCCTGACCGTATCAATCACCAACTGCTTGCTTACATCTGCACGCTTGCCGCTGCGCCAAGCCATCATCACTTCCCACTCCCAAAGCGGCAAATCGCTGATGTTTAGCTTAATCAGCCGCCCTTCGCGTAAATCCCGTTTTACGGCCACTTCGGGCATAAAAGTTAAAAAGCCATGTTCCATCGCCATTTCCCGAGCGGCGCTGGCGGGCTGAATGGCGTGAATGGGCTCGCTTACGCTACGTAAGCTGCGTAGCTGGCTAATCAGCTGATCACAGGCATCACCCCAAAACTGTGGCGCCAATTGCTCGTTGGCAATATCGGCCAGCGTTAGCAGCTCTGCTTTGGCAAGTGAGTGGCGTTTATGCACTACGGCAATAATCGGCGATCGCCAGATGCGCTCCATTTGAATCCCTGCTACGGCGGGACATTTGATGATAAAGCCCAGCTGCGCCTTAGCGCTGAGCAGGTTTTCCATAATGGTTTGTGAGTGATCGGTGCTGCAGCGGATTTCCATTGGTGCCTTGGCAAGTGCTACCAAGATAGGGCCAAACACTACGGAAGCTAAAGAGGGCATGCAGGCGAGTGTCATTCTGGGCAGGGCGGGTGCGCCCTGGATGGCTGTTTTGCCTGCTTCCAGCGCGGCCAGTGCTTCTTGTACAGCGGGCAAAAAAGACAGGCAGGCCGCGGTAGGAATCGCGCCTCGGCGGTGGCGTTGAAATAATTGCGCGCCAATATCGGCTTCGAGCAAGCTGACGCGTTGGCTGACTTGGGGCTGAGACCAGCTGCGCCTTGCTGCTGCCTGACTAAAGCTGCCACAGGCCACAATATCGATCAGCAATTGCAAATCATCAATATTCAGAGCCATAAGTAAAATCCATATTAAATATTAGCAGTTCACGGCTTCTATAATAACTGGCCACAGTTGAGAATATGCATTAATCATGAAAGGAGATGCAAAATGGCTGGGGCAGAGCGGGCAAGGCGGCTGGGGCGGCGTTTTATTATGCTGGACAATATGTTGGTTGTTTGCGGTTTTTTTCTGGTTTTTCCACTGATTAGCCTGCATTTTGTCGATCAGTTGGGTTGGGCCGCTGCGGCAGTGGGGCTGGCTTTGGGGATAAGGCAATTGTCGCAGCAGGGCTTGGGCCTGTTAGGCGGTTCTTTAGCGGATCGCTTTGGAGCCAAGCCATTAATTGTGTCTGGCATGTTGCTGCGCGCCGCTGGCTTTGCGGTGATGGGGCTGGCGACTCATCCTAGTATTTTGGTTTTTTCCTGTGTTTTATCAGGTCTTGGCGGCACCTTGTTTGATCCGCCAAGGAGTGCACTGATTATTAAGCTGACTCGCCCGCATGAGCGCAATCGTTTTTATTCGCTACTGATGATGCAAGAGAGTGCCGCAGCTATGGTGGGGGCTTTGTTTGGATCGTGGTTGCTGGTTTTTGATTTTTACTGGGTGGCGATGGGGGGGGCTGCGGTATTTGTTCTGGCTGCTCTGGTCAACGCGGTACTTTTGCCTGCTTATCGCGTGGCGGCCAAACGCACGGCAGCATTAACGGCGATTCGTGTGGTTTTGGTGGATAAACCTTTTCTCTTGTTTGTGTTTACCTTGAGCGGCTATTACGTGCTCTGTGTACAGATTATGTTGCTGCTGCCGGTGGTGATAAAGCAGTTAGCAGGCACTGCGCAAGCCGTGGGCTGGATGTATACCCTCGATGCTATGCTTGCACTGTGCTTACTTTACCCTCTGGCCCGTTTAGGGGAGCGCTACTTTAGTTTGCAAGTGCGGGTATTGGCAGGCATTACCTTGATGACGGTCAGTATGGCCGCAATGGCCTTGGTCACTGGGGTTGTGGGTGCTTTTGTGGTACTGGCGTTTTTCTATCTGGGCACTTTAATTACAGAGCCTGCTAGAGAAGCCTTGCTAGCCAGCTATGCGCAGCCAAAAGCACGTGCCAGTTATATGGGCATGGGGCGTATGGGGCTGGCTGTAGGTGGGCTGTTTGGCTATACCGGCGGTGGTTTTTTGCTGGATCATGCACGTAGCTTAAATATGCCGAGCTTGCCTTGGCTGGTGTTGGCTCTGATTGGGAGCGCAACGCTTCTGGGGCTATTTAAGCAATTTTTTCCTTCACATAAAATGCTTTGGCACTGGCTAAAAGCCCAGTCTATATAAGTGTTTTGGCGGCATGCTTCAGTAGGATTGAATCGCCTGAAACGGCCGCTTAACTTCTCTCTATGTAAATATTGCACATGCGTACAAGTAAGACTTGCGGTGTAATGGCGTGAAATTTAAGGCGCATGGTGAGAATGAGAACGTTTCACCGATTAAAAATAGAAAATTAAGTAAGTTTCAGATCTAAATGGGGTCGCTCGTTTCTACCTCTTCAAAAGGGTGGAGGTATCAAACCATGAGTTTTATATGCTTTCGTGGTGGTCCGTTTTTGTACTGGTTTACTTAGTAAGAATACAGAGAGCTTTCATGCAGTCTAAAAATTTAACCTTGTTTATTATCCTCGCCATGGTGCTGGGGATTATCTGTGGCTATACCGTGAATCAATATGCGGATAATTCCGCTTCCCTTGCTTCCTTTGCCTCTTATATATCGCTGCTTAGCGATATTTTTCTGCGTCTGATCAAAATGATTATTGCGCCACTGGTGTTTTCAACACTGGTGGTCGGCATTGCCAGAATGGGCGATAGCGGTGCAATTGGCCGGATTGGTTTAAAAACCATGGGCTGGTTTATGTTTATGTCGCTTACATCATTAGTGTTGGGTTTGGTAATGGTCACGCTGCTGGAGCCGGGTGTTGGGCTGAATCTAGCCTTGCCAGCGGTTGGCACCGAAAGCGGCATCGCAAAAGGGGCGATGAATTTAAAAGACTTTTTGCATCATGCTTTCCCAACCAGCATTTTTGATGCAATGGCTAAGAATGAAATTCTGCAAATCGTGGTGTTCTCTCTGTTCTTTGGTGTAGCAGGCGCGGCTTTGGGCGAGCGGGCCACGCCTTTGATTGACGTGATTGATGCGGTTGCGCATGTCATGCTTAAAATCACCACCTACATCATGAATTTTGCACCCGTAGCGGTTTTTGCCGCGATGGCGGCCGTGATTGCCAAAGAAGGGATTGAAGTATTGGCGGTGTATGGCAAATTTGTGGCCGGTTTTTACGCAAGTATTTTTGTGCTGTGGTGCGTGATTACTTTACTGGGCTTTGTATTTTTAAAAACGCGTGTGTTTGGCTTATTACGCCGCATTCGCGGTGCCATTTTGCTGGCTTTTACCACGGCGAGCAGCGAAGCGGCTTACCCGCAAACCCTTGAGCAGCTGGAAAAATTTGGTTGTAATAAGAAAATATCCAGCTTTGTATTGCCGATTGGTTACTCGTTTAACCTTGATGGTTCGATGATGTATTGCACCTTTGCCACGCTGTTTATTGCTCAGGCTTACGGTATTGAGCTAACACTGATGCAAAAAGTGATGATGTTGCTGATTTTGATGCTGACATCAAAAGGCATGGCCGGCGTACCACGTGCATCTTTGGTGGTGATTGCCGCAACCCTATCGCAGTTTAATATCCCTGAAGCGGGCCTCTTGCTGATTTTGGGTGTGGATCACTTCCTAGATATGGGCCGCTCTGCCACCAATGTACTCGGCAATGCCGTGGCCACCGGTGTGGTGTGCAAATGGGAAAACGAGTTGGGTGCGGAGCAAGATGTCTTGCCGGAGGAGTTAGAGTCTGAAGTTGTGGCTCAGCCCGCTCCCATTTTGGATAAACCTGTGACGGTTTGATGGTTTGATCGTTACAAAAAAAATGGCCCAGAGGATTTCTGGGCCATTTTTATTTGCTGCTCAGCTTGCCTTGATAGAGAGCTAAACCTTGAATCCTCGATGACATAGAGAGCACAGACCCTAGCAGAGCGCTGGATTCCCGGCAGAAACACTCGGGAATGACGATCTTTGTGAGGTTTTCTCTGTGGCACTCTGTGGTTCAAGGTTTGGCCAACGAAGCTTAAAGCTGAAAATTGCGAAGTATTTCAATACCTCGCAATCGCTTAATGCACCGCCTGCAACATCTGCTCAACGACCTTTTTAGCGTCGCCAAACACCATCATGGTTCTGTCCATATAGAACAGATCGTTATCTAGCCCGGCGTAGCCTGCATTCATTGAGCGTTTAACCACCATCACTGTTTTGGCTTTATAGGCTTCTAAAATCGGCATGCCATAAATCGGGCTGCTTGGATCATTTTTAGCCGCAGGGTTGACCACGTCATTTGCGCCAATAATCAGTACCACATCGGCAGTGGAAAACTCGCTGTTGATTTCCTCCATTTCCACCACTTTGTCGTAAGGTACTTCGGCTTCGGCCAGTAGCACATTCATATGCCCCGGCATGCGACCCGCCACAGGGTGAATGGCATAGCGAACATCCACGCCGCGTGCGGTTAGTAAATCACTCAGCTCTTGCAAGGCATGCTGGGCACGAGAAACCGCCAAACCATAACCTGGCACGATGATGACTTTTTCCGCGTTTCCCATCAGGAACGCGGCATCATCCGCGCTGCCGGTGCGATAGTTTTTTTGCGCTGAGCCCGCTGGCCCGCTGACTACCACCGCCGCACCAAAGCCACCTAAAAGCACCGAGATAATCGAGCGATTCATGGCTTTACACATGATGTAGGATAAAATCGCCCCCGATGCGCCAACGCAGGCCCCAGCAATAATCAGTACCGGATTATTCAGCGTAAAACCAATCCCCGCTGCCGCCCAGCCTGAATAGGAATTGAGCATCGACACCACCACCGGCATATCTGCGCCACCAATGGGAATAATCAGCAGTACGCCCAGTGCGAGTGCAATGCCGACCATGATTAAGAAAGCTGATTGGCTATCTGCGACCACATACATCGCACCGAACCCCAGCATGGCAAGGGCGAGTAGCAGATTTAAGCCATGCTGGCCTTTAAAGTTAATCGCTCTTGCGCCAAATTTGCCCGATAGCTTGCCGTAGGCAATGACCGAGGCGCTAAAGGTGATCGCACCAATAAATGCGCCAATAAATAACTCGATTTTTTGAATGCTGCTGTGGCCGACGCCCAGATGGAAAATTGCCGCAACAGCAATCAGTACGGCAGATAAGCCGACTAAAGAGTGCATGGCTGCAACCAGCTCGGGCATGGCGGTCATGGCAACGGTACGGGCTTTGTAAGCGCCGACTACAGCACCGGCCGACATGGCGGCTAAGATCAGCCAAATCACCGGCTTATCGGCCACAAAAAATGAGGTGACGATGGCAATGGCCATGCCGAGCATGCCGAATAAATTACCGCGTCTGGCCGACATTGGCGATGACAAGCCTTTGAGCGACAAAATAAATAGCACGGCAGAAATCAAATACAGAATAGAAGTGAAGTTTTGCATTATTTAGCCTTCCTTCTAAACATCGCCAACATGCGCTGCGTGACTAAAAAGCCGCCAAAGATATTAATACTGGCCAGAAAAATTGCCGCCGCACCCAAGACACTGGTCACGCTGATGCTCTGCGCATTGATATCCACCACTTGCAGCATGGCCCCGACGACGATAATGCCGCTAATGGCATTGGTCACCGCCATCAGCGGGGTGTGTAAGGCTGGGGTCACATTCCAAACAACGTGGTAGCCCACAAAAATAGCCAGAATAAAAATAGTTAGGCTGCCAATAAAAGGATCAGCCGCCAGCGCGTGGCTGCTTGCTTCTGCAACGGCAGAGGCAGATTCAATAAACATCGCGTACTCCTTAAGTCATTTGTAGGGCGGGTGAAACCCGCCGCAGTGCTAGCTAGGATTTACATCAAGCGGCTTGAGCCTGAGTCACGTTGTGTGCGGGCGCAGGCGCTTTGCCAAAGAGGGGCTCGCCCTGATGGCTAACCAGCGTGGCTTTGATGATTTCGTCATCCATATGCGGCGCATAAGCGCCCTCTGCATCTTGCAAAAGGCTGAGGAAAGTCAGCATATTGCGGGCATACAGCGCGGACGCATCGGCCGCCAGCAAGCTAGCCAGATTGCCGTGGCCCACAATAATCACGCCGTTTTCGCTATGCACCACCTCGCCACTCTTGGATAAGGGGCAGTTGCCGCCACTATCTACGGCCAGATCGATAATCACCGAGCCTGCTTTCATGCCGAGTACGGTGCTTGCGGGGATCAATACCGGCGCGGCTTTACCTGGGATTTGTGCGGTGCTGATGATGATGTCGGCAAGGCGGGATTGTTGATCAATCAGCGCGCTTTGGCGCAGTTTGTAGTCTTCCGACATTTCGCGGGCATAACCGCCAGCCGTTTCTGCGGCAGCTTTTTCAGCGTCATTTAACGGCACTTCAATAAACTTGCCGCCTAAGGATTCCACCTGTTCACGGGTGGCAGGGCGCACATCGAAGACTTCCACAATCGCCCCGAGCCGTTTGGCCGTTGCAATCGCTTGTAAGCCAGCCACACCCGCTCCCAAAATCAACACGCGCGCGGGTTTCACCGTGCCAGCAGCGGTCATCAGCATCGGCATAAAGCGTGGATAGTATTGCGTGGCCAGTAGCACCGCTCGATACCCCGCAATATTGGCTTGGGACGATAAAACATCCATAGACTGGGCGCGGGTAATTCGCGGCACCAGCTCCAAGGCGTAAGCACTGATGTTTTTGCTGCTTAGCACATCTAAATGAGCGTAGCGATGAATATCAAATAGGGCGACAAGCGCAGCATGATCAGGCAGTTGCGCGAGTTCATGTGCTTCTGGTGCACGAACTTTAAGAATAAGTTGGGCGCCTTGGTAAAGCGCCTCTGGGTGCGGTGCGATTTCTGCGCCAGCCTCGGTATAGGCGGCATCGCTAATGGCGGCGTGTAAGCCAGCCTTACTTTCTACTCTGACTGTATGCCCGGCTTTGATCAGTTTTTTTATCGTCTCCGGCGTGGCAGCGACCCGGAATTCCCCAGGATAAGCTTCGGCGGGAATGGCAATCAGCATGTCTGTTTCCTCATGGTTATAGATGGGGCAATAGGCAAACAATGGAGGCTTATGTCGGGCTTAGTGTTGGTCTGTGTCAATAACACCGCTTTTGATCTTATCGCAGTGCAACATTAATTTATCGGGTTGGATGATGAATTACTTTGAAGGTGTTGTATTTAGCGTGAAAACAGCTTAATAACCCCTCATTTTAATAAGTTGTTTACCTTATGTTTACAACGAAGGTAACCCAATTTTTGAGCATTTTCTTGTTTGGAATGGCTAATTTTCAAATGATTGTATGAAATAAATTATCTTTATTTAGATGATTTATTTAGATTTTTTTAAAGAGCACGGCAGTCTATAACCTTGGATTGGAGCAAGTACTATGGAAGGGTTAATTGCTTACATGTAGCTTGTAATAAAAATGCTATTGATAATCATTATCAACTGTAGGAGAATGAATTTATTCACTCACCTAGGGTATTAATCATGAACGCATATTTAGTTGGCGCAGATGTACTGGGCAATATTCCTGATCTTTTATCGAGCTATGGCATTAAGGTGCATAAACACGTTTCAGGCCGTAATGCAGCACATCAGCGTAAACCAGCCAGCTTAAAAGGCGCTGATCTGCTGATCTTGTTTACTGATTTTTTAAGCCACAATGTGATGCGCGCCTATCGCGATCTGGCCCACGAAGAAAATGTGCGCTTTGTAGCCTGCCGCCGTTCTGTCTGTGCTCTAAGTCAATCGCTGGATAAAATAGAGTGTACGAGGCTATGCGATGCTTGCCCGAATAGGAAGACACACTAAAAGACGTGTGTCTAGCCGCTCCAATAAGAGCGCCAGATCGCTGCTGGCGCCCGATCGCCTGTTGCGGTATGCATTACCCGTTATCGAAATACGGGTAAGTGGTTTAACTTACATGTCGCCATGCTACGCATAATCATGGAGTGCGTAAGCGCAAAGCGTGGTGTAATGTTGTGGCTTCAGTCATCCGTGGGTTGTTGCTATGAGCGCCACAGATTTACTCGCTTCTTTTGCCGCCGCTTTTAATCAAGATCAGCGTCTTGTTTCTCTCCAATTAGGTGATGGTGCGGCTTGGGGCGAGCAGCTATTACCTCAGCATGTGACGGGCA